>MPMN01000027.1 GCA_002238525.1 Flavobacteriaceae bacterium bin25
TTAGCGATGGTGGTTTTGATGACTTTACCGTTGTCCCATTTGGACTCACGGATGAGCCATGTGGGCTTAGATTTTCGATTTGGTATTCGAGCTACGTACATGGGTAGGTAATAAAATTTTAATGGTTATACATATAGGTAGCAAATATAGGAAATAATTGGATAAAATAGGCTTTATTGAATTATTTTATAAGAAATTTTCAGTCATTTATACATGGGCAGCAAATTTCGGGTAAAATTCCTTCGGATATACATATAAAACACATATAGACATTTAAAAATCAGTAAAAAAGAGTCGAAATCCCTAGAAAACTCTCAAAAATCAATGAAAAAACCTGAAATTTGTTCAAATTTCTTCATGAAATCAATCAAAATAAGCCATATTAGTGAAAAATAGGGGGGAAGTTCAGATATAAAAAGCTATACCTGTATTTACGTCATGCCAGAAGAAGAACCAAGAGAGGTGCCTACAAGGGAAATAGAAGTCAGATTAAACACCGAGAACCAATAGATAAGCGTCCTCAAATCATAGAAGAACGTACCCGCTTTGGCGACTTTGAGGTAGATCTGATGATCGGAAAGAAAACAGGACCTCCTCTATTGGTATTAGTGGATAGAACGACGCTTCTTACCAAGCTGATCAAGCTTCCCAATAAAAATGCCGATAACACCGCTCAAGAAATCATGCAATGGGTCTCAGACTTCGGACACCAGAAAATCAAATCATTCACCTTTGATAATGGATTGGAATTTGCCAAGCACTATCTGATTACCGAGACCTTTAAAATACCCACCTACTTTACAAGACCTTATACCTCACAAGATAAAGGTACGGTGGAAAATAGAATTGGGGTCATCCGGAGATGGTTCGAAAAAGGAAAGGATTTAACCGATGTTTCTGAGAAACGAATCAAACAGATACAAGACTACCTCAATAATAGACCCGTCAGGAAATTCCAGTACCTCACACCTAACCAAAAGTTTAAAGCACTGATGGGGGTTCCCCCTTAGACAACTTCAAAGCCGTTTTACCGATGATCATTCCATATGAAAAAAGTCTCCATAGCATTTGTGTCCAACATATAGCCTAATGTAATCTTTATGCCTGACTTTCGGGGCAAAAATAAGACCAAAACCCTTAAAAGGCTTGAAAAATTGCTGTTTCAAACTGTTACTTTACCGACAACTTTACTTCTGTTTTGGAGACCAATAAGGTCTAACAACTAACCATAGAGGGAGAAAGTGCGTAAAATTTACTGTCGTTATTTCTTCACTCTCTCCAGTACATTCAAAAAGAAATCAAGCAGAAGATCCCATCCTAGGTAGAAGCCCTCATGGCTCTCTTAATAGCAGGTATAAATAAAAAACCTGCTTAAAAGAAGGTCCTGTTTCGTCGTCAATAATCCAACATCCGGGTAGGAGTTGCACTTCTGCAGAGACCATACGAATCAAAAGGAATCTAAACGCAAGTTCGTCAAAAGGGCATTTTTTTTCTTTCCTAAAAAATTTTTTTAGTCATTTTATTGAATAATTTACAACTATCAATCCTTTCTGTTGTCATATTTATACTCATAAAGAGATTTAAATACCATATATATAATTTTGTTTTGAAATCCCCGTTGTAGTGGATATATATTTTTAGGTTTAGGTTTTTTATTATCTTAGCCTCCGCAAAATTGTACTTTATGCCTATACAAACAAAAATCAATATCCCCAAAATCAAAACAAAATAAGGCTGCCTTCTCCTTTTATTGACAGGATATCTTGACCAAATAATTTTTCCTGGTGAACCGATCAAAACAGTTCATCTAAGAGAGCTTTGTTGTAGTGGATAGATTTATAAGTGGTTGATTATCAATACTTGAATGTCCATTTTGACAAACTTGCGTAAAGTCTAATAGATTTGATATGCTTTGCAATAAGCTTTGTAATTATTTCAGAGTTTGGGGGAGGATGCTTGGAAGAAAACTTTGGGCAAAGCCCCCACGAGTATATATAAGTATTGTTCGCTGAAAAATCCAACGTAAAAAGAAATAGAAGAGTATTAAAAAATTTTCTTATATTTGTATGGAAATCTGGTAACCCACTTTTACATCTTTACACATATTTTGGCACACTGTCACAAGTATAAAGAGGTTTAAAAGATAGATCTGAGGTACTATTTAATTGAGTTGGAAGTTTTGTAAATAATGTACAAATCATTCACTACTTAATGTTTGTATGTGAAGATAAAGTAAGTTGGAGCGTTCATTTTTTGGTTTTACTTCTTTATAGTCTCCTTTGATGTTAGTTCTTATTTCCCAATACAAAAATTTCCGAATATGTTTCCCAAGATATCTTGATCAATATCAATGTTTCCTGTAATTTGACCAATGCATTCTATCAATTGGTTTAAATCAATACTGAGTAAATCTCCACTTAGATTTTTTTCAATCCCAATTTTTACCTGATCAAGACTTTCTAAAGCTAATTTTAGTGCTTGATAATGACGAATGTTTGTGACTACAACCGAAGAATCTGATTTTTTTTCCTCCACCAATTCAACCAATTTGTCTGTGAGCTTTTTAATAGTAGAGGGTATGTAATTTGAGGTTTCTAGGTAGGTTATACTCCCAAGTTTTTTTAGTTCTTGTTTTAGTTCCGATTGGTTGGTTTTTCTCCGAGATTCAATTTTCTGATCAGATGTAAAAAAACGATCGATCTTATTTTCTACCACCAAAAGATGGGACTGAGGCCGAACAACATTGTTGATATCATTCAATATTTCATCGGAACCAACTTCTAATGAATCATAGAGATAAATGCAGAATTGAGCCTTTTGAGCCTTTTCGATAGCAATTTTTATTCCCATAGACTCAATGATGTTATCTGTCTTTCTAATGCCTGCGGTATCTATAAATCTAAATTTATAACCCCCATAAATAAAGATGTCCTCAATGCTGTCTCGGGTAGTGCCAGGTATTTGTGAAACAATTGCCTTTGATTCATTGAGCAGTAAGTTCAAAAGAGAAGATTTTCCAACATTTGGACGGCCAACAATTATCACGCCTATTCCTTGTTTAATCACATTCCCGTAGGCAAAAGAATCAATGAGCATTTTGATTTGTTTTTTTACTAAAGCCAATTGAGAAACTAGCTTATGTCGATCTGCAAATTGCACATCCTCTTGGCTGAAATCTAGCTCCAACTCAATGAGAGACTTAAACTCAATAAGTTCCTTTCTGATAGATGAAAGGGTTTCAGAATAGTTGCCTTTAAGCTGATTGAAAGCCAGCCGATGACTTGCCTGAGATTCAGAAGCAATCAAGTCTCCCACAGCTTCAGCCTGAGCTAAATCCATTTTTTTGTTTAGAAAAGCCCGTAAGGTAAACTCCCCAGGTTGTGCCATAAAGAGTCCATCATCAACTAGACATTGAAGGATTTTTTGTTGAATATAAATTGAACCATGACAATAAATTTCAATGACATCTTCCCCCGTATAAGAATTTGGACTTTTAAAATAGCACACCATAATTTGGTCCAAAAGATCACCTCCGTAATAGAATTCTCCTCTTATCAATTTATTTGGCACGTCAATAGTTGAGCGTGTTTTGACATTTCTGCGTACTACTTTTAGTGCCTTCGGTCCAGAGATTCTAATGATAGCTATTGCACCCATTCCAGGTGCGGTTGAAAGAGCGACAATGGTATTATTTAAAAAAATGTCCAAAACAATTTAAAACAAAAAAATTAGTTGTAGCAGTAATTATTTGACAGATAGGACTCTACTGAAAGTAGCCCTTTTCTTATGTATCCTAGGTTCATATCGTTTCCACAGCTGCTGAACTTCTATATTTGTTTCCAACTCAGGATTGGTTTCAAAAGTTTGAATTCCATTTTTAGAAAAGACCGTTGCCATTTCATCAAAGATTATTGATGGAATTCCCTTTCCCAGATATAAAGGATGAATTCCAATCAAATAGAATGCTGCCTTATTATTTTTTCTAAGTGCTCTGGTTAAATAAAAAATTCCAAGGGGATACAACTTCCCTTTAGCTTTAATCAGTGCCTTTTCTAATGAAGGAATAGTTACGGAAAATGCAACCAACTTCCCATCATTATTTATAACCAGCTTGATATATTCAGGTGAGATAAATTTCAAAAATCGGTTCTTGTAGTTCTCAATCTGTGATTTTTCTATGGGTACATATGTCTCTAGAAGTTTATATGAGGCCTCAATCAGTTCAAATAATTCATATAGATAAGGAATGACTTCTTTGGAGCTTCTTAGCTTTACAATCTTCAGTTTATAACGCTTTTTAATTAAATCGGAAAACTTTTTCAATACTTTTCGCTTTTCCTCATCTGGATAATCAATTTCATACTCTACCCATTTGAGGCTTTCCTTAAATCCTAGTTCCCTTAAATGATTTACATAGTATTGATTATTATACAAGGTAGCCATAGTGGGCATTTTATCATAACCATAAGTTAGTAAACCGGCCTTTTCGAAATTTGAAAAACCCATTGGACCTTCTATGATTTCCGCTTTATGTTTATGAGCGAATTTTTCAACTTGGTCAAAAAGTACACGAGAAACAGAAATGTCATCAATCACATCATACCATCCAAAACGAGCCCTTCGTTTTTTAAGTTTATTTACTTCAAGCCAGTTAATAATTATAGCAATGCGCCCAACCAGAACGTTATTTTGAAAAGCCAGAAACAATTCCGCATCGGCATTTTTATAGACTGGATTCCGAGATGGCATTAGTGTATTTAATTCATCTATAATCAATGGGGGAACCCAAAGACAATTTTTTCTATATAGTTTAAAAGGAAATTTTACAAAAGTTATATAGTCTCTTCTGGTACAAACAGGCTTGACAATTATTTTCGATTGCATATAAATGGCCAAGGATTGCTGAGTATTTACAAATAACTTGTCTATCTAGGTCTAGGTGAACAATTTAATACTTATTTACCACGGATTAATTTAATCTGAAAGTACATCCAACTGAAAAATTTAATTGTCCAGGATAATCCCGGGCTGCAGAACTGGTTATAGCAGTATTTATCTGTACATCATTGTTGATTAAATAGGCTAATCCCGTCCTGAAATATCTGGTATAAGTAGGCCAAGGTTGTTTACCTTCTTCATTGTAATACTCAAGTACTCTCTGGAAATTTTCCATTTCAACAAAATATCCCCACTGCAAACTTAAATTAATATTCAAGGAAGCATTGAAAGTAAAATCAGGGGGGTAGAAAAATTGCCGGGTAAAAATATTTGAAAACTCCGTATTTGTAACTAGGGTGATATTTGATCTTAATGTGTGTTGGGTAATTATCTTAATTCTTCCAGTAATAAATTCAGCAGGAAATTTATGCTTTTCATTGAAATTCTCATTGACGATACCAGGCTTGTCATCATGCTGAAAGATTCTGAAAGTTTCATAAAACCTATCAAATCTATTTATTGATGGCATTAAATCAATACCTGCTGATATGGCTACTTCAGGGATTATCCTGCGCCAGCTAATACGACTGTTATTCCTCTTCCAACTATAAATATCAGGATTATCTAAAGTATATTTTGGTTCATAAAGGAACGTTTTGAATCCAACAAATAATACAACTTCATCAAAATTGGTTTTTGTATATGTGCCATTCTTGTTTCCTTCTTCTATTAATTCAATGTGTTTAGGTAACTTGTGATCATCTTTAGAAAGTATAAGATTATTACTAAATCTACCTATGTTTGCTGTTGTTGAAAAAATAAGCTCTGAGTTGAGGAATTTTATTCCAGCTCTAAGGGTAAGAGATGGTCTTAGACCTCCATAACTATTACCTTGACCGAGTTTACTGAAGACAAAACTTTTGTCAAATTCAGAAAAATTAATTGTATTTAAATCGGCCTCAATCTGAAATACTCCCGGAACTATGGTGTGAACTCCTTCCGTATTTCCAGGCCCATTTGAATTAAGAGGCTGATCAGTCTGGGCTATTATGTTATAACAAATCAAAAGAAATGTAAACAATATCGACTTATTCATCCCTTTATTATTGTGCTAAAATACATATACGGAATGTTCTAATGCTTAAAAATCGATTTTCTAAGGTTATCAAACAGTCATTCTAAATTACTTTCAGACTTAATAATGTGTCGTATCCCCAATTATTGGGTCTGATAAATTCCCATTCAACTCTGGTAAAACCTTTTGATTCTTCATAAAAGTTTTCAATTGTTAAAGAGATTGGTTATGGCTTCTTGTGTAATGGTTTTTTTACGAAATTTCCAAAAAATAAAAGTATATAAATACGTCTAGTTTTTGCTCTTTAATTTAGCACAATTTGAGAAAGTATTATAAAAATTTTATCCGCCAAGGATTCATTCTTAAAGTGGCGATACACACAGGGGTTTTATCAACTTTTATCATCACTTCCCTGATTTTTTATTTTCCCCTTCTTCAAGGAAAAACTCTAATTCAGTCAGATATTGTTCAATACCAAGGAATGTCTCGGCAACTAAAGGAATATCGCCAGAGCCATCAATTAGAGACCTATTGGGTAGACAATGCCTTTGTAGGAATGCCAACCTATCAACTCGGGGCAAAATATCCCATGGATATTTTAGAACCTGGCTATCAGTTGATCCGCTTACTTCCTAGACCTGCACATATCTTATTTCTTTATTTGGCTTCAATGTATCTGCTTCTCTTGGTACTAAATATCAATTGGAGATATGCTTTTTTAGGTTCTTTTGGATTTGCATTTTCTACTTATCTACTCATAATACTTCAAGTAGGTCACAATACAAAAGCTCTAGCTATAGGGTACATCCCCCTTGTTATCGCCGGGTTGATCTTATTGTTTCAAAAAAGGTGGTTGATAGGCTTTATTTTAACCACTATTGCTTTAGGCCTTCAAATTCGATCCAATCATTACCAAATGACGTACTACCTTTTATTTTTAATGGGTATATGTTTTGTTTACAATGCAATTGTAATAATTAAAAAAGGAGGGTACAACCAAATACTCAAAACAGTTGGCATTATGGGTCTTTCGGGAATCATAGCTATTGGGTTCAATTCCACTTCTTTATTGGCAACTTCCGAATACGCATCATTTAGTACAAGAGGAAAAAGTGAGCTTAGGTTTACTCCTGACAATCAACCAAAAGAAGTCTCCTCAGGTCTGGACTATGATTATATCACAGAATATAGTTATGGTTTGTTCGAGAGTTTTAATCTTATCTTCCCTCGAATCCAGGGAGGTGGTTCGAGAGAAAATCTGAGAACAAACAGCAATTTCTATCAGTTTTTAATCCAAAATGGTGTGGATTCGGCAACTGCTAACCAAGCTATAAAAGCTGTCCCAACCTATTGGGGGAATCAACCCATTTTAGAAGCACCCGCATATATAGGAATAACTATTTTCTTTTTGACTATATTGGGTCTGCTCATCTTTATCGGACCACTACAGATTTGGCTGTGTATAGCAGTTTTGTTCTCGTTGTTTCTTTCATGGGGTAAGAACTTTCCCATACTGACTGATTTGTTTATTGATTTCGTTCCATTTTACAACAAATTTAGAGCCGTTTCTTCTATACAGATAATCCTTCAAATTTGTTTTCCAATTCTAGCAATGCTGGGATTGCATCATTATTCTAAAGCCTTACCAAAGGTTAAAATTGCCAGTTTACTTAGAGCATTATATGTTGTGGGAGGAGTAATTGTGTTGCTTTATTTATCTAAGGGATTTCACAGTTTTGAATCGTTAAACGATGCGTTTTATCGTCAGAGCTATGGGGACAATTTTGTAGAAAGCCTAAAGGCTGATCGAAAAAGACTATACAACGCAGACCTATTAAGAGGTTTTATATTCATCGGATCACTTTGTATAGTTCTTTTGTATTCTCATGTTAAAAAAATCAGATGGTCTAATACATTGATATTGGTCGGGTTAATTGTGGTGATTGATTTAATCAGTATTTCAAATAGATATATAGATCGCAATTTATTTATTGACAAGCAGATTGACAAATCTTATTTCGAGATGACTTCTTCCGATAAATTCATTCTTCAAGATACTACCAGATTTCGAGTGTACAATCTTCAGTCTGGTCTAGTGGGTGCTCGAGATGCTTTTTTTCACAACTCTTTGGGGGGATATCATGCCGCTAAGCCTAGAAAAATTCAAGATCTCTATGATTACAATATATTAAACGGAAATAACGATGTATTTTCCATGCTCAATGTCAAATACTTCATCTATCCTGATAATCAATCAGGAGAACTGATGTCACAAGAAAATACAGAGGTTTTTGGGAATGCATGGTTCATTGAAAAAATTGAACTTTTAGAAGATTATGATTTGATGCTGAAGCGATTAGACTCTCTAGATTTAGAGCATACAGCATTGATAATTGAAAATCAGCTTACACCTGAAATTCCCTTAAAGTTTACTAAAGATAGTCTAAGTAAAATCGAATTGGTAAAGTATCGTCCCAATTATTTAAAGTATCACTCTATTTCAGACATAGAACAATTTGTGGTCTTTTCTGAAATGTATTATCCCCATGGTTGGAAACTAACTATCAATGGTCAGCCTGCACCTATATATAATGTAAATTATCTTCTACGTGGGGTCTATCTACCTAAAGGTGAAAACCTCATAGAGTTTCGATTTGAACCACAGGTGATTCAGGCGGGAACTCGTTTGACTGTAATATCTCTCGTTTTGTTTTTGTCTATAGTATTATCCTTTGTGATATTCAACTGGAGAAGATCTGTATTAGGTTTTAGTAAATGAGGCTTCCTTGAGTTTAGTTGCTAAACAGTCGTTTATAAATATCCTAAGTATAGGATTGGCTTTTTTGCTTGGGGCAGTAAATACTTTATACTTATACCCTAACAAGGTAGGAGAAAGCTATCATGGATTAGTCATCAGCATTTTGGTTTTTTCAAACTTGATTCAACCATTTCTTTCTCTGGGACTTCAACATGCAGTTATTCGTTATTTTTCAATGTTAACCAGTAAAGAAGAACGTGATAGGTTGCTTTGCCTTTCTGTTTTCTTACCCTTTGTATTGATTGCTCTGATCGGTCTCGGGCTTTTGATTGATTATCATAGCGTGCTAGCTTGGTTTATTGACCAAAACCAAGTTTTGGGAGGCTATTTATGGATGATTTTGGGTATTGCTATAGCTACAGCATACTTTGAGATATTGTATAATTGGTCTAGAGTTCACCTCAAGACTACATTTGGGAATTTTCTCAAAGAATTATATCCCAGACTAATCATATTTATTTTATTGCTCGCTTATACTTTTAGATGGATAGGCTTTCAAGAATTTCTCTGGTTTCTATTTGGTGCTTATTATTTGAGGCTACTCTTGATTATTATTTTCAATTTAATGGTCTATATTCCAAAGTTTGAATTTAGATTTCCAACAAAATACAAACAGATTCTTAGCTACAGTCTAATGATTTTTTTCTCGGCAGTAGCAGCTTCTTATATTTTAGACATTGATAAAGCCCAAATCAATCATTTTTTGGGAAACAAAAAAGTAGCATATTATACGGTTGCCATCTATATTGCTGCGGTAATTGAAGTTCCATTTAGATCACTATCGCAGATTGTTAGTCCACTAGTGGCCAAAGCATTAAATACTCAAAATAGACCTCAACTTAAGTCATTATTAACTAAGAGCGCTGATAGTCAATTAATTGTATCAGGTTTTATTTTCACCTTGATATTGGTCAATATTGACGAACTATATCAATTGGTCTCTCAGCCGGGTTATTCTACTGCCTTAGCTGTGGTATGGATAGTCTCAGTAGGCAAACTCTTCAACGCATCTTTGGGTTGTATCAATTTGATTATTACCAACTCATCCCATTATATATATGTCTTTTGGTTTTCTTTGATTTCAGCTATTTTGGCTGTTATATTGAACCTTTTTTTTATACAATGGTATGGTATGCTTGGGGCTGCATATGCTACAATACTAATCATCTTTTTAATGAATGCCGCCAAGCTTTTGTTGATCGCCATAAAATTCCGAATTGGTCCATACTCAAAAAACACCTTGGGTATATTAGGGCTTATTGGATTCAGTTTTTTGGGAGTTTATCTTATAAGATTTAGTTTAAGCCCCCTCCAAAATATACTGGTTCAATCTATTTTGTTATCGATTTTATTTTTTGTGGGGGTTATTCAATTCAATTTATCCTCTGATTTAATCAAATTTTATTCTAAATTAAAAAAGAGCATTGCTGATTCTATTAGACAAAGCAGATAGTAGAGTTTTTTACTCTATTTTCTCTGTTTCAGTACAATTTATTCTGGGGTGTCCATTAAGGTGTTGGGTCAAGTAAGGTCTTATTATTGATTGCTTTTGTTTGAAAATTTGATCATAAGGCCCCTGAAACAATACTTGTCCTCCTTTATGACCTCCCCCAGGTCCAAGTTCTATGAGATAGTCTGCACATTTGATCAAATCTATGTTGTGGTCAATGACGATAATAGAATTACCTCTTTCGATCAACAATTCAAATGATCGTATCAATTTTTTCAGATCGTGGAAATGTAAACCAACCGATGGTTCATCAAACACCATCAAATTTCTTTTTCTTCCATAAGTCTGACTGATAAAAGAAGCCAGTTTTAATCGTTGGGCTTCTCCTCCGGATAATGAATTGGAAGACTGTCCAAGATTGACATACCCCATTCCTACATCTTGCAGCGGTTTTAGTTTTTTTGAGATTTTTAATTGGTTGTGTTTTGTGAAGAAAGAGATAGCATCGTCAACTGTCAGTTCCAGTATTTGGTCAATCGAAAGCTCATTAAAAGTCACTTGTCGGATTTCCTTTTTATATCGTGTGCCATGGCAATGTTCACATTTAAGATGAATATCTGCCATAAACTGCATTTCAATTGTTAAATAGCCATCACCTTCACATTCTTCGCATCTCCCTCCTTCTACGTTAAACGAAAAGTTGCTACTGGGATAGTTCATCAATTTTGAAATCGGTTGTTGGGCATAAAGTTGTCTTAAATCTTTCCAAACATCAATGTAGGTAGCCGGATTTGATCTTGAGGATCTATTCAGAATTTTTTGATCAACGTATTCAATACTATCAAGAGAACCTATTGGACCTTCAATTGATTGAAATTCAAGGGGTTCAACGGGACTCCAGTCTAGTATTTGTTGGATTTTTGGAAAAAGGGTTTGTTTGACCAAAGTAGATTTTCCACTGCCGGAGACTCCACAGATAACAGTGAAACAGTTCAGGGGAAATCCAACATCGATATTTTTCAAATTATTTCCTTGTGCCCCTTTTATGGTTATAAACTCTTTGGGGTTTCTAATTTGGCTATTCCTATAAATTTGAGCTGAGCCATTGAGGTAGGAAGCAGTTAATCCTTTGGATTTTAATATTGATTTTAACGACCCACTGGCGATAATTTCTCCACCGAGTGTACCTGCTTCCGGCCCCACATCTACTATATGATCGGCGCTCAAAATGATGTCTTGATCATGTTCCACCACTATTACTGTATTTCCGAGATCTCTCAGAGATTTCAGTATGCTGATTAATTTTTTTGTGTCTTGGGCGTGGAGTCCCACAGATGGCTCATCAAGGACGTATATTGATCCTACTAGGCTACTTCCGAGTCCTGTTGCAAGCTGAATTCTTTGTGCCTCTCCCCCTGAGAGAGAATTAAATGGTCTGTTGAGAGTCAAATACCCTAACCCAACATCTTCAAGATATGAAAGGCGATTTGTTATTTCAATAAGTAACCTGTTAGCAATTTTTTTGTCATACTCAGATAGTGTTAAGGAAGAAATAAAATCCCTTAACTGGTCTATGGGTAAAAGGAGAAGCTCAGACAAACTCTTGCCCCCAATTTTTACATAATTTGTTTCTTGATTCAGTCGAGAACCCTTGCATAAAGAACAAGTGGTGTTTTCGCTGTACCTTGATAATGTTCTTCTGTAGCCAATATCATAGCTTTGTTTTTTCAATTCCTCGAAATAAGGATTGATACCTATAAAATTATCTCTGCAGTTCCAAACAAGATCGATTTCTTTTTCTGAAAGCTGGTTATAGGGAACATCTACACGAATGCCCGCTTCTTTTCCATTGTTGATGAGCATATCGTAAAATAAAGAATGGTCGTCGGATGTTTCCCAGGGCTCAATAGCGCCATCTATTAGCGAACGGGTTTTATCTGGAATAATAACATCATGAGAAATACAATAAGCCTCTCCTAGACCATTACATTCCGGACAACTACCGAGTCGATTATTAAAGCTAAAGAAGTGGACTGAAGGTTTCGTATACCGTTTACCTTCTGATTCAAAATGTTTAGAAAAATCTTTGATTTCAAGATTAGAAAAATTGAGTACTTGACAGTAGCCATTACCTAATTCAAAAGCTGAGGAGATACTATCGGCAAGCCTATGGTAATAATCCTTTTGATTTTTGAGAATAGTTCGTTCTATTACAATTGAAAAATTACATTTCTTGGAATCTAATTGTTTGTATAGCTCAGATAATTTGATGATTTGATTTTGGTAGAATGATCGGACATATCCTTGGTTAATCAAATAGGCAATTTTCTGTTTGGCAATTTTTTTTGAATCAGCATCAATACGAGTCATGATGGCCAATTTCTCTCCGAGAGATAATGTCTTTATATAATCTAATACATCGGTTACTGTTTGACTTTTTATCACTTGGCCAGTTTTGGGACTAAAGGTTTTTCCTACCCGGGCGTACAGAAGTTTTAGATAGTCATAGATTTCGGTTTTGGTACCTACGGTGGATCTTTTGTTGCCTCTTGGTGCTCTTTGTTCAACAGCAATAGTGGGTGCAAGTCCTTTGATGTAGTCAACTTTGGGTTTGTTGATCCGATCCATGAATTGTCGAGCATAAGCAGAGAGACTTTCAACATAACGTCGTTGTCCTTCTGCATATATAGTATCGAAAGCAATTGATGTTTTCCCAGAACCTGAGAGTCCGGTGATGACTATCAACTTCTTCTGAGGCAATACCAGATCAATATTCTTTAGATTGTGTACCTGAGCTCCTTTGATGATTAGGTGTTTGCGGGGGTCGGAATGACTCAGATCTATCATTGAAATCAACCTACAAAATTAACTCAAGACATCGGAACATTATCATCCAACTAATCTTTAATTTGATTTCAGTATTATTTTAATAAGGTCTTTCTTCCGATAGTTCTAGTGATGATATCTTTTTGTAAACTCCAATTTCGTGCTGGACTAAACTGTCTTCCATAGTAGATAATTTGTAGGTGTAGTTTACCCCATAAGTACTTTGGATAAAGCCGTTTAGCATCTTTTTCAGTTTGTTGTACGCTCTTTCCGTTTGAGAAATTCCATCGGTACATTAAACGATGAATATGTGTATCAACTGGAAATGCAGGAACGCCAAAAGCTTGGGATAGGACAACGCTTGCTGTTTTGTGTCCGACCGCTGGTAATTCTTTGAGTTGTTCTAGTGTATTAGGTACTTTCCCTTCATATTTATCAATCAAGATATGAGATAATTCGTAGATTCCCTTAGCCTTCATCGGGGATAACCCAACAGGCCTTATAATGTCTTGAATTTCATTTACTGAAAGTTTTGTCATTTGGTAGGGATCTGATGCTTTTTCCCAGAGCAGAGGAGTAATGCGATTGACCATGGCATCCGTCGCTCTAGCTGATAATAGTACGGAAATCAATAGAGTATATTCATCTTTATGTTTTAATGGTATATCTACCTGAGGATATAATTCTTCAAGTTTATTTATGGTGTATTGTACTCGTTGTTTTTTATTCAATTGGATGAGTGTTTTTTTATATTTGGCTTCAAAATTAACATCATGTTAAATATCGGAGAAAAAGTACCAAATTTTGAGGTTGTGGACCACAATGGTGAAGTTCATTCACTCAAGAAGTACGAAGGTCAAAAACTCGTCGTCTTTTTTTATCCAAGGGCATCAACACCAGGGTGTACCATTGAAGTTAAAAATTTGAGGGATGGTTATCAAGATCTAACAGACAAGGGATATAGTTTACTTGGAGTGAGCCAGGATAGTATAAAGCGACAAAAGAATTTCGCTGAGAAACATTGTCTTCCATTTCCCCTTTTGGCGGATACCGAAAAGGAAATAGTTGAGGGCTTTGGTGTTTATGGGTTAAAAAAATTTATGGGAAAAGAATTTTTAGGCATCAAGAGGACTACCTTTTTGATTGATGAAAATGGTGTGGTTTCGCATCGAATTGATAAAGTAAAAACTAAAGATCATGTCAATCAAATTTTAGAATTATTGGGATGATTTTGTTCTGAGGGTGTTTGTTTAGATTGAAAAGAGTCTTTTACAATAGTTTTACGAGCACTTCGATTTTTGTTTTAGGGTGACTGAGTTTGTACGGGAATCATCTTTTCCTCAGTCGGTATTTATATTATGGTTGAAATCCAAACATTTTTTCTTTTTTGATTAGTTGGGCAATTCCCTTTGGAAGTTTTTCTTCCCAACCACTTTGTCCACTATTGATTTGACTGAGAATTTCCCTGGAAAAGATATTGAGGTATTGAGGTTCAAAGTCGAAAATATCTACAACTTTATTATTGTATTTGAAGAACTTATAGAAATCTTTCATGCGAGGATTGAGCTTCAAATTGTTGGATTGAATAATTGTTCCAGTTTTTTTTTCTCGAAGAGGGTATAGATATACCTTGAGATAATTTC
Organism: Flavobacteriaceae bacterium bin25; assembly: GCA_002238525.1. Taxonomy (GTDB): domain Bacteria; phylum Bacteroidota; class Bacteroidia; order Flavobacteriales; family Flavobacteriaceae; genus Bin25. The sequence continues at coordinate 14,751 of MPMN01000027.1, forward strand.
GGAACATTTTACCGAAGGCCTCCAAAATTCCACCTTCTACGCTTTGGTAGTAATCTTCTTCGAAGATCTTTAAAAAGTTGTCAACACCCATGCACAATGCCATTTGTTTTTTGGTGTATTCTGAAAAATAACTGACCAAACGATAATATTCTTGAAAGTCTGAAATCATTACTGTGTGCCCTAATGAGCCAAGAAGTCTTGCTCGATCCATAAAATCTTTTTCATCAATTTTACCACCTTCTTTGCCAATGCCTAATAGGTTGGAAAGTGTGATCTCGAAAATCACCTGAGTATTTTCTTCTTTTACTTCTCTTTCACGTATAAAAACTTGGTAGGATTTTTCAAGCATATCTATATTGACTTTGGTTACTGGTCTGAAGCTTCCACGTAATGCAAGAATGTTTTTATTATACAATATTCTAGATGGCATGATATTGCTACCACTTGGGTCAAACATTACAGCATCTGTCATATTATTTCGGACTAATTCCAAGCTCATCAATCGATTATCAACATTTTCAAACGTGGGTCCTGAAAAGTTTATTGTGTCAATTTCAATTGAAGTATGATCAATATAATCATATAGAAACTTCAATATGTCTTTAGCACTGTCATGATAGTAAAACGCACCATAAACTAAGTTAACGCCCAAAATTCCAATTACTTCTTGCTGAAGCCGAGCTTCAAATTGTTTGAAACGAACATGGAGTATAATTTCACTATATTCTTGGTTAGGTTTTAGTTGGAAACGTATTCCCATCCAACCATGGCCTCTGTAGCGTTTGGCAAAGTCAATTGTTGCAACTGTATTTGCTAGGGTAAAAAATATTTTTTCTGGGTTTTGTTCACGGGGAATTCTTTTTTCAAGAAGGCCGATTTCATGTATCAGCATTTTGTGGAGTCTAAATTCAGAAACGTATTGGCCATTTTTTTCTTGTCCATAGATTGTGTCGCTAAAATTTTTATCATATGCACTCATCGTTTTGGCTATTGTACCTGAAGCACTTCCTGCTCTAAAAAAATGACGTGCAACTTCTTGTCCAGCACCTATTTCTGCGAAGGTTCCATAGATGTATTTATTAAGATTTATTTTTAGAGCTTTATTGTTTATTGATGGACGATCGTCCATAATTTGATCTCCGGGTAAATAGGGCACGGTTCATTTTTTGTTAGGGCAGAAAATTACAAAATAATGTACTCTAAAGAATCTCAATATGTATATTTGGGAATGCTTCGGATAACTTTTTTGGGAACGGGAACCTCCTACGGATCACCAGTTCTGACTAGTAAACATGAAGTTTGTTTTTCAACTGACTACAGAGATTCCCGTTTGCGAAGTTCGTTACTTATTCAGTGGAATGACTACAATCTAATTATTGATTGTGGTCCAGATTTTAGACAGCAGTGTTTGAGGGCAAAGCTGGATAGACTTGATGCTCTATGTTTCACTCATGAACATGCTGATCATACTGCTGGCTTAGATGATATTCGAGCATATAATTTTCGTCAAGGCCCAATGCCGGTATATCTAACCAAAAGGGTTTTGCAATCATTAGAAAGAAGGTATTATTATATTTTCGATGAACGCTATAGATACAAAGGAGCTCCGAAAATTATTCCAAATATAGTTAATGATTTGGTTCCTTTTATGTTAGAAGGGAAGCGGATTTTACCAATAGGTGTGAATCACACTGTTGTACCTGTTATTGGGTTTAGGATTGAAGATTTTGCTTACATCACTGATATCAAATCTATAGAACCAAAAAAAATATCCTACCTAGAAAATCTTGAAGTTTTGGTTTTGGGGTGCATTCGTAAGGAACCTCATCCTAATCATCTCAATTTACAAGAAGCCCTGGATTTAATAGATGAAATTAAGCCTAAAAGATGTTACCTCACCCATATCAGTAATTTGATGGGGTTTCATGAAAAAGTTTCATTGGAATTGCCTAATAATGTTTTTCTTGCTCATGATCAATTGAAATTAACAGTAGGCAGTTAATCAAATCGAGAAATTCGAGTTGTTTTCCTCTAGTAGATTTTATTAATTTAGTGTTTGGTTTGATTGGAAGAATAATTAATATTGAGCAACAGCAGAAAGTTTTTCATCATCATTCGGTTGAGTTATACCAAACTGATATTCTACAATCTGATGGTATTTTTTCTTTCCCCTTTATAGATTTAATCGTTACTTCTCCACCCTACAATGTCGGTATAAATTATAGCTCAAACAATGATGAACTGAGTTATGCAGATTATGTACATTTTTCTCGCCAATGGATGGAAAAATGTTTCGTATTGAGTAGGCCACAAGCTCGTTTTTGTCTCAATATACCTTTGGATAAAAATAAAGGAGGTCATCAATCTGTGGGTGCCGATTTAACCAATATAGCCAAGAACATCGGCTGGCAATACAAGACTACCATCATATGGAATGAAGGAAATATTTCCAAACGAACTGCATGGGGATCTTGGAAATCTGCATCAGCACCATGTGTCATAGCGCCTGTAGAATTAATTGTGGTCTTTTATAAAGACCAGTGGAAAAAAACGTCAGGAACTAAGGAGAGTGATATAGCGAAGGATGAATTTATGGCATATACTAACGGCTTATGGACTTTCAATGGTGAGAGCAAAAAGAGAATTGGACATCCGGCACCTTTTCCCAAAGAACTTCCTTACAGATGCATCAAATTATTTAGTTATATAGGTGATATCGTATTCGATCCTTTTGCAGGTAGTGGAACAACCTTGATAGTTGCTGAAAAGTTAAAAAGAAAAGGGGTAGGAACAGAAATAGATGTTGACTACTTTAATCTTGCAAAAAAGAGAATAAAAAAAGAGTTAGGGTCGCTTTTATCAGTTCTATGACGCAGAAAGAATTAGTCATTGAGTTTTTCAAAAATAACCCGAACAGAAATATCGAACATAAAGAAATTGTCCCATGGTTAAGGGAAGAATGGAAAAAGCGCACGGAAAAACCATTTAGAGATCCAGATAGAGCCATAAGAAAACTGCACCAAGAAAAGTTTCTAATTAAAACTGGCAAGGGGATTTATAGAGACGATCCTAAAGTTGCATTTATGGGTTGATTGTAGGCTTTTTCTTTCAATTAATTACTTCCCTTTTTCTTAGCCACATCTTTCTTTACCTGATCAAAAAATTCACAAATATCAGTGAATTCCAAAACCTTTTTCCCCTCCTCGAGGGACGAAATCTCGCCGGTTGCATATTTGGCATAAGTATCATCATCATAAGGTTTTTCGTTTATTATATCCTTGAAATAATTCTTTTTGCTTCCAGCATCAACAATATCAGCAAGCGAGGGGACACCATATTTAGAGGCATACTGGTCATAAACCTGCCCCAGATTAATTCGCAATAAATCATCATTGACAAAAGTTTCTCTGGTTTTAAGACAAACATAATAATGCTCCTCAATCACAAAATTATCACCACGAAAAGGGAGAGTAGTACGTTCTTTCTTTAAAACGGCTTTACCCTTTTTGACCAGAGGGCTTGGCACTTCTTTCGGTGGATCTGATTGGACATTTTTTTTGATTCCGCTCCTATTCTTATGCCAAGAGTACATATTGCTCATTTCTATTTTATTTTGATGTTATGTGGATTATATCACAAAGAAGTGAAATGCTAATATATAAAATTTCATTTTATTTTATAGAGGTCTTCATTTTCGCTATATCAAATTTTTTTGATAGATTTTATCCTTGTCCACCATTTTTGTAATCAGATTGTTGAATATCGTTTCTTTACTCTGTGAACGATTTATAAAGTAACAGTTGGAAATGGCACCTTTTTCGAGCCTGGTAAGGGTTTTGGGCGTATTTCGACCCGAAAGTCAGGCCTAAAGTTGTCCAATGTATTTTGGATGAATTGAGAAGTTGAACCAATAGAGCTGTAATTTTGATGATTTTAAAAAATTGCAGTGCTAAAGTCTTATAAAATAGAAAATGAAGATTTTAGACAACCACCTCATCAATTAACTTTTACCAGTTTTTTGTATCCAGTCTAAAAATGAATTTAAGCTTTGTTCTGAAAGATGATGACCATCATTGAATTCTTTATAAATAATATTCGAATGTTGCTTTGAAAGTTTCCCAACCGTGGATCTTGCCAAATCAATGGGAAGAGTCAAATCTTTAGTTCCGTGGCTTGCATAACATTGGATATTTGGCACCATCGATGGAGTGATGTTTTCACTAATATATCCGCTCAGTCCAACAATTCTTCTAAACAAATTAGGATAAGTAAATCCAAGAGCCCAACTCAATACCGCTCCCTGACTGAATCCTATCAAACTTATATTGTTGCTGTCAAGTTTGAGTTTATAAGTATCATTTTTTATGGAGCTTAAGATTGAATCCATAGATCGTTTGGCCTGGTCAATATTTTCCCATTTATTGAAATTATCGGTGTGGTTAATATCAAACCAGGCATATCCTCCCCACGGCAGTTCAATTGGAGCCTGATAGGAAATAATGGTGTACTCTTTTGGTAGGTATTGTTTGAATGAAAATAAATCTTCTTTATTGCTGCCGTATCCGTGAAGCAATATGAGAGCAGGTCTATTACCTGAAAAATTTCCATCTCTGACTAAATATTCTAGACTCATCGTGTCATCAGGTGTTTAGGGTTAGATACTCTCCAAGTATTGTACCTAATACTTTTCCTTTGACTTTTTTCTTAATATAGGCACAATTTTTTGATGTTGAGTGTATGTGCTGATAGTCAAAAACATAATTTATATCAGGATTAAATAATGATAAATTGGCTTTATGTCCAACTTCGATTTTTGGTTCTTTTAGTCCATAGGATTTTCTTCCTCGAGTTAAAAAGTCAATTGTATTGGTGAGTCCGAATTTTGAATTCAATATGCCAAAAGTTGCTTCCAGTCCTATGCTCCCTTCCTTTACATCTGCTATATCATGCTGTTTTAATTCCCTGTTAATCGGTTCATGCATTGAAGTAACCATGTTGATTATTCCATCTTTGAGACCATCGGACAATGCCGAAACATCTTCTTTGGTTCTGAGTGGTGGATTTTGTTTTAAGTTGGGGTTAAATTCTACCATATCTGATGCTTCAAAAGTGATATGCGGTAAGCCAACCGAACAAGAAATAGAAACTCCCAATTCTTTTACTTGTCGAATAATATCAACGCTACATTTTGATGTAAGTAATTGAAAATGGAGGTTCCCCCCGGAATACTTCAATACTTCGATATCTCTTAAAAGAGCAATAGTTTCGGCTATTACGGGACTACCCTTGAGTCCATAATCTAGACTGAAATCACTTTCACCAACAAAAGTTCCAGAATTAAGACTTTCGATTTGAGGAAATGAGACGATGAGACCACCAAAACTTTGGACATATTGTAGTGCTACTTTTAAAAGATGCGGATCATTTATTTCTTTTTTGTAATCACCAAAAGCAATTCCACCAGCTCTATGTAAATCATATAAGGGAGATAGTTCTATGCCATTCATTGCTTTTGTCAAACTTCCGCAGATATATAAATTACAGGGCGCATCCTTGGTCAATTGAGCTATATGACCGATGGAACTATGGGTATCAATAACTGGTAGAGTGTTTGGATTTAGAACAATGGCGGTAAATCCACTTTTAGCAGCAGTTGATAATCCATTATTTAAGGTTTCTCGTTCTTCGTAACCCGGCTCTCCAAAACTAACACAAGGATCAAACCAGCCATTAGAAACATGTAGGTTTTCATTTTCAATCAAATGATCACAAGAAAAGTTGATATCTGAACTAATTCCTCTAATTATCCCATCATTGATAAAAATATCTTGAATTTGCTTTGAATGTATCGATTTTGAATCGATAATCCTAGCCCTCTTTAGGAGAACTTTCATGCAGTATTGACCACTATCTTTGTGAGGGCAAAGTTAAAAAAAGATGAACATAAAATTTTGGATGCTAATTTGTGGCATATATTACTAAATCCAATTTAGTTCTACTGCGTTTTTATGGAGTAGAGTCAAGATAGAAATTATCTATCCAACACTGATATATTACTCAAAATCCGTTTTTTTGAACTTTATTTTAGAATTGGGTTGCTTTTGAGCTAAGATATTGATGGCTTCTTGGGTCAATTGTAAGATTCTGGGATACCCGCCGGAGGTTTGGCAATCACGCATCAGTACAATTAGCTCACCACCTGGAGTTAACTGAACAGTACCTGATAAAACAGGATTTGATAAAATTGGCGACAGCTTATTTTTTAATTTCTCATCTAACAAATAAGCGATTCGATTACTAGAATTAAGTACCTTGAATGTCTTATTAAACAGTTCGATAATTTGATTTTTAGTGAGATGTTTATACTCCGGACCCTCGTACACTTGGATAGAATTTTCTAGTAAAATTCCATTGTCACTCTTTATTTCAGTGCCGGTAAAGTATTCAAAAGAAGAATGGCCAATGGTAAATCGTTGATTTTTAGTTAGTCGAAAAGAAGAAGTAACCCTTCTTGACATGGACATACTATCCAAAAAAATTTGCGACTGAATACCTCCCGCTATTGCCAAGTATGAATAATTTCCAATTAGATTGTAACCGACAGACAAAAGATCTCCTTTTTTTACCTCAATGGGCTTATACAAAGGAACCTCAATTCTGTCATTCAAACGAGGTGAGACCATTGCACCACCAAAACATATATGAGTAGTCTCATGAAACTTAATTACCGGTCCCAGTGAAGTTGATTCTAAGAGAGCCGTATTGGGAGGATTATTTAATATTAAATTAGTTAGTTGTGCCGACTGTTGATCCATGAAGCCAGAAATTGGTACACCACTTGAATAGAAGCCTATTCTTCCTCCATCTTGTACTGAGGTATATATGCCTGGATTGACTATTTCAATCATTTGAGTATTTATCTATTTCCTGTTTACTGATAGAGAAAAATTCGATTGTATCTCCAGATTGAGGTATATTCTTTTTAACTAAATACGGATCAAAAAAACTATAGGGGGTGTATCCAATTATATTCCAACCACCCGGACTCTCAACTGGATATATCCCAGTCTGCTTTTCACCAATACCAATTGATCCAGGGGCAATACGTTTCCTTGGGTTATCTCTTCTTGGAAAATGGATTTTCCGATTTAGTCCACCCAGGTAGAAAAAACCAGGTAAAAATCCAATGAAATAGATAATATACTTTGACCGGGTATGGTAATTAATGATTTCTTGAGTAGAAAGTTTGAGTTTCTTAGACATAAATTCTAAATCAATAGCAAAAGGAGACTCATAACAAACGGGGATTTTCCAATGTTTGGGGATCAAATGAAAATGAAGTTCCTGGCTCTCTTTGTAGAGTATTTTTATCCTATTGCAAATTTCGTGATAATTCACTATTGTTTCTTCAAATTGTATAAGGATGCTGCTAAATCCATGAGAAATATCTTTAAAGGTGATTTTTCTTTTTAAATAAAATTTGAATCTTAGGATATCTCTGTGAATATCTTCATGCATTACATTCCCCCAGTCTATTGAAACTGCAAATTCATTTACTCGAAAAAAAGATAGTTTGAACTTTTGTTTCATGTTTCTAATTCATTTTTATTGGCTTATAATCTGCATTTATGACAGCAAGGATTTTTTCAATATTGGGATTATCACCGTGGATGCAAAAGGTTTGGGCATTAATTTGAATTTCCTCTGATTCATATGTTAATACTTTGTTCTGATTTACCATACCATCTAGTTGACCTTTAACTAGTTTAGGATCATTGAGACAACTCCCTTCTATTGATCTGGCTACCAGCCGATAGTCGCTGTGATATGCTCTATCAATAAACGCTTCATTTAGAGTGCTAATTCCCATAGATTGAGCGATTGATGCAGTTTTTGAGTTGTACGGAACAAGAAGATAACAGTTGAGTTTCAAATCAAGCATAATCTCTGCCATCATCAAGGCATAGATTGGATTTTGATTGATCAGATGATAAAGTGCACCATGAGGTTTTATATGGTGGATAGAGACATGTTTTTTTTCAATCACTTCAAGAAAAGTTGTGATTTGTCTGACAACAGAATCTTTCAATTGTTGGACTGGTATATCTAACATGATCCGACCGAAATTCTGGGTATCATCAAAAGAAGGATGCGCGCCTACACCAACTTGATTTTCTAATGCTAACTCAACTACCTGAGAAATCGAAGATCTATCTCCTGTATGTCCACCACAAGCTATACTACATAATGATATAAAGGGCATTAACTGCTTTTCATTGCCAATACCTTCCCCGGTATCAACATTGATAAAAATATTTTTCGTTGATTTCAAATTAAATCAAATCAAATAAAGAATAAATGCTCCTAAAGCTCAAAATTCCAGCAAGAATGAGAATGACAAAACCAATTACATTTTGAATCAATGAATTGACATGTCTACCTAATATGTCAGATCTATTAACAATCAAGAGAATGATACCCACAATTATTGGCAGCAGTATTCCATTGGTCACCTGAGCAAACTTAATTACCTCTATCAATTGAATATTAAATGAAGAAACCAATACCCCGAATATTAGGACTGTAAGAAATACCCCTTTAAATCTCATAGAATTGAATGAGGTATTCCATCCAAAACAATTGCATGCAACATATGCAGCTGCCAAGGGTGCAGTAATAGCACTTGTTAGTCCAGCAGCAAATAGTCCAAACCCTATAAGAAATTTGGAATAAGTACCCATGAGTGGTTCGATCCCGATTGCTAAATCCACTGCATTAGTAACATCTGATAAATTTGAAGCAGCGGCAGTAATAATGATGGATATCGAAATGACCCCACCGACGGTTACTGAGATAATTAAATCCCAAAGGGACTGGGGTATGTTTTCCGGACTTTTCCATTTTTGTTTGGATAAATTGGCGTGCAAAAAAAGGTTGTAAGGAACTACTGTTGTGCCAATCAAACCGATGACAGTAAATATACTTCCACTAGGGATTTTAGGGATAAATAGACCCTTAATGATTTCCTTTATTGGAGGCGAAAATAATATCACTGAAATCAGAAAGCAAATACTCATCAACAGCACTATACTGATGAATATTTTCTCAAGAGTTTTGTAATTCCCAATAAATACAATCCCAATCACTATTGCACCTATGATTGCGGGATAGAGTTTGTAGTTTACGGATTTGTATTGTATATCTCCTAAAGTGGTTTCTAGACCTAGTACAGCACCTGAAATATTACCTGCTTGGTAGGCAGAATTTCCTATAAGGATAGCTGAAATAATCAAAAAAATTAAAATACTTCTTCCCAGAACTGATCGAAAATTCTTTCGGATAATTTCACTGATTCCTTTTTGGGAGACTATACCCACACGCGCCACCATTTCTTGAAGAAAAATTGTAGCCAATATGGCTAATACCATAGTCCACAAGAGTTCATAACCAAAATCAACTCCAGCAATCGTACATAATGTAACAGTTCCTGGTCCAATAAAAGCTGCAGTTATAAGGGTTGCAGGACCGATATTTTTAAAGATTTTCTGTATCATCAACTAGGCTATCACTTTTTAGGGGAATCAAAGATAATCAGTCTGTTAACTTCTATAGATATTCTAAATTTGGAATTCATTAAATCTTTCATTCGACCAGTAGGTGCAAACTCTGCAGTCATATAAAATTGATATGGAGACCAAATCAGAATTTTTTCAAACCAAAGCCTTTATTGATGGTGATTTTACACCCTCAGAGTCCAGTTCCACCTTTGACGTTTTCAATCCTTATAATTCACAACTCCTTGCCTCGGTAGCAGATTGTAATTCAGATGATGCCCTCAGAGCAATTGATTCTGCACAAAGGGCTTTTAGGCTTTGGAAATCCCTAACGGGCATTGAGCGTTCGAAATTATTGAATCGATGGGGTGAGCTGATGCAAATACATAAAGAAGAATTGGCTGAAATATTAACTCTAGAACAGGGGAAACCTTATAGAGAAGCAATTGCTGAAATAAATTATGGGGCTTCATTTGTTGAGTGGTTTGCTGAGGAAGCCAAAAGAGTTTATGGTGATACTATTCCAGGAGAATTGTGTAATAAAAGAATAATAGTAATCAAGCAACCAATTGGGGTAGTAGGTGCTATTACCCCGTGGAATTTCCCCAATGCTATGATTACCAGAAAAGTAGCTCCTGCATTAGCTGTAGGGTGCACGGTTGTAGTCAAGCCTTCCGAATTGACTCCACTTTCGGCGCTCGCTTTGGGTGCTTTAGCCAATCTTGCTGGGATCCCAAAGGGAGTATTGAACATTGTCCCTTCAAGCAAACCATCAGAAATTGGGAATACATTTTGTAATAATGATGCCGTCAAAAAAATTTCATTTACAGGTTCTACCAAAATTGGCAAGCTATTGACTTCTCAAAGTGCATCAACGGTGAAAAAACTGTCACTAGAACTCGGAGGTAATGCCCCTTTTATAGTTTTTGATGATGCTGATTTAGAACTTGCCGCACAACATGCAATTGCAGCAAAATTCAGAAATGCTGGTCAGACTTGTGTAAGTGCAAACCGAATTTTTGTTCAATGGAGTGTCTATGATGAATTTTTAGAGATTTTTACACAAAAGGTATCCAAACTCAAAGTCGGGAATGGTTTAGATGCCAATGTTGATATTGGACCTTTAATAAGTGAAAAAGCAAAACAAAATGTACTTAGACTCGTTGATGATGCCGTTGAACTAGGAGCTAAAATCTTTTATCAGTCTAAATCCAAACCAAAGGCAGAATCGTTGATGAATCCAATTGTATTAACTCATCTTAATCCACAAATGGAGTTATTTAAAAAAGAAATTTTTGGGCCAATAGCCCCGATTTATGAATTTTCAACTGAGCAACAAGTCATAGAATTGGCTAATCGGACACCCTACGGTCTTGCTTCTTATTTTTTTGGTAAAGATCATAGTAGGATTTGGTCTGTTGCTGAAAACTTAGAATATGGAATGGTAGGGATTAATACGGGTATGATTTCAACAACTGTTGCCCCATTTGGGGGAGTCAAACAAAGTGGATATGGAAGAGAAGGCTCAAAATATGGTATAGATGAATTTGTTTCTCTCAAATACCTCTCTTGGTCAATTTGACTGAACTTAGGAGTTTGAATTACAGTTAATTTTAGAAAATGTATGACTTTATTACTTTTTTTGTGGAGTAGAACCCCTTTTTGTTATATCAGATAATTTATAAAAGTTAAGCTCGTGAGTATTTTGAATAAGAATTAATAGTTAAAGAGAATTTGATTGTTACTGTTTTCTTTTTCCATACTAATAATATAAAAAAACGATTGTAATTGTGAGTATAAGAATTTTGTCCCTCATTGTATTATTTCTAACGTTTAGTTTTTTTAACTCTGATGACATACCATCTGAAAGACTAAATGTTCTGTTCATCATCGCTGATGATTTGACCACTACAGCGGTATCCTCTTACGGTAACAAAGTGCCTCAAACTCCGAATATTGATAGCCTTGCTGCTAAGGGTACGAAGTATACCAAAGCATATTGCCAATTTCCAGTTTGTGGTCCTTCTAGGGCATCGTTTATGAGTGGATATTACCCGAATGCCACACAGACTTTTGGCTATGTCAGTGGAAGAGAGAACATAGGGGATGATAGGGAAACTTGGTCTCAGCTATTCAAGAACAATGGCTATTACACTGCCCGAGTGAGTAAAATCTACCATATGGGAGTCCCAATAGACATTGAGCTAGGTACAGACGGGACAGATGATAAGGCATCTTGGACTGAGCGTTTCAATAGCCAGGGACTAGAATGGTTGGCTCCAGGAGATGGAGAACTAGTCCAAGGAAACCCTGATGGCACTAAACCAATTCAAGGAGGTAATGTGATGACTATAGTAAAAGCGGATGGTCAGGATATTGTCCATTCTGATGGAAAAACAGCTGAGAAAGCTTCCGATTTAATTCGAAAGCATAAAGAAAAGCCCTTTTTTCTTGCGGTAGGTTTTGTAAGGCCTCATGTACCTTTTGTTGCTCCAAGGGCAGATTTTTTACCATACCCACACGAAAATATTGAGTTACCCTATAATTTTGAAGGGGATTGGGACGATATTCCCGAAAAAGGTATCAACTATGTCACTAGTAAGAATGCCAAAATGAACGATGTACAAAAGAAAAAAGCAATTGCAGCATATTATGCATCTGTCTCATATATGGATAGGCAGGTGGGAAAGGTGCTTAAGACTTTAAAGGATGAGGGATTAGAGGATAACACCATCATCATTTTCACATCTGACCATGGATTTCATTTGGGGGAGCATGAATTTTGGATGAAAGTCAGTGTTAAGGAAGAGTCTGCCAAAGTTCCACTAATCATAAAAGTACCTGGTATGGAACCCGCTTCATGCGACTCTTTTGTCGAGTTGTTGGATTTATACCCTACAGTTGCTGAATTGGCTGGACTTTCTTATTCGGAGCATCTCCAGGGGAAAAGCTTAGTCAAGACCTTTGATGATCCAGAACATCAAGTGAGAGATATGGCTTTTTCTGTAACCCAGAACGGACAAACTTTTTTATTGAGGACAAAAAACAGAGCATACATCCAATATGGTGAAGATGCTTCTCAGGGTATTGAACTTTTCGATATGGAAAAGGATCCGAAACAATATACAAATCTGGCACTCTCCCCAGAATATGCAGCGGAAATAAAGTATTTCCAGATGAGATTAGATGAAAAATTGAAGTCAATTAGAAGCAATGATTTGGGGATAGATTACAACATAAGATGACGAAAAAGACGGAAAAATGCTTTTCTACATTCTTTAAATCCCTCTTTTTATGTATTTGAATTGATCAACACTAGTTGCTAGTTACAAACTATATTATTGCCCACACATTTTCTTGATGATGACTAATGACTTGAACTTGATGAAGCTTTAAGAGTGTTTGAGCAGAAATAGTTTATAAACACCGGAAATACATAAACTTTCTGAAACTAGAATGCGGTATAATCATTTTTGTTCCTTGATAACATTTCGTATTTCTCCGATATGGGCATAGCTAATAAAAACAAAAGATAACAATAGAAACTTCATAACGCAAGTTTTTCCTATATTGCATTATGTCATTGATAATCAGTTTATTATAAGTCTATCCTACAGCCAAGCCATTTTCTTGGACCGTTTTGATCTATTGACCAAGGAAATCATTCCACTAATGTAGTTTACCTATTATGGTTTTAGAATGATATTTTGACGCAAAAGATATTCAAAAAAGTTGTATTTGAAAGTTGATTCTATGTTCTTCATATTAAAACCGCAAGATGTTTCCAGGATCTTGAGGATAAAAAAAGTAAAAGAGAGACTTCCTTGTAATTATGAAACGAGAAAATTTAATGGGCAATTTGGGTGTCTTCCTAGTTGTAGATTAAATCATATACAGTTGAATATTCGGCTTGCGCATTTCTTAAAGGACTTTTCAGATCTATATCAAAAACAATAGAAGGGTTAAATAGAATGGAGTATTATCTTTGGTTTGTAGCGAATAAATTGAATTGGATAAAATAACTTTGCAATATTAATGTTTACACGATATGAATTTGATTTTGAAAACTTGTAAAGGCTTTTTGCTTGTAGTTTTTTCTGTTATTGTTCTGGTTGGTTGTAATAACCAAGACGCTGAAATAGATAAATTAAATGAGGAATTAAAGAATCTAAAAGAACAATTACTCAGTAAAGATTCAGATCTTAAAGATGCTGTTAGTGATAAAACGAAGTTAGAAAATGAGATAATAGATTTAAATAAGAAGCTAGAAAATTTACAAATTGATTTAGAAGATCCACAATATGAGATCAGCGATTTTGTATGGAAAGGAATGAATTTTTGGTATTTCTGGCAAGATGATTCCCCCCTCTTAGCGGACTCTCAGTCAAGTGATCCAGCGAGATACAAAATTCTAATTAAAGACAATAAGGATCCTCGACAATTTTTTGACAATTTACGCTACAAAGTAGATCAACCAGCCGGAGATCGCTTTAGTTGGTATATCGATGATTACATAGAACAAGAGAAAAGTTTTCAGGGTATTTCACGAGATCATGGAATGCAGTTTAGACTAGCTTATACTCGGCCCAGCTCAAACAATTTATTTGGATTTGTCCAAGTTGTGCACAAGGAATCCGATGCTGAAAAACAAGGCGTTAAAAGAGGAATGATGTTTACACATGTAGATGGAACTTCCCTCAATATCAATAATTATATATCCTTATTATACAATCAGACGTCCTTCACGATTAACTTAGCAACACCTCAATTTGAAGGAGAGGACTTTATTGGTTTTGAGTTAACCGGTCAAGACATTGAGTTAACCGAGCAAGATAATTTTTCTCGTAATCCCATTGTTGTAAACAAGATTATTGAAGTTGGACAACATAAAATTGGTTATTTTTTCTATAACCAATTCGTTGGAAATTTAGATAGACATCGTGAAATCAATGATGTTTTTGCGGAGTTTAAATCTGCAGCTATAACAGATCTTGTTGTGGATTTAAGATATAACTCTGGGGGTTTTAGTGCTACTGGAGACTTGATTGCAGCAGCAATATCAGGACGTGATGGTTCGGATGTTGTGGGTATAAATTTTTGGAACAAAAAGGTAGAAACCACATATCCATTTTTAGCCGGTCCCGATTATTTCCCATCAGAAATTGGGGATGGTACTCCGATAAACAAGTTAGATTTAGATCGTGTCTATTTTATTACAAGTATGCGCACTGCATCTGCTAGCGAGGGATTGATCAACAATTTAAAACCTTATATGGATGTCATAGTCGTGGGTGAGAAAACAGTAGGAAAAAATGACGGTTCATTTACTTTATATGATAAAATAGATGCACCACCTTCTCAATATGTCGGAAGAGATAATGGAACTGTTAATCCAAGACACAAGAATGCTATTCAGCCACTTGTAGTAAAATCTGGTAACAGTGATGGTTTTTATGAATTTCAGGATGGAATCCCACCGGACTTAATTTTGAATGAATTACCATTTAGCTTAGGTACATTAGGGGACAAAACAGAACGGCTTTTAAAAGCTGTTCTTGATATGATTATACCTCAATCACAGAGAGTATACACCCCTTCAAAATTTGAAGTAGATTTTGAATTATTTGAAAGGCCTGAAGACAAGATTGGAATATGGACGTTCGATCATATACTACAAGAAATCCAAAGTCAGTAATGACGAAGTATTGCCCAACATTAACATAGGCTATACAGAAGTGATTTTTTATTTAAATTCCGAATCTGCAAACTACTTTTAGTCATACTTTCTCATTAACAGCGTCATCCGTTTGCTATATGAAGGTATAAAGCAAAGTAATATTTATAATGAATCACTATGCTAAATAGTTTATCATTTTATTTTGTAAGTAGTTGTTAATCAGTAGTTATGCTATTTTACATTCAATAGAATATATATTATTTTGATTTGGTCCTCCATAAATCTCTTATTCGGTATTTACTACAATCAAACTAAGCCATCAGATTGATTTAAACTGGAATATACATTCAGGTATATTTCCTGAGAAAACTGTTGCTTGTGAGACAAATGCTTAAACTTATACCACGATAGCAAGGCTAGCGGGCAAACAAAGAGAACAATTTTCTTCGCTTCTGTCTTAAGTCAATAGATAGTCATCTCCATTTTAATAATAGCAGATTTTTGGTCAAAACATAAACGGTAGAGAGATAACAATCCCGATGAGGCTTGACTTTAATCCAAACAAAGACTTTAGTTTCTTAGAAGTGTAACCATTGCGGGCATTGTCCGAATCATTGCGGGCACTCTTCTTATACGCTAAATGTTCTTCCTATTCGGCCAGCAAAAGCATTTCGATGACTTCTTTGAAGAGAACACTCATCAAACCGGCACCTTCTGAAGTAGTTTTGACATCAGCTAAGATGCCACTGTCTTTAATAATTTTTCTAAATTTATCCATAAATGTATTTTTTTCAATAAATGTGATTCTGCAAACCACACTGAAAAAATACAAAAAATCAGGTGAGTCTTCATAGACCCACCTGATTTCTGTTTACACAGTCTTTGGCATACTCCCACAATTTCATTTTAGATGTCGTTTAAGTGGTGATAAAAGAGATTATCGACTATTAAACGAGATGTCCGGTGCCAATAGATACCTCTATAATCAGGCATTAAATCATCTATTCAAACAATACCAAGAAAGTATCAACGACACCCGAAAAACCGGAAAATGCGATTATTCTTATCAAGTTTTAGGGAAATGGTATACCCAGCATAAAAAGACTGAAGCCCCCTGGTTGTCTCGTTATTCGCCAGCTAAAACCAAATTGATTTTAAAGGATTTATCTGATGCTTTTAAGGAATATGTAAAAGGACAAAGAGGCAAACCGAAATTCAAATCAAAAAGACAAAAGCAGAGTTTTCCGATCACTTTATACCAAAAAGAGATCAAAGAAAACGAAAATGGCAATGGCTATCTTTTATTAAAAAGAGGAATCTTTATTCAAATAAGAGGATATAAGAAACAGATTTGCCGTTATAGTAAGCCCAGGTTTTTACAGGGGCGTATCATCAAAGAAATTGCCGATAGAAGTAATCCGGAGAATAGAAGAGGACGAAATAAATATAAAGAGAATAAGTGGTATTTGTCTATTCAGTGTGAAGTAGATGCTGTTGAAAAACAAATAGAACATATAGGTATAGATAATATCGTAGGTATAGATAGGAATGTAGGTCAAGTAGCCGATAGTAATGGACAGATTCATTTTCTAGCTGACACCAAGAAGGAAGAAAAGAGGTTGAAAGTTCTTCAAAGAAGAAGAGCGAAAAAACAACATGGTAGTAATAAAGCCTACAAAACGAATATCCTTATAGCCAAAAAGCACAAAAAAATAAAAAACAAAAGAAATGATTGCTTAAGAAAAATATGCAAAAAGATATCCATTAATTCTGATTTAGCGGTATTGGAAAATCAGATCCCCGTCACGGAGTTTGAAAACCAAGAATATGACCAGATCAGCTAAAGGAACGATGGACAATCCGGGCAAAAACGTGAAGCAAAAATCGGGGTTGAATAGAGTGATTTTAAAAACGGCATGGCATAAAATTGATCCCTGTCACAGGGTTTGAAATTTATCTAGGACAAAAAATGCTAGTGATTAAAATTCCTCCACATTATACCTCACAAGAGTGTAGTCGATGTGGAACTAAGGACAAAAAGAACCGAACGTCACAATCGGAATTTACATGTTTAAGCTGTGGATTTTCTATGAATGCGGATATCAATGCTGCCAATAACATCAGGGACATCGGAGCGTGTTCCTTCTTCCAAAACCCTCTGAGAGGGAACAACTTTGGGAGTAAAGAGTGTTCCTTGTCGAATCGGGCGATGGTACACCGAACCTTAAAAATACCTTGGATCATGCATGGTCGTAAAGGGAAAAAGGGGGTAAGTCAACATGAGTAGATTTTTATCTACATATAGCTTTCGTTTTAAACGAATTCTAATCCACAATAAAGTGATTAGAGCCAAAATCTTATATTCATTTAACTAATGATATTCAAAAAATAGTTTATATGATAATTAAATCCCCACATGGATATAAATTATTCAATGAAATGACGAAAATTTTTTCAAAATAAATCACATTTAGACGAACTTATGTATATTAGCAAATCAAAGAATATTTACATCATGAATGTTTGTAGTTGTTGCGGTTTTTGTTTCAACTCTGATCTATTCATCCAATGAAGTTTCGACATCATCAGATGTTGAAGCCGGTATTATTACTATATTTTCTATTGATTCGGAAGATTTCTTAGGAAAATGTAGGGTGAAAATTAAAGGTTACGACAATAATGGAAAAAAGTACAAGGTAAAGGGAGTGGGTGGAACTTGCTCTGAAGCAACTGCAAATGCTGAAAGATTGGTTAAGGCAATATTTGAAGGAACCAATCAAGAGTAGGAATTTGAAATTTCATGGACATCAATTTAAATCTTCATATCTTGATTTGTTTCAACGACTGAGTTTTTTTTCTATTTTTTTACTGTTGGGGTTTGTACTTCAAGCCCAGCCTTCTAGTATTCAACTTGAATATGATGTTTATGGTTTTGAGAAGTATTTTGTAAAAGGGATTCTTCATTATCATCAAGGAAATGCAATTTTTTTTGTCAAAGATACTTTGTCTGAAGATGGGCGTTCCTATGCTAAGGCTAATAATAAGCCAGAAATTAAAGTGGATCCATTGACCCCCCAAGATGTAGCGAGAGGAGCTAATGTCGGTCATATAAATGTTAAAATAAATAGAGTACCAAAAGTTGGTGAAATCCCCATTCTGGTACAAACGGATATAAGCAAAGGTGAGCGATTATCCATAAAAAAGTATTCCAGTTTAGATAAAAGCTTTGTTTTAAAAGAAAAAACAGGAACAATAAAGTGGCAACTCAAACCGGAAAACAGAAAAATTGGTGGATTCAACTGTCAGAAGGCGGTAGGGGATTTTGGAGGTAGAACCTATACTGTGTGGTTTAGTACCGAGATACCAATAAATGTTGGTCCATGGAAATTGGACGGCTTACCAGGGGTCTTGGTGGCAGGAAAGGAAGATTCCGATAGGGTTGGTTTTAGCCTCAACGATATACAGTATGACCAGGATAGGCCTGATATGCCGGATTTGAATTTTAGTGTGGAAGACACAATCACTTGTGAAGAAAGTTTTAGATTATCGGAGGAAAATCTCAATCTTAAGATCAAACGATTGCGGTCTCTTGTTCCAAGAGAAGTGACAGTAGGTGATGCAGACCAAGTTAAACGTAATTACATCCAACTTGAATGTGAATAGAACTAAAGTTTCCATGTCTATGGCTTTGAAAATTTTCTAATCGTGAACTAAGTCAATCGTGAACTTTGATGGTTTATGTACTACAAAAGAGCTTGTGAACTGAATGTTCCAGCCGAATATAGTAGCGTATTTTTGGTCTGTAGGTGCAGCATACAAACTGAATTAGGTTGGACAATCTCTGGAAAATTTTTCTCCATTTGATTCTGCCCGGTTGAAGAAAAGAACAGATATCAAAGATTAGTTATTTTAAATGTCATATACTAGATACCTTGTTAAAATATTTGGACATTTCTAGGAGCAATAAGGTGGTGTTGTTTATTTGTTGAGAGTGCGTTTAAAATACTTTCGTTTTTCTTTTAAAATAAGCGGAGATGTCAAATCTTCTTACTATCAAGTGATTCGTGTTTCGGAGACAAGTTATATGATTCGGAGGGATTGTGCTTCAGTAGATCCCATACGATGGAGATTCCAAGGCATAAAATTTATGAGTAAACGTCTGGAAATTGTTTTGACAAAGAGGCTACCCGTATTTTCACAAAATAATATTATTTACTCTCGGTTAAGCATTAGAAATAGTTAGTATGCAGAATAAAATCATTTACATTATCTTAATTGAGAATTTCTGGGTTTCTTTCTTCTGCCTTTTGGCTTTTTATGCAAATTCTCAGCTAAGAATTTTTGGGAAAATAACCGATGTCGTAGATGAACCTATACCCTTTTGTCAGGTCACTGTTAAGACCTCCGCGGATAGTTCCGAAATCATCTCTTTTTCTTTCACAGATACCAATGGGGAATACTCTCTGCAAACTGATTCTAATCAAAAATTGTTCGTCCAGTTCTCAATAAACTACTACTACAGCCATTCAGAAATACTAACTTTTGAGGATGGAGAAACTTCTAAAGAACTCAATGTCTCCCTTAAACCCAATCCTCAAAAGTTAGATGATGTTATCCTTGAAGGTACACAAGCCGTTATTGTCAAAAAAGATACCGTAATATACCGTGCCCAAGAGTTTAGACGAGGCGATGAACAAGTGCTTGAGGATTTATTAGAAAATATTCCAGGGATTGAGGTAAGTTCAGAAGGAACAATCCGTGTCGAAGGAAAAGAAATCGAAAAAATAATGATTGAGGGCTCCGATTTAGTCGGTGAAGATTACAAACTATTGAGTAAAAATATGCCCGATTATCCCATTGAAGAAGTTGAATTATTCCGAAATTATCAAGAAAACCACTTGCTTCGGGGAGTATATGAAACCGGAGACTTCGCACTTAATTTAAAACTAGACAAACAGTTTAAAAATGTTTGGTTTGCAAATGTCAAATCAAAAAGTGATTTTGGAATAGATTCTAAATACCAATTTGCCGGCAACCTCTTCGGAATATTTAAAAAAACACAGTCTTTTGTCAACACTCAATTGAACAGCATAGGTGAACTTTCTTCCATAAACAATTTTACTCTTTCCTATTTCCACACAGATACCCGACAAGAAATAGAACGTCTTGGACAATTGATTACGATTGGTACTTTCAGACCAAGATTCGGCAATGCCAATTTCAACAACCAAGAATCAGTTTCCCTCAATACGGTATTTAAGCCAACCGAAAACATGGAGACCCGATTACAGATGTTATTTCATTGGGACGAAGTTTCCTTACTCAGGACTATAAACCGAGAGGTGGGAATAGGAGAAATCAACTTTGAAAACAAGGAAAAGTATAATCTCAAAAGAAAACCCAAAGGTTGGGCCTCAAGTGCCCGATTGAAATATGAAATGTCCAAAAATCAATTGCTCGAATACCGGGGCAGCTATAATAGTAACCAGAATTCCGATGCCATGTCTTTTGACTTCAATGAGTTGACATCTTCGGAATCCTTATCGCTCCAAGAACAGTTCGTATCCCAAAATATTGATTATACCCTTGCCCTTACCAGACAAAAAGTATTGCAGGTAAACCTATTGTATGCCCACGAAAATAGGCTGCAAGATTATACTACAAATCAAAATTTCTTTGGAGATTTCTTTGAAGATCCGTCCGGCAATCAACTAGAACAATCTATCCAAAACAAACTAAATCTTGGAAAGGCTAGTATAATCTATACCCAAAAAGTTTCTACTGACAACCTTTGGAAATTTGGGATTCATACTAAATATAGAAAAGAATCCTTAGACACTCCCTTTAGACAAGGTCTTGATTTTAATGAGTTTCAATTTGTAAATGGTAATAGTTATTCTATTTGGGAATTGGCAGCTTACATTTCTCGCCAATTCGGATTTAAAAAATTAAAAGACATTCCTCAACTTGATTTTTCATCCACGACCACCTCATTGATTGCATCAGAAAAGAAGTTACAGAAAACAAAAAATTACCTATTAGGAAGTATCCAACTTAAATGGACATTTTCCCAAAAACACTACATATTAATGGGATATGTTTATTCTATTGACCCTATGAATGATCTTGTAGACCTCACGCCAGATTATTTCCTAGTCAACCGAAATTCGTTACAAAAGGGAACGGGAATGCTAGATTTTTTAACCCAATCCAATTACAGACTATCTTATCAAAATGGAAAACCATCAAGGCGAATATCTTTTACAACAGGTATATTGCATAATGTACAACATGATTTTCTCACTTCAAATCAGACCATTACCCAGAACTATGAAATTGATGAGATGGTCCTGGTAAAAGATCAAACCTTCACTACCTTTTCTTCGATATTTGACTACTATCTACGAAATCTGTTTACCAACATAAAATTGAAATTGAGCTACAGCTTCAGTGACTTTTATTTTTTTCTCCAGTCGAACAAAAATACGTTCAAAAGTTCAGCCTATGGCATTGGACTTGAAGTAAGAACCGCTGCCTTTGACCATCTTGATGTAATTATTGGAAACCGTTTTCGAACCCCAAAAGTGAGCATTAATGGAATTGATAGACCAACTGTTTATTCCACCAGTCAATTTTTGGATTTAATTTTCAAGCTAAATAAGAACATAACCCTTAAGACCGTTATAGATAGGAGTGCCTATAAAACATTCGAAAACCAACAAGACTTTTGGCTAGTGAATTTCTATTACGACCATATACTGATTAAAAACAAATTGAATTTCGGGATTGAATTGACCAACCTACTAAATGAAGATAGTTTTACTACTGTCAGTGCAGGAAATCTAGGGACTACAACCTCCGAGTATAGATTGCAACCTCTAATTGGCTTAGTTAAACTCGAATATAGATTTTGAATCAAAACCGATTTCATTCGGGCATTACACATGATCTTGATTAGATCTTCTAAACAACCTGGACTGGTGGTACAATCTCTCGTAAAATTCACCGCCACAATTCTCGGTGACTACTTTCTTAAATGTTAAAATGTTGATTATAATGGGTTTAATATATGAAACGGCACACAATAAAGAGGGCTTTTGAAGAAATAGAATGTCCGTCTATAGAGATAGATTGCCGAATATTGTAGACTATTTCATTCAGATTTTTGGCGAACATATTTTATTGGGGATACGCTTTTAATTTCTTATAGTTTTTACCCTTAGGAACGACAATCGGTATGCCTTTAATCCTAACTTTCGGGTCGAAATACGCCCAAAACCCTTACCAGGCCTGAAAAAGGTGCCATTTCCAACTGTTACTTTAATGGACACATTATGTTCTGATCAATACCAATAAGTTCTAATGCTCTCTATGGACTT
>MPMN01000002.1 GCA_002238525.1 Flavobacteriaceae bacterium bin25
CAATAATAATTTGTTTTAAATCCATAGGATGAAGCATTTTTGACATAAGCAAATAATTAATTGTTAACTACCGAAATTATCCCAAAAAAGGGGGTGGCTCAATTAAAGTGAATCAGTGGCGCAGTTTGCACTGAAACCAGTGGCTGCACGATACACAGCTGTTCGCTATCAAGTGACTAAACCCGACTTTCGCACTTTTTTGAGTGATTTTTATCACTTAAACACCTGTATATCAGTCATATAGATGAAATATTTTGGATTTATTTTGCGAAAAAGTTTCCATGTGAGATACTTTTGTATAGCTGTTTATTTAATTGAATATAATATATTTGCAGCATATTTTATATTTCCATGTTATATTACATCGAAGTCGTACCAAAAGAAATTACAGACCAACCACTCTGCTCCGTAAAGCCTGGAGAGAGGAAAAAAAAGTCAAAAGAAAAACTATAGCCAATTTGAGCAACTTTAACCCCTCTGTTATTGAGGGCTTTAAAGCAGCTATCAAAGGAGTTGTCGTCTATAAGGATATTTCCAAAGCATTTCCCATCAAAAGATCTTTACCTCATGGGCATATAGCTTGCATTTTGGGATTGATCAAAAATTAGAACTTATTGGTATCAATCAGAACAAAATGTTTCCATTAAAGTAACAGTTGGAAATGGCACTTTTTTCAGTCCTGGTAGGGGTTTTGGGCGTATTTCGACCCGAAAGTCAGGGTTAAAGTACTAGAAGAAAAGGAAAGAAAAGAGAATCAGGAATAAAATTCTAAGAACTCTGAATTTGTAATCAAATGATGATTACATCCACCCAATAAAATAAAAAACAATTCCCGAAAAGTGAAACTTACCTTCCCGGAGAGAAATCCTGAACTGCCTTAGCCTGATTCTTTGTAGTCAAGCACTGATGGACAACCTCATTGGTTACCCTAGCCAACAACCCCATGCACCTGTGCGTGATTTTCGCATCACGCCAAGCATGATAGTAGTGGTCAATAGGGCTTTTCATGTGCTTGTCCAATGCCAACACTGCCTCCTTATTTTTCAAATGCTTCTTCAGAACATCGATATCATTCTGATATTTGGAAGAAATCGCAGATTTTTTGATGTCCTTATCACGAGGTTTCGCTAAGGAATCATACTTTTGGTACTACATTCTTTCCTTTACAAAAAAGACATATCACGCCTTTTGTCTAGTGCTTGTTTTCCGCCCATTCTCTGGACTGATCTTCTGTTGCAAACATTTGGGATATCTCTGCTAGACCGATGCCTTTTCGGTGTGATTTTCCTGCCATTTCATATTATTATTTATGCTACAAATATAGCATAAAGCAGAAAGAAAATCGATAGTTCAATGGTTACAAAAGTATATAATTCCCAAAAGAAGGGGTATATATCAACATTTTCAAATTTTGCACTAAATCTATTTTCAAGTTCTAATGCTTCTTTAGTTTGTATTGTATGAAAACACATCCAAGTATCAATAGATTACAATAAAATTGAAGGGAAATCATCTTTCCATCCAAATAGTATCATTTTTTATTTTCTGAGGCTTTGTCGAGAGCCGATTTCAAGATTTAACAGGTAGCTCGCTGCATTTCAAAATACCCTTATGAATTAAGGTTTCAGCAATTTGGATAGTATTTGTAGCAGCTCCCTTTCTCAAATTGTCTGAAACAACCCACAAGTTTAAAGCATTTGGCCTACTGAAATCCCGTCTTATTCTTCCCACATGAACAAAATCATTTCCATGTGCAGTTAATGGCATAGGATATTGATTTAGGTTCGGACTATCACAGATAAGCACTCCTGATGTTTGAGATATGACTTTAACTGCTTCAGAAAGTTTGAATTCTTTCTTTAGTTCAATGTTTATTGATTCGCTATGCCCTCCAATCACTGGTATACGTACTGCCGTTGATGTAATTAAAATAGAATGATCGTCTAAGATTTTGTGTGTCTCGTTAACCATTTTCATCTCTTCCTTTGTATAACCATTATCTAAAAATTCATCACATTGAGGAATAGCATTTTGATGAATAGGATGTGGATATATTCTCTCTACCTTTTGTTGATCTATTTCCTGTTGTAATTGTCTTACTGCTTTCTGTCCCGTTCCAGTAACTGACTGATAGGTAGAAATAATCAATCGTTGAATACCATAGTTTTTGTGTAACCCCGAAATAGCCATCACAAGTTGAATGGTGGAACAATTGGGATTGGCGATGATAAAATCCTCAGAAGTAAGCAATTCCCCGTTTATTTCAGGTACGATCAATTTTTTTGAAGAATCCATCCGCCAGGCGGATGAGTTATCTATAACGCGACATCCGACCTGAGCAAATCTATTAGCCCATTGCCTGGAAATATTACCTCCGGCTGAAAAAAGAGCTAAATCAGGCTTTAAATCAACTGCTTGTTGAATATCAACAATGGAATAAGGTTTGTTTCTAAAAACAATCTGTTTACCTACAGATTTTTCTGAAGCCACCAATATAAGTTCTGTGAAAGGAAAATCTCTCTGATCTATTAAATCAAGCATGACCCTACCCACCATTCCGGTACATCCTACTATCGCTAGACGCATAGATAAAATTTCTGACAAAAATAAAGCGAATTTTTCTTGCAGATTAACATCTTATATACAGCAATTCTTTCCATACTAAATCAATGATATGAATTTTCAAATGAGATGATGATTACCAAAGATTAACCTAGGTAAATTTTCTTTTGATTCTCGGTCCCAATCTACTGAGTTGTTCATAAGTAATTGTTCCGGAATTTTCTGCAAATTCTTGAGCTGATTGATTAAATCCAAAAAACTCAACTTTATCTTGCTCTTTACATTCAATATCGGAAACATCAACCATCAACAGATCCATACAAATATTTCCTATAATCGAAGCTGAAGACCCATTAATCCATACCTGAGTTCTGCCATTACCAGAATGACGTGAAATCCCGTCTGCATATCCAAGAGGGATGATGGCAACACGTGCATCTTTTTCGGATTTATATCCCTTAGAGTAACCGACATAATCACCTTTATGTACCTTTTGAATTTGTATCACTTTGGACTCTAATTTCATTACAGGTTTTAGAAAATTATCCCAAAGTGGATCGTTAGCGAATCCATAGAGCCCAATCCCAGTTCGAACCATGTTATATTGTAAATGGGGAAAATTAAAAATTCCTGATGTGTTCAGCAGATGAAGTAATGGTTTGGGCTTTATATGACCAATAAGAGTACTGACAATCATATTAAACTTATTTGCTTGCTTAAGTGTTTGGTTAAATGGGCTTTGCTCTTGACTATGCCCCAAATGTGAATAAATACTCTTGATCAGGAGAAACTGATTTGGAAATACTTTTTTTAGTGAATCAACATTTTGAATACTGAACCCGAGTCGGTTCATTCCAGTATTAAACTTTAGGTGAATAGGATAATTTTCTAGACTCCCATTTAAAGCTAATTGGAGTGATTTATCAAGTAATGTCTGATTATAAATAGCAGGTTCAAGATTATATTCAAATAATTTTTCTAGATCTTCCAACTGTGGACTAAACACCAAAATCGGAGTGCTGATTTTATTTTTTCTCAATAATGCTCCTTCCTCAGCATTAGCCACCGCCAAATAGTCTATTCCTAAATCTTGCAAATATTTTGCAATTTCTATATCTGACCCACCATAAGCATTGGCTTTGACAACGCCCATAATTTTGATGCCAGAGTTTAATTGGGAGCGGATATAATTGTAATTATGTCTTAGGTTTGATAAGTTTATATGCAGAACACTCAAAATCAGAAATTAAAACTCAACGGGCAAAGTTAGGTTCAACCTTCCTACAAAACTTCTGCTGAAACAAAAGCAATTTACTATAGTGTAAAATTGATAAAATATTCGATCAAGTAAAGGAACAAAGAGCGTCCCGTTGAAGACAATGGATATGACTTTTTAGAAATGCATGAAGATACGTATTAATGAAAGCAAAAAGGTTGATTTCCGCAATTGTGTTGATTTAAGTGGAATGGTACCAGCTCGTTGAACTCATATCAAAAAACCATACTTTATTCAACCAATGCTAAGATTGATATGGTTATGAAAAGAAGCATAACATATACGCCATTGATGAATTAGGATAAAGAGTTTTATCAGAAGGTAGTTGGAAATGTTATCAAATAACAATAGCCATATCATCAATGAGAGCATCGTAAAAATAACGCCCAACTGTTCATTTAATCCCATGAAATTGAATATTCAGAGAGTAATAAAGTCCTTTTTGTGGCCAAGGCACTTCTGAAAAAATCGTGGCCTCATTTACACAAAATATAGGACGTGAAATTTTAATGGGATTTGCGCACAATTCAAAGAATAGTAATTTTAAATCCTAACAAGGAGACTTAGACATGAATTGGATTCAGCAAAAACAACCAGATAATGAAATACTTCACCAGGTAATTCAATCCACTGGCCTATCAAGAAAAATGGCAATTCTGATGTTGCAGAAAGGATTCAAATCTTCGAATGAAGTTGAAAATTTTTTAACCCCAAGAATTGAACATCTCCACGAACCCTACCTATTAAAAGGGATGGAAATTGCAGTCAGCAGATTAATCGAAGCCAGAGAGAAGTCTCAGAAAATCATGATCTATGGTGATTTTGATGTAGATGGAATATCTTCAGTATCCATGCTTTACCTGGCTTTAAAGGATCATTTCGATGAATTAGAGTATTACATACCCGATAGAAAAACCGAAGGATATGGACTATCTAAAATTGGGGTAGATAAGGCAATAGATGAAAAATTTAGTATCCTATTAACAGTTGATTGTGGCATATCTAATTATAATTTAATACAATATGCACAGGAGAATCAAGTAGATGTCATCGTATGCGATCACCATTTACCCCCTGAAAAGATTCCTCCTGCTCTCGCTATATTAAATCCCAAACAAGCAGATTGTAAATACCCCTTTAAGGATCTTTGTGGCTGTGGAGTTGCTTATAAACTGCTTTCTGCATTAGCTCCAAAACTTGATATCCCTATAAGAAAAATATATGCATATCTAGATCTCGTAGCCCTTGCTACAGGTTGTGATATGGTGCCCTTAGTTGGAGAAAACAGAGTTCTCTGCCATTATGGACTCCGATGTATTAATAAAAAAATACGCATCGGATTGATTCCTTTTTTTGCCAAGAATACAAGAATTGTAATGCAGGATTTATACTTTAAGGTTGGACCTAAAATCAATACCGTGGGTAGGGTCGCTCATAGCCATAAAGCTGTCGAATTACTGACTTGTGGAAACATCAACGAGGCTATGATTATATTCAAAGAAATAGTCCAACTCAATGAACAAAGAAAAAAAATAGGCACAAAGTGTCTTCATCATGCCAAAAAACTTCTGATGAATGAGTATCATGAAATAACTAAAGAAAATGATTGGACACCCCACAACTCAATTAGTAAATTACCCGGGCGTAATGGTTTATACAAGGCCATTTATTCCCCTTTAACTAACCCCCTGACTAAAAAACTGACTTCAAAAGCACATCTCATTTCAACAAAAAAATTGCCCTTAAGTAATTCTATAACCACTCTTCCAATTACTAATTATTGTTATGGAAGGCTAGGTGTAAAACCCATTGCTTCAAGAAACACCGTAGTTATTTATCATCATAGTTGGACACGTGGAGTGTCTGGTCTGGTTGCAACGAGACTCATTGAACAATGGGCTTACAAACCGACAATCGTATTGTGTGCATCTAATGATGAAATCGTTGGTTCAGGTAGATCGTGTGATGGAATAAACATACACCAAGCATTGACCAAGTGTAAAAAACATCTCACTTCATTTGGCGGCCATCAAGCTGCAGCTGGGGTAGTTCTCAAAAAATCAAATATCAACAATTTTGCAAGTGAATTTGAAGATACCGTAACAAAATTGTTAAATGACCAAAAACTAGAAAAAGTCAAGACATATGCTCTAGATTTGGAATTTAGCGAACTTAATTTAGACTTTTATAATCAAGTTCAAAAACTATCTCCGTTTGGAATAGGAAATGAAGAACCTATATTTCGAACTAAGGGATGCCGCGACAATGGACTGTCAAAATTAGTTGGAAAAAGTCCATTAAATAAACATCTGCAAGCAAACCTAATTGATGCATCAAAACATCGAAAAAAGGGAATCGCCTTTAGTATGGCCAAAAAATATAATCTACTCAATAAAGGACCTGTTGATGTGTTTTATACATTGTCATTAAATACTTATTGGGGCCCTCCACCGGAAGTTGAGATGAATATTATCGATATCCAACCTCATATGTCAGAATAAATGATATGCTTTCTGATTTTATTCTACAAAACTTTCAAACATCTATCGTATTATTTTTCGGTATAAAACCGTAAAATCAACCTATAAACGAACCCAAAGCAGTTTGCTGCCGGCATAAATTTAGGAGGATAAACGATTCTGCTAGCATATTTGGTGTTTTCTTTGTGATGCTATTGTCAACTGAATAACCAGCTTTTTATTTTATTCTCCTTATTAACTCCCTTGTGGATGAATCATGATTTTCGCTGGTATGACCTTGAATATCGGACAAAACTTTTGATGCTAGTTGTTTTCCCAATTCCACGCCCCATTGGTCAAAACTGAAAATATTCCACAAAATTCCTTTGACAAATATTTTGTGCTCATACATGGCAATTAACGAACCCAATGTCTTGGGAGTAAGCCTTTCAATTAAAATTGTATTGGTGGGACGGTTGCCCTCAAATACTTTGTAAGGAGATAATCTTTCAATCCAGTGCCTTTCATAGCCTGAGACTTCAAGCTCCCTTTTAACAACTTCTAAGGACTTGCCTTGCATCAAGGCCTGGGTTTGAGCTATAAAATTGGCCAATAACTTTTGATGATGGTCTTTCATAGAATGCAACGAATGTTTGAATGAAATAAAATCTGCGGGAATCAGCTTTGTTCCTTGATGAATCAATTGAAAAAAAGCATGCTGTGAATTAGTCCCTGAACCTCCCCAAATTATTGGTCCTGTTTGATAATCAACTTGATTGCCATTCCGATCTATCGCTTTGCCATTTGACTCCATAAAACTCTGCTGTAAATAAGTAGGTAAATTCCGTAAATACTGCGAATATGGAATTATGGCCTCACTTTCAGCATGCCAGAAACTATTATACCATATACTGATTAAAGCGAGTAAAACAGGTATGTTTTTATCAAAAGATGCTTCTTTAAAATGTTCATCCATCAATCCGGCTCCTTTCAGCAATAAATCAAAATTTTCCGGACCAATTGCCAAACAAATCGATATTCCGACTGTGCTCCACAATGAAAATCGACCACCGACCCAATCGTCCATAGGCAAAATATTTTGTGGATGAATTCCGAATGCTTGACAAGCAGCGACATTTGTAGATACAGCAATAAAATGCTTTGCTACTGCACTCCTGGGTGCTGACTTTCGAAACCAATCTCGAACCGTTACTGCATTTGTTAATGTCTCCTGTGTCGTAAAGGTCTTAGAAACCACCACAAATAGAGTTGTTGCAGGATCAAGATCTTTCAAGACTTCCTGAGAATGATCCCCATCTACATTAGAGAGGAAACGGATTTTAAGCCTCTGCCTATAAAACTCTAACGCCTCATAGACAAATGCTGGGCCCAAATCAGAACCCCCGATACCAATATTTACAATTGTTTCAACTGGTTTTCCTGTATAACCTCTCCATTTCCCATTTAAAATTTTTTCTGAGAGATTAAACATTTTCTCTTTTCGAGATTCAACCCTAGTCAATATATTTTTTCCCTCAATATAAATTGGGTCTTTGTTGATTTTTCGTAGGGCTGTATGAAGAACCGCTCTATTTTCGGTGACATTAATACTTTTCCCTGAAAAATAGTCATCCATGGCCTTTCCGAGTTCTGACTCATTGGCCAATTCAATTAGTAGTTCTATGGTTTTTTGGGAACAGCGATTTTTAGAAAAGTCTAAATAGAAGTCTTCCCAATTTACACTGAATCGTTCCAATCGACTCTCCTCCAGCTCAAATAACTGGGAAATTGTTGTGTTTTTTAACTGTTGAAAATGTTTATCCAACTTTCTCCAAGCCCCTAGGGAACGTGGATTGTGACTAGGGAGAGTCACTGTATTTCGGGTTTGGTGAATTACTCACCAATTTGTTTTTATCCTGTACGTTTATAGCCGTATTAAAATTCATACTGTCAAGTTGGTCTTTGATAGGGATTATTAAATCAAGATATTCAAGTAGCTGATCATCATCCATTGAATCAACTGGAGGCAAATCCTCTTTGAAAGGGTCTACCTGTTTTCCTTTTTTCCAGAACCTATAGCATACATGAGGACCACTTGTATTCCCTGTCATCCCGACAGTTCCAATCTTTTCCCCTTGTAAAACAAATTGCCCATTTTTCACATTGATTCTATCCATATGTAGGTACTGAGTAGAATAAATACTGTTGTGTCGAATGAGTACATAGTTACCATTGGCAGATGTATAACCGACTTTTTCGACACGTCCGTTGGCGGTGGACATAATTGGAGTTCCTCTTGGTGCAGCAAAATCAGTGCCTTTATGGGGTCTAACTCGATAATTATAATAGGCTATGCGTCGTCTGAGATTATATCGAGAGGTGATTCTGCTTCGTTTTACAGGAGCTGTTAAAAATTGTCCCCTGAGATTTTTTCCAGTATCATCAAAGTATTCTGGTCCAAATTCCTGGTTTGCTATATGCCGAAATGCATATAAAGGTTTTGTCCTATGTTCAAAAAATGCTGCTGTTATTTTATCAACACCTATAGAAAGAGTATCATCAAGAATTTTTTCAGTATAGATAACTTTAAAACGATCACCTTTATGCAAGTGAAAAAAGTCAATCGTCCAGGCATAAACCGATTCCAAAGCATTGGACAATTCATAGGGTAAACCGGAATCAAGAATAGTTTGGTCTAAAGATGAATTAATAATTCCAGTAGACTCTCTTTGGATATAGCTTACCTTTCTAGGTACTTTTTCCCCATATATACTATCCTGTAATTTGATTAATGTATAGGATACATCTCTCGGTGGATGATATACAAAATACTCTGCTCTAGAAATACTATCCTTAGAAAGAAATACCGTGTAAGGATTACCTACTTTAAAGTCACGTGAATAGTCAATGTCATTTTGTGTCTGTGAAACAATCTGATAAATTTCGGCATTAGAAAATTCTAACCCGCCCATAAGACCACCAAAACTATCGCCCCATTCGAATTCATCTTCTATAAGGTGAAAATCATTCGTATCAAGTCCAAATCGAACTTCTAGTTCTTGTTGTTCTACATTTTCGGCTGTTAGTTTTGAGTTATCCTCTTTACAACCAACTAGAAGTAATCCGACAAAGAATAATGCAGGTAGAAGAGATAAAATTGTGTATAAATTTTTCATGACAAAATTGAGGACCTAATCAATATCCACATGAGCTAATCCACAAATATATTAAAAGGATGTTTCAAATTCCGAAATTTGCTGAGATCTGCCTTAATCTTGCCAATTGAAAGCTCTGCTTGAAGCCGAATTGGAAGATGATTTTTATCTTCTGTAATCCAAAGCGTCAAACTATTTTTTTCTTTGAATACTCTCCCAACTTTTACTGACGGTTGGAATTTTAAACAAGGAATTCTCCCATAAGGTGTTTTGACTATCTCCCTACCTAAGTATTTTAGCTGTAGCACATAATTTTCTTCATCAAAAAACATATTGATATCGAAGGTTTCTCCCATCTTGAATTCTCTCTCTGGAAGATAATTCCTTAGGAAATAAAATACCGAAATCAAATCTTGAACATCCGCTAAGGTGGAAACCTCCATTACCTTATCATTTTGTAAATCATTAACTCTTGCGGTTTTATCTTGGTGATTAAATCGAACATGAACATTCTTGGTGTACCCGTTTTCGTATATGTCTCTAATAAAATACTCGGGTAATCCTGATTTGGGGTCAAAAAAAGATTGATAGTCATCCTCAACTTTATAAAACCATCGGAATAATCCTGTAGTTCTTCCTAAGACTTTAGCATGAAAAACTTCTTTTCCCTCGAAGGTTTCTTTGGTTAAAGAAAAACGTGCAAAGGCGGTATTAAAAATACCAAAATGAACACGTAATTCAAACCATTCTCCATCTTTAAAAGCAAGGGGCTTATTGCCTTCTTGAGCTACTGAATGATCACCCAGCAGAAGGATGAAAAAAAGAGTAACAATCAGTGTTTGCTTCATGGGAAATCAAAAATAATACTATATTTTACCAATTATTTGGTTTAACCAAAGGACTCTTATTCTCTTAAATTGTTTCAATTGATTTTGTTTTGGTATAGTTTGAAATCATTCAAAATAAATCAAAATGTCTGTAAAAAAGATCATACTGAAATTACTTTGAACCTTAAAATATGAACCGAGTGCATACTTCTTAAATCTGCACAGATAAATATTTTGGTAAGTACAATACTTCTCATCTGGTCTTAGTCGATTCAGTTTTTGTTTTTTGAATGCTCTTTTCTAATAATTTAGAATGGATGGGAATATAGTTTTTTCTGATCATTTGTTTTGCTTATGGGAATAAACCCGAACATAATCAATCAGATATTGTTGGGGGAATTGGACGTTATCCCCTACGGGGCCACCGAAATTTCCCCCAATAGCAAAATTCAATAGGAGAAACATAGGCTTGTCAAAAGGATAATTGAATTCATTTTTATCTTGAGGTGCATATCTATAGGTCATCCGATCGTCAAAATAAAATTCAATTGCCTCGGGTGTCCAATTGATGGAATATAGATGAAAATCATCTTCAACACTTGGAATTGTCGTGGCTTTTTTGTTCTGGGTATTGAAATAACTACTTCTGGTATGTACGGCATTATGGACAACTCCTGGCTGTCTTCCAACATATTCCATTATATCGATTTCTCCACAATCAGGCCATTGGATCTCTCTGATATTCGCACCCAACATCCAAAAAGCTGGCCAGAGACCTTCACCCTTGGGAAGCTTAATCTTGGCTTCTATCCGGCCATACAAGAACTCTTTTTTCCCTTCCGTTTTTATTCTCGCTGATGTGAATGAACCATCAGGTGTTTTTCGTGCTTCGATAACTAGGATGCCATTTACAATCCGAAGGTTTTCTTCGGTGTAGATTTGATATTCTTGATTACCCCAACCACAAAGATTGGGGCATCCATCACCAAGTTCAAAAGTCCAATAATTCATGTTTATGCTTTGGGCATCAAATTCGTCAGCCCATAATAGTTCCAATTCATTGGTCCGATAAAAATATATATTGTCTAAGTAGATCACTGAGCCGGAACCTACGCCGCTAGTTTCTTCTAGTTTGAACTGAAAAATTTTGCTCAGATCGACACCATTCTCATTTTCGGAAAACTTAGACA
Source organism: Flavobacteriaceae bacterium bin25 (assembly GCA_002238525.1). Classification (GTDB taxonomy): domain Bacteria; phylum Bacteroidota; class Bacteroidia; order Flavobacteriales; family Flavobacteriaceae; genus Bin25. Next base: position 11,470 of record MPMN01000002.1, read on the forward strand.
AAGGAATATCTAAGCTAATCCAAGACTTCTTTTCTTCAGTTGGAAAGTCATACGCTGATTCAACAGTTGGATCGGTACTGATTAAATTGAAATTTAAATCAACGGCAGAAACAACATAATAATCAATGTGCAAATGAGTCATTTTGGATAGATCTATCCCTGTTTTTATCGGAGCAAATTCGGCACCCTGATAGTTGAGTTTGGTATACTTTATGACGGACTCTCCTAGACTATCACTAACGAATTCCACCTGTGTATTTTGCCCCCATTGGGGATTTAGATTCACACCTTTACTTTGGATATACTTATCACTAAATATAGAAAGAACATTTTCCGCTTTGTGTCTTGGTTTTGGTGCTGGATTTATGGGGTCTTCAGAGACTAATTTGGGGGAAGAAAATTCAATATTGTCAATATAGTATATCGTTTCTTCCTGGTTGGCTTTTCCTAAATCCATTATCAGAGTAATCCGATCAAACCTGTTTGTGTCAGATGTAGGGAAATTATAAATCAATTTTTCCCAAGAATTCTTTAGTCTGGTGCTTACTTGAGATTCTGAGGATAAGCCAGGGTTTGAACTATCTTCTAGTTTGAGTAATACATTTTGTCCTGGTTCCTTAGAAAACACTTCTATAGAAATAGCATTCTGTTCATTGGGAAATAATACTTTGCTTTCCAGATTAAAAAAAAATCCTGCCCATGATTCTATGCCTGGCTGTTCAATAACCGAAAGAACCCTTTTGGAATTGTTAATTCCGGTGGCATAGGGATTATCAACATACTGCAGATCAAGATAATTATCGGGGGAATTAGGTTTTCTACCAAAACGTCCCCAGCTACCTCCATTATCTATCTCTCCTATAGCATCGGTAGGCAAGAATGGATTTCCTCTGCATTCAAAATCAATGCTCTCTTTATTTAGATTAGGGATTTCTGCTTCAAATTCACACGGGCTTTGAGGAGCATTTTTCATTTTTTGATGGATTGCATCAACAGATACACTTGATAATAGGGAAATGACGTAAAGGTCAGATTTAGCAAAAAACGTGGTAAAATATAATAGTCCTACCCATCCAAATAATCCTAACCATTTATTACCAGGTCTCATGATAAAACAAAATTAGCGGATAAAAATAAATATCTCAAGGGGACTGTTTTAGAAGGTCTTCTCTATGGACCCATGGACTTAGTGTAGTTTGTTCCACAATTAGGTTTCAAAAAGACGATCCTTCCTTATACGCAAAAGTATAAATGTGTAATAAACTCTTAACAGCTATAATACCCTTTATACATAGATATTATTTAACCCGAATAATTCATACTAGGTTAATATTTAGTTCGGTATTTCGCTATGGATAACGGAACAAACCAAAGAAACCATAGCATCTATGCTTGCAAATCCTTCAACAACGATGACTAGTTATGTTGAGTTATTAGCATGGGTGTATCTAAATCACCAATCCAATATAAGTTATCAAGTTTTTTATAATCATTGGCGGAAACATCACAATAGTGTGCTGATTGTTTCAAGAAAATCTCATCATAAAAAAGATAAGGAGGCTATAAAAGAGTTTCAAGAAGAACTTCCGGATAAGCTGCTTAAGATTAAAAACGAAATAGATGAGGTTAAGTTTGATTCCTTCAATCTTTATTTTCAAGATGAATCTCGTTTTGGATTAATGACCAAACAAGAACGTGTATTGGTTTCCAAAGGTGTCAAGCCTATTGGTAAGCATCAGCACATCTATCTATCGCTTTGGTTATGGGATTACTTTTCACCTATCACAGGGAATAGCTTCTATGGGGAAACATCATCGGTGTCTAATGCTATTTTCGAAGGTTTGCTGAAAGATTCTTGCTCGCTGTCAGAGGGTTAGAAAACAAGATCCGAAAGAACCTAAAATCCTAATGATAGACAACCACATAGCGCCAGGCGTTCCGTCTAAGTAAAATAATTAAATGTTAGCCAATCCTGGCTTTCATGCTTCTAAGAATATGACCATTCCAGAAAACATCAAGCTCATCAGAATTCCTGCTTATACCCCGGAGCTTAACCCTTGCTGAAAAAGTTTGGCAATGGATGAAAAAGTGGCTATGAAATTTTTTGAAGATGTTGAAGCCCCACAAACTAAAGTAGCTCAAATGATTCATGATCTCAATCCAAAACTCATGAAATCCATCATAGGATATGAGTTATACCCTTTAAACATTAAAATTACCCATAGAAAATTTAATACCTAAGTTGTTTAGCCGTAGAGTAAACATATAAACTTGTTGAGTAAATTTAGTGTTTAAATGGTATTATACCCTAAAACCTTTATGAGCAAATATATTGTTTAAATGGTACACATAGTGAATTTAGGTTTATTACTTTCTGTTAATCCAGAATTATTTGAAAACTGTTGGCATTCTGTGACCATATCAACTTTCCATAAACTGAGATTTCGATTAAACATACCGGCATCCTCAAACATTCTAGTCATATTCGTCACCTTACTGACATTCCAGCTACCTATGTTTCCATTGAACGTTATAGAGATACTAAACATTTCTTTCATATTCGTCACCTTACTGACATTCCAAGAACTAATGTTTCCTTCAGCATATCCATAAAGCTCTGCACCTTTAAACATCTCACTCATATCAGTCACATTACTGACATCCCAGTCATTTAGGGACTTATCAAATGATGCAGCACCATTAAACATGCCACCCATATCGGTCACATTACTGACATCCCAGTCATTTAGGGACTTATTAAATACTCCAGCACTTCTAAACATATCACCCATATTGGTCACATTACTGACATCCCATTTACTGATATCTTGATTAAATTCACCAGCACCATTAAACATGCCACCCATATCGGTCACATTACTGACATCCCAGTCATTTAGGGACTTATTAAATGATCCAGCACTTCTAAACATATCACTCATATTGGTCACATTACTGACATCCCATGAACCAATGGGTTGATTGAACTTTGTAGCACCTGCACCTGTAGCACCACTAAACATCCCACTCATGTCGGTCACCTTACTGACATCCCAAGAACCAATAGGTTGATTGAACCTTGTTGCACCTTTAAACATCCCACTCATATCGGTCACCTCACTAACATCCCAACCGCTTATGATAGCAGCACTCGAATTAGTAATTCCAAATTTTGTATCTCCAAACATGCCGCTCATATCCCTGACATTACCGACATCCCAACCACTGATTCTTGGTACAAATGAAGACGTAGTAATGGAATGAAACATCTCCTTCATACTCCACACACTACTCACGTTCCAATCTCTAATTCCTTCTGCTCTGAAAATTTCAGCCCCCTTGAACATGCCGCTCATATTCCTGACATTACTGACATCCCAATTATTGAGATCTCGTACACCATTATTGATGCGACCAAAAGATGTAGCATCTTTGAACATATAGCTCATATTCCTGACATTACTGACATCCCATTTTTCACCGAAAGCTCCATTGAAAGCAGTTGCACCATCAAACATATGTTGCATAAAAGTTACATTACCCGTATCCCAATTAATATTTTGATGAAAAGAAGTTGCGTCTTTAAACATAAAACTCATATCGGTCACATTACTAGTTTTATCCCCCCAATTAAGAAGTTTATTGTAGTCACTTTCCCGGAACATACCGCTCATATCAGTCACCTTACTGACATCCCAAGAACTGATGTCTCCATTGAATTCCTGAGTATCTCTAAACATCTCTCTCATTTCCCTCACATTACTCACATCCCAAGAACCGATGTTTGTTCCTACGAAGGCGGTAGCACCCTCAAACATATCTTGCATATACCTGACATTACTAACATCCCAAGAACTGATATCTTGATTAAATCCACTAGCACCTTTAAACATTCCAGGCATAAGCGTCACATTACTCACATCCCATTTACTGATATCGTCATTAAATGTTGTGTTATCGTTAAACAAATTCCACATATTATCAACAAATGTGGTATTTACGTATTGAACGTTCCCACCACCTCTTACTTGACCTAGTAGTATTCCAGAATTAGCAATAAGATACTTTTGAGATGATTGATCGTTGGGATCAATTAGTACAAGCTGACCAATTAATGACCGAGCACAATCTCTTGCTTTTATGATTCCATCTTCTTCGTATAACGGGTCCGTCCCAGAAGGGCAAGCAGTGGTAGGTTGATTCGTAGTAGTAGTAGTGGTAGGTTGATTCGTAGTAGTAGTGGTAGGTTGATTCGTAGTAGTAGTGGTAGTGGTAGGTTGATTCGTTGTCGGTTGATTGGTTGGAGTTGTAGTAGTAGGCTGTGTATCGGTAGGTTGTGTACCAGTAGGCTGCGTATCGGTAGGTTGTGTACCAGTAGGCTGCGTATCGGTAGGTTGATTCCCCGTCGGATCATCATCCTGATTATCTTCACCGCCAGATGATTCTACCAAACTAAACAAAGCCTCTAATGAACAATTACCACCTACGTCAAAACGCACTTGCTCATTAGTTAAAACGATATCATCAGGACAACCAGAACCCGATGCACGCCAACGATCAAATGCATAACCATCATCCGGCTCAGCGGTAATGCTAACTTCCTGACCAAAACCTCTTTCCTCTTCATCACTATCCACACTACCTCCAGCGCCACCTTCAGCAGTAATGCTGTATAATACCTCAGTAAACTCCGCCTTGATCGAACAATCTCTTGTCACTATGAAAGAAATAGTTCTCTCATCGACATCAATGTCCGGAGAATCCTCTTCACCACAACTGAATACCCATTCCTCGAAAGCATAATGCTCATTGGCTGTAGCAGTAACCACTACCTCATCACCATGATCAACAGTCTCAGATGGGGTAATGGTTATTTCCCCATTCGCGTTCTCTTCTATCGTAATGGTTCGGGGTGCCTTGGAAAAGACCGCTTCCAAACTACAATTACCCGCAACCACAAACTCCGCTTCAACATCTGTAACATCTTCAAGCGTAGGACAATCATCACTTCTCCATTCACTAAATACATAACCCTCATCAGGCGTTGCTGTCAAAGAGATGGTCTCTCCATAGACTATACTAATACCCGTCTCCGAATCCTCATCGCTAACGCTTCCTCCCTCAAAAGATCTCGCTGTGATGGTATAAGATACCTTTTCAAACACCGCTTCTATCGTGCAATTAGATTCCACAGTAATCGTTAGACTTGATTCATCATCGCTTAAATCACCACAATCTCCAGACCAGCCCTTGAAGGCATAATGCTCGTTGGCAGTAGCAGTAACCTCCACTTCATCACCATATACTACACCCTCTGATGGACTAATGGTTATCTGTCCATTTTCGTTCTCTCCTGCCGATATCATACGAGGAGCTTTTTCAAACACTGCTTCCAAACTACAATTACCCGCAACCTCAAACACCGCTTTAACCTCTGTAGCATCTTCAAGGGCAGGACAATCATCACTTGTCCAAGCACTAAACCGATAACCCTTGTCAGGGGTCGCTGTCAAAGTAGATGTCTCTCCATAGACTATAGAGAATTCCTCATCAACCGGCTGGCCGTCTCGAATCACACTACCTCCCTCAGAAGATGTCGCTGTGATGGTATAGCTCACTTTCTCAAAAATCGCCTCTATCGTACAATCCGATACCAGAGTAATCGTTAGGCTCAATGCATCAGCACTAAACTCACCACAGCTTCCAGACCAACCCTTGAAGGCATAATGCTCATTGGCAGTAGCAGTAACCACTACCTCATCACCATGATCAACTGTTGCAGATGGAGTGATGCCTATTTCCCCGTTCTGATGCTCTTCTATGGTAATGGTACGAGGGGCTTTGGTAAATACCGCCTCTAAACTACAATTACCGGCAACTGTGAAGGTCACTTTGTTTTTGACCTCTATAAGGTCATCAGGACACTCACTACCTTCAGCTACAGTCCATCCGCTTAACTGATAGCCTTCTTCGGGTTCTGCCGTAAAAGACGCTACCTGTCCAAACTCTCTTGATAATTCCCCCTCTCCGACACTGCCTCCATCAGTTGAACCGGCGGTGATGCTATACTTGATCTTTTCAAACTCAGCTCCAATCTGACAATTCTTGGAAGCGGTGATGGTGATTTCTGTATTGTCTGAACCAAAACTACCACAATCGCCTGTCCATTGCTTCAACTGATAGTGCTCTTGGGCTGTGGCAGTAACGGTCACCGACTGACCACCATCTACACTTTGACTACCCGTTATCGAACCACCAACACCAGTAGATGTGGCGATGGTAAACTTAGCCAATACCGGCTGAATAGGTGCTGTGGGCGTATCTTCATCATTACAGGAAAATAACAGAAGTAGCCCTAATACGGAAATGAATAATGGAAATGGAAAGATTCTTAATCTCATCAGATAGTATATTTAATAGGTTTGTTGATGTTTATAATTGATTGTAATAGATGAAATCCCCTCAAAGCGGATAGGTGAAAAATCATAGGATCTAGTTACCCCCCCCCATATTGGAGTTTGAAAATTCGGGGAATAGAGGCTCCATTTCCTCCCTTGTAAAAAGGAAAAAAGAAAGTACAGAGCATACCCAATAGAGTGCTGCTTAAAAAAGTTTGCTTGAAGATTGGGGTGAATGACCCGTTCCCTACCCCAAAATAATGGGGGGGGGTAATTACATTAAAGAAGATACGGTCTATCGCCAATCTATTACAAGATAACAACCGGGTAGAATCAGAAAGTATATTTCTCAATTAAGTAATATTTTGCACCGCTATTGCGGGTGGCGCAAAGGTAAATAAATTTGTAAAAAAAAGAGAGTTTTGCACTAAATTTTTAGTAATAGCATTAGAATATGTAAATTAATCGAGTTTAGAAATTTATTTGACATTGACTAAAATACTTGTATAATTGAACTTATTGTTACATCTTGGCTGTCGCTATGCGTTTCACATCTTATCATTCCAAACAAATGAGTTTTTTAAACCACACCAAACCAGGAGTGCCTATTCATCAAGCCAATTTTTCAAACACATCAACACCATCATTGACTGGAAACCAATCGAAGAGTATCTAGTCAACCATTATAAGCCCGGTAAAAAGCAAAGAGGTCAAAAAGCCTATCATCCGATGATCCTATTTAAAATGCAGTTGATTTCGGTATGGTATGGTCTTTCAGATGTTCAAACAGAAAACTTGACTATGGATTGTATCAGTTTTTGTCAGTTTTGTGGCTTAGAATTAATGGACAGTGTTCCTGACCATAGCACCTTATCCCGATTTCGTTCAGAATTGACTAGAAAGAAGTTGTATCAACCCATCATGTTGATAGTCAAAGGCACAGCCATCATTGATGCATCCCTTACCTTGAGTCCTTTTTCTCCGAAGGGGAAGTTGGATCATCAAATGGCTGAGGATAGAAAAGAAGATACCCGTTCGGATACAGAAGTAATGGAAGAAGAGAAATATCACCAGAAGAAAGAAGAAGAAAGTCCCCATGCGGATCATGAAACTCGGTGGTTTAAAAACAGGTGCGTCACCTGGCAGCGTTTAAAGACCTACTTTGGCTACAAGAGACATATAGCGACTAACGATGATGGCTTGATACTTGGGGTTCATACCACTCCTGCCAATGAGCATGATAGTCAGGGGTTGGGGGATCTAATGGAAAAGGTTCCTGTAGATGAGCGTAAAGAGGTGATGGGGGTCAAAGGGTATAATACCATTTACACATTAAAGTTGCTCATAGAAAATTTAATGCCTAAGTTGTTTAGCCGTAGAATAAATACATAAACTTATTGAGCAATATAATGTTCGTTATGGTATAAGTCCAAGAAAAATGATCAATTGCTGGAAGAAATGGGCAGTAAGTCATTGATTATGGAAAAAGGATATAGACACAAGCCCTTGACAAAGGAACAGAAAAAGAGGAATAAAGAGATTAGTAAGAAACGCTGGAGAGTGGAACAGACTTTTGGTGGTTTACATCGGTGGTTTGGTTGTCATATCACTAGGCTGAAAGGCTTAGAGAAAGTTCATCATCAGCATATACTGGAGGCTATAGCATACAATTTAAAGCGTTCTCCGGGATTGGTGTGTCTGCTGGTGAAATAAGGTGTAAAAAAGACTGAAAATAAGCCTATTAGGGAGTGATATGGACATATATTTAGCGAAACATTATCAAAAAAAAGATGACTTAAGTACGAATTGAGCAATTACAAAGTAAAAAAAAGAACCCAAAAATTGGGTTAAGCCAGAAAACCCAATTATGCAAAGGTCTCCCTATTATTTAATTGAAAATAAAAAAGTTGTTTTAGTATTCAACAAGCCGGATGTGAAAACCAAATGTGTTTAATCCCGACTTTCAATCTTTTTTTGAGTAATGTGTATCACTTATATATTTGTATATCAGATATATAGACGATATATTTTGAATGTATTTTTGTGAAAAATGGGTCCATGTGACATGCTTATTTATCGCTATTTAATTGATTGTAACATATTTACATCATATTTTATAAATCTATGTCATATTACATCGAAGTCGTACCCAATAGAAAATACCGACCAACCACGATCCTCCGTAAAGCCTTGAGAGAAGGAAAGAAAGTCAAAAGAAAAACCATAGCCAATTTGATCGACTTTCACCACCCTCTGTTATAGAAGGCTTTAAAGTAGCTATCAAAGGGGGGTAATCTATAAGGATCTTTCCAAATCCTTTCCCATCAAAAGATCTTTACCTCATGGGCATATAGCTTGTATTTTGGGATTGATCAAAAAACTGAAGTTTGATCGACTTCTTTACAGAAAATCTACCCCAATGCTACACCTCGCTCTGGGAACTTTGCTATTGAATGAGGTAAGTCCACCAAGAGATGATGACCGAATGATTCATGTAATGTCTCAGGCAACGGAGAGGGCATTAAACCTTATTGGTATGGATCAAAAAAAGATGATTCCAGTAAAGTAACAGTTGGAAATGGTACTTTTTTCAGGCCTGGTAGGGTTTCTGGCTATATTTCGGGGCGAAAGTCAGGTATAATGGAAAAGGTTGTTGTAGATGAGTATAAGCAGATATTGGGTAAAAGAGTACGAGAATCAAAAATGGACAATTGATGGGAAATGGATAGCCAATTACTGATTATGGAAAAGAGACATGGATATAAACCTTTGACAAAGGAGCAGAAAAAGGTGAATAAACAGATTAGTAAGATATGCCGGAGAATAGAATAGACCATTGGTGGTCTGTATTATAGGTATGGCTATCAGGAAAACAAATTAAAGAGGTTGGGAATCGTTCATCGTAAGCATATTTGGAAATTATAGCATAATCTGAGATAATCTTTAAGACTAGAATACGCAATGGTGAATTAAAAGTGAAATAGACTAAAATTAAGCCTATTAAGGAGAAAGATTAACCACTATATAACTAAAATTGAACAAGAAAAAGCCCGGAATGTTCCAATAATTGCAGTTTAAAAAGCCAATCATGGGAAAGTCTCACAGTGTACCGAAAACCCCCCGTTAGCAAAAAATACGAACCCCTTTTATCCTAATCTAAACAACAAACCAATCACCTAGTCAGGGTCGTATACCCTTACATAATCAACAATCATCTCCTGTGGAAATTCTACATCCTCACCCACAGGCCCTCCAAAAGTTCCTCCAACTGCATTGTTTAGAATGATGAACATGGGTTTATTAAAAGGATAATTTTCATTGCTTTTATTCGTAGGTGAGTATTTATAGGTTAGCTTATCATCAAAGTAAAAATCTATAGACTGAGATGTCCAATTGACTGCATATACGTGAAATCTTCCCTCTAAGTTTTGGTCTTTTGTCGATTTTGAACTTGCTTCACCCCCATTTCCACTTGGAGTATGAATCGCATTTTGAAAAATTCCAGGAGCTCTGCCAGCATATTCCATGATATCAATCTCACCACAAGCAGGCCATCCCACCTCTTCAATATTAGCCCCAAGTAACCAAAACGCAGGCCACATACCTTCTCCTTCTGGTAATTTAATCCTGGCCTCTATACGTCCATATTGAAATTCTTGTAATCCTTGTGTTTTGATTCGAGTTGAAGTATATCTCCGAGGTCCACTAGATATTGTTTCAATAACCAGCATACCATCTTTTACTGAATGGTTAGCCCTAGTATAATTCTGAAGTTCTTGGTTACCCCAACCACCTCGACCTAAATCAAAAGTCCAATTATCTAAATTAAGATCACTTCCTTCAAAATTATCTTCCCATCTCAATTTGGATTCTTCAACTGGTGTCTCGGTTACTGCTGGGGCTGGAGTTTCCGGAGGGAGTATAGGTTTATCAAAGCCACCAGAAGAACAACCCAGAACAACAAACAACAGAAATGTAGAAAATATAATCTTCAAATTATACAAATTAAATCCGAAATTACCTAATCCTTTTCTATTCATTCAATGATACCAATATATTTCAATATGAAGATAATTAATCAAAACCTTTGGTTTTGTAGTCCAATTTAAGCGTTCAATACAAATTTCTCCTAATATCTACGGAAAATACACTGAACTTTGTGTGAGTATTATAGAATTATGCCCCCTTAGATAAGCTTATACGGAGTTTGAAATTTGACCGATTGCAGATGTCTGACGTTTAACTAGCAAATCGGACGAAACTGCAAATTCTTGGTCATCTTTCAAGGAATAAGAAATCTGAACCGCAATTCCCATATAAAATTTACACAACCTATTTAGTAATGTGCGTATTATCATCAAGGGTGCAGGGATTTGTTCATGAAAACGAAAGTGCTTCATAATTGGTCTCTTAAAATGCTTTGATTCTAGTCAATATTATTATTGACAGGAGGTTTTATACCCTTTTTGTATTCACCCCAAACACGAAAAAGGAGAATTAATGAAGCCAACGCAATACCCAACATAACGAAAAAGTAGTTATAGTTTTGATAAAGTAAAAACCCAGTTCCAAATAAAATGCTATAAATTGATACAGAACCTAAAAGCATACAAAGAATTCCATTTGGAATGTCGTTCTTCCTTCGTCTCTCACGAGGTATATCCTTTATAACAGGCCCCCAGCCAATAGGTGAAGGTTGTATCAGATTATAAAAACTTCTTAGAGTCGATTCGTTTTCTGGTCTTGTGACTAACGTCACCAAAACCCAACAAATGGTGGTGATACCTACGCCAAGTAGTAGTTCAGTAGTTGAATCAATTGGAGTAAACCCTATCCAATCATGTACTAGTTTGAAATAAAGCGCAACTATAAATGAAACGACCATGGCGGTGATCTCACTATATATATTGATCCTATACCAGAACCATCTTAAAATAAAAAGCAATCCTGTACCTGCTCCTATTTGCAACAAGATCTCAAAAGCTTGCAAAGCGTTACTAAGCTTGAGTGCTAAGACACCTGACAAAAACATGAGTAGCACAGTAGTCAATCTGCCTATTGAAACCAATTTTTTTTGACTTGCCCTATAATCTATAAACCGCTTATAAAAATCATGAACTATATATGAAGATCCCCAGTTCAAGTGAGAAGAAATAGTCGACATAAATGCTGCAACTAAACTAGCGACCATGAGTCCCAATAAACCGGATGGAAGATAACTAAGCATTGCTGGGTAGGCCAAATCATCATCGATTACATCGGATTCAATCTGCGGAAATGCGAGCTGCAGACTTTCAAGATTTGGGAATATAATAATTGAGGCTAAAGCAATTAAAATCCATGGCCAGGGGCGAATTGCATAGTGCATAAAATTGAATAACAACGTGGCCCAGACGGCATTTTTTTCATCTTTAGCAGATAACATTCTCTGGGATATGTAACCACCTCCCCCAGGTTCGGCTCCAGGATACCAGACACTCCACCACTGAACAGCAATGGGAATTAAAAAGAGGGTAATAAAAAGATTCGGATTTGTTGAATTGGAAGGCAACAAAGATAATTTTGGGACTATATCTGTATGACTCAATAAATTTTTCAGTCCCCCAACTTCAGGTAATTTTAAAATGAAAATACAAGCAGCAATAGTAGCGCCCATAGCCAACAAGAACTGAAAAAAATCGGTGATGATGACACCTTTCAAACCTCCCAGGGAACTATAGACCACTGTGATTATTGAGGCTATAAAAAGTGTTTGAAAAGGAGTTAACCCCAACAAGACTGCTCCTATTTTAATGGCTGCCAGACAGACTGATGCCATCACAACAATATTGAACAAAAGGCCTAAGTATAAAGCCCTAAACCCACGAAGAAAAGCAGCTCCTTTACCGCCATATCGGATTTCATAAAACTCAAGGTCCGTGAGAATACCTGAACGCCGCCATAATTTAGCATAAAGAAATACCGTGAGCATTCCAGTCAACAAAAAAGCCCACCAAACCCAATTCCCCGAAACTCCATTTTTTCTAACTATGTCAGTAACAAGATTGGGGGTATCTGACGAAAAAGTTGTGGCAACCATAGAAATCCCCAAAAGCCACCAAGGCATATTTCTACCAGAGAGAAAAAATTCACTAAGACTTTTGCCTGCAGTTTTGGAAGAGTAAATGCCAATTCCTAAAGAAACTATAAAAAACAAGCCTACAATTATCCAATCAATTCTTTCTAGATGCATAACTAAATTTTTTTGAAAGATAAGTTATTAAAACCTATCAAGCTATAAGAACCCTCAAAATCTTAATTGACTCTTGTACAATTTAGTCAAATAGGTCAATCAGAGACATGATTGTTACAGAAACTCTTTTCCAGCAGACTTCACCAGAAGAATTCATGTTATATTGTCCCAGGCCAACTTATACCATTTACAGATTTTTTCAATCCATAAAGATCATTTGGCAGTGGGCTTTATATTTTTATCAAGGAAAATGTGTTGTTTTAACCACAATGTATAGTCCAACAGATTGTGGATGCATTACATATCTTTGGTTAATCTAGGTCAGATATAATACAAAATTGATATTGGAGTAAATAAAATTCAACCAATTGTGTACATTTGACCATAAACAATAGAAATGATCAGCAAAAAATTCTTAGGGACTCTTTTAATTGTCCTATTTACTTTAAACGCTTTTTCACAAAAAACTAAGGATTTAAAGTCAGCAGTAATCCAGGATATCGAAGATCAAAAGGAAAACTTGATTGATATATCTGACAAGATTTGGGAAGCTGCAGAGGTAGCCTTTCGAGAAACAATTTCTTCGGAGACTTTGATTGAATATGCCAAAGAAAACGGATTTAGCGTTCAGCAGGGAGTTGCTGATACCCCCACAGCCTTTGTCGCAACCTATGGCTCTGGAAGTCCGGTCATCGGCATACTAGGAGAATTTGATGCCCTACCTGGAATTTCCCAGAAACCCGTCCCCTATAAAGACCCTCTTATTGAGGGAGGGTCAGGTCATGGATGTGGACATAATATTTTTGGCACAGCTTCTTTGGGAGCAGCAATTGCGCTTAAAAACCTCATTGAGGAAGGTAAACTAGAAGGAACAATCAAATTTTTCGGCACACCTGCTGAAGAAAAGTTTTTTGGAAAACTATGGATGGTTCGTGCCGGCGTATTTGACGATTTAGATGTTTGCCTAGACTGGCATCCAAGTGCAACAACAGGAGCCGATGCCCAAAGCTCTTTGGCACTAGTAGATTTTTTGGTTGAATTTTATGGTCAATCAGCCCATGCTTCCTCCGATCCGTGGAACGGACGATCGGCTTCTGATGCGCTCGAGCTTTATACCCATGGCATCAATGCCCTGAGAGAACATGTAAAGCCCACTGTTCGAATTCATTACCACATACAAGATGCAGGGAAAGTAGTCAATGTTGTTCCAGATTATTCACGCATCTGGGTCCGAGTGAGAGATAGCAAGCGAGACGGTATGACAGAAGTATACGAGAGAGTGAAAGCTATGGCAGAGGGAGCAGCTATATTGGCTAATGTCGAATATAAGGCTAGCCTAATCTCAGGAATACATGAAATACTACCTAATGTTGCAGGAGGGAAGGCTATGTATAAAAATTTACAAACTCTAGGCGAAATTGAATACACGGACGATGAGATTGCATTTGCCCACAAAATTCAAGAAGCAACGGAAAAACCATTACTAGGAATTGACGGCAGTATTCAACCTTGGGAAGATCCAAGAGAGCATCCCGGAGGGGGTTCAACTGATGTGGGTGATGTAAGTTTTGTTGTACCCGTAGTTAGAATGCGTGCAACCATAGCACCGATAGGAACACCATGGCATTCCTGGGCTGTTGTTGCTAGCGGAGCTACTTCAATAGGTCACAAAGGTCTTGTTTATGCTTCCAAAGCACTAGCTATGACCGGAGTGGATTTATTTACCAATGAATCGCTGATTAGGAAAATAAAGAAGGAGTTCAAAAACCGCAAAGGAGATTATGTATACAAGGGGCTTTTACCAGAAGGTCCTCCACCTTTGGATTATCCAGATTAATGCTTTAAAAACGCACCCATTTTCGTTCTCGCATCTCTTTGAGCACCCTGTTAGATAAATAAAGTACCGCAAGCATATTGGGTATACACATCAAGGCAAATGATAAATCAATCAGTCCAACTACTACCTCAACAGCGACTATAGAGGATATGATAATACTGAGGATATAAAAGTAATTATACAAAAAACCCCATTTCTGATTTGTGAGAAAACCAAGACATTTCACTCCATAATACGAATATGTCAATAGAGTGGAGACTCCAAAAATCAATACCATAAACAATAACAATTCATCTCCAAAACCGAAAAACATTCTTCGGAAAGCTTCAAGAGTTAGGGTAATACCATTTAGATTTTCTATGAGATAGGCTTTACTGATAATGACCACTAACCCGGTTATAGTACATACCAATATAGTATCAAATAGGGGACCTAGCATAGCCACAAGACCTTCATCTGTCCCTTTCTTTGTTTGTGATTGTCCGTGATACATCGGTGCATTTCCTACTCCAGACTCATTTGAAAAAACAGCCCTTCGTATACCCAACAAAATCAAACCCCAAAAGCCTCCGGTGATGACAGTTTGGGTATCAAAGGCTTGGCTGAAAATGAGTCCAAATGAAGGCAAGATTTGAGTACTATTAGTCACCAGAATATATCCGCCCAACAAAAAATAAATTCCCACCATTGCTGGAACTAATGATGAAGTTACTTGTACTATTTTTTTTAGACCTCCGAAAATCACTGCTCCGCTAATGATACAGAAAATAACCCCAAAAATCAATTTCCAATAAAATTCTCCAATTTCAAAATACCTATCGGGACTAACTACATTGATAATTGAAGCAGTCAGTTGATTAGCCGTAAATGCAGGAAGCACCCCAAATAATCCGGCAATTGAAAACCATATAGCCATAATCCGTCCGTATCGCTTTATACCCATACGCATATAATACATTGGACCACCTAAATACTGATATTTATTGTCTTTAGTTCTTAGTTGTACCGATAGTGAGCAAGAATAAAATTTGATTACCATTCCGATGATTGCAGTTATCCACATCCAAACCAATACACCCGGTCCGCCCATGTTGATGGCAATTGCGACACCAGAAATATTTCCAAGACCAACAGTTGCCGCTAATACTGCTGAAAGTACTTTGAATCTAGAAATCCCTTGATTATCATCTTTAGTGACAAGTAATTTAAATCCCCTCGAAATTTTTCCAAGAGGGACTAACCTTGAGTGAAACACTAAATAAAAACCTCCGCCCACAATAAGCAGAAGCATCACCCATTCAAATGGTCTGATTAAGGCATCTATAATTAGCTGGAAAAAGTCGAGAATCTCGTTAAACAAAATCAATTATTCTTTGACAACCAAATAAGTAGCCTTCACTCCGGTTGCCATATACCAACGATCGTTCCCAACTAAATAACCTTTGTCATTGAACACCTTAATTTCGGCTGTGTTAGGGCCAGAAGAACCTTGATTCAGTGCAAGAAAATCTAATTTATTGAATCCTGGGGCCAAATTAACCTGTAGAATTGAATAACGTTCGTGTAATAGGATTTGAGGGAAGACTTCAATTTCATTGACAAATACTCGGATTAAATCCCCATCAGGGTATTCATGGTCTCTCAATGCTATCTGAACAAAATTCCCATTATCTCTAATATCGCCAAGAAAAACATCTACCCGACTCATCAAAGATTTATCTTCATTTTTATTTGAACCGCTATTACTATTGAGTTTCCTGAGGTACCTTTCTCCCGGGTTGATAAAATTTTCTTTGTTGGTCATATTCCAACTATCATTAGAAGATATTTCATTGGCTTTGGCCTGAAATGGATTTGCCATTTGACTAGTTAAGAATGACCGATTTGTTTTTGGTAAGAGACTGCCAGATTTGTTTTCTTGATTGTCAGAGTTTAAAAAGTTTATAGTACTTGGGCTATCAGTTGGTGTCTGAGCAAAAGAAAAGAATCCGACAACTATGACTAAAAAACTCTGAATCAAAAATTGTATCAGCTGACTTCTCATCTATTACAAAAATAATCAAATACTTGGCATTGTATTACCCTCAATACAGTTTGATTTGTCAATGATAATACAACTCTGAGAAGTCCAAAGAAAACAAATGGTATATTTATCCAACACAACAACTCATTTTTAATGTCAATTTCAAATTACGATTCTTATTTTTGGAGTCATAGAATTCGAGATTTGCGTTTTTTAATTGCTGCCCCAAAAGAGCCCATGCAGAAATGGATTAAATCCTTTCGCAGACTGGCGCCCCAGATTCCTTTGGATATTGGAACCGAATCACCACATCCCGACCAAGTGGTTTGTATTTTGATTTGGGGGGATCAAGGCGATATTTTTTCAAAATTCAAAAACCTAAAACTCATTTATTCGATGGGTGCTGGTGCTGACCATATTGTATGGAACAAATCTCTACCCTCTCACATACCTGTTTGTAGGATAGTAGATCCTCAGATGGCTTTTTCGATGAGCAACTACATCATCACTGCAGTTTTGAATTACCATCGAAATTGGTATCATTTTATCCGGCATCAAAAGGAAAAGGAGTGGATGCAATATGATTATCCAGAAATTCCTCTTCGGATTGGCGTAATGGGTATTGGTCATCTGGGTATGGATGCGGCAAAAAAGCTTCAGTACTTAGGACATCATGTAATAGGCTATAGTATTTCCAAGAAAAAAGCCAATTTTCCTACTTATTATGAAGACCAATTGGACGAATTCTTGGGTCAAATCAATGTTTTGGTTTGTACAGTACCATTAACCAAAACAACTAAAGGGTTATTGTCCTTGAAATTATTCAGTAAACTGAAAGAACCCACATATCTAATCAATGTTGCTCGGGGTAAAATTCATATTGAAAAAGATATTCTTACGGCAATAGAAAAAGGAATATTGACTGGAGTTTGTTTGGATGTATTTGAAGTTGAGCCTCTACCCAAAGAAAGCCCAATTTGGGAACATCCCAAGATTATGATTACCCCACATAATGCAAGCTTTTCATTTCCAGTTCAGGGTGTTGAACAGGTTATAGAAAACTTTAGAAGGGTACAATCTGGCGAACCACTTTTGCATCAAGTCCATCTGGATCGAATGTACTGACACCAAAATATTCGCTCATTTTTCATAAGCATTTGATTTGTTTCAACCTATATAAGTATAGGATATTTGACCGTCCGAAGCGAATATCAAATCCACAACAAAGTTGTTAGAGCCTGAAATTTTGATGGGAAAATCACATATTTCACTATATTAGGTTTTTCTTTATTGTAAAAAAGTTGGATACTAAGAAAATCTCAAAGCTATCATACGAAATCAAAAATGGTTCTGAGAAAGATTTCAAAACTTTTTTTGAGATATCTCATGCAATGGTTTTTAGTGTTTGCAAAAAGATGGGGCTTTCAAATGAAAATGTAGAGGAAGTGGTGCAAGACACATATATTCAATTTTGGAAGCAACGTGATTCCATAGATGAAAACAAAGGAGTTATGGGGTTATTAAAGGTCATTGCCAAAAGACTGGTAATCAAGAAAATAAATTCTAAGGAAAGGCTATTGGAGTTAAAGGACAATATCGTTAATCTAAATAAACACCGCTCCGTTGAGACACCTAAACTGATAAATCGCAATTTACTCTCCAAGAATATAGAAAAATTGCCCTCAGTCCAGAAACAGATTGTCAACCTTTTTTATATGGAAGGATTGACCACATTGGAAATAGCAAAATATCTTGGAGTAACCGGCAGGACCGTTGAGAATAATTTATATAGAGCAAGGAAAAATTTGAAAGTAATTTTCAATAATGAAAATCTGACAAAAAGTTCATTTTATGATTTTATTGATGAGTAGTTTGGGTACAAAGAAGTAATGTCTAGTTAAAGTAGGTTTAATGCTAATGAAATCGGATAAGAAGATATCCTTAGGTAGAAAATTCGACCGGCTTTGGAATGAAGCGAAGGTAGATTCCGTGCCAAAAAAAACATCGGAGAAAATCTACAACGGCATCTCAGGAGAATTAAATTTCAATGGATCTCAGAAAATTATGAAACGAGGCTTGACTACTTTGTTAAAGTATGCTGCAGTATTGATGATAGGGATATCCTTGATTGGCTACTATTTTTTCTCGCAAAAGAATACCTGGGATTCTTCTGTGGTGGAAAACAAACTAATCGAATTCAAGACTATGTCTGAGAGACAATCAGTACGACTAGAAGATAACTCCGTAATAAATCTTTTAAGCAATAGTTCTATTTCTTACCCAGAAAAGTTCAACGATAGCATTAGAGAGGTTTTTTTAAATGGTTCTGCGATGTTCGAAATAGCCGAAAGTAGAGAAAAGCCATTCATCGTTCATCAAGGTAGATTGATTACCCAGGTTCTAGGAACCACCTTCGCTATAATAAATGATTCCTTATCCAATATAATCAAGGTTTATCTACATACTGGTAAGATTACGGTATACAATGAATCTCGTTCTTTCGAAAAAGTTCTTTTTCCGGGGGATTCCCTTTTCTATAATAGGTTGGATGATAGAGAAGTTATTGAAAAACTTGAGATGGACAATAAGGTGTATATCAAAGACGCATCAACCGCTATAAATGACAAAATGTCTATCACGTTTGTAAATGTAAAAATTAAAGATGCATATCAAGAAATTCAGAATAAAACTGGAATACATATCGACTATTCTGACATTGGAATCGGTGGTGATATATTTATAACCTTGGATTATAAGGACAAAACCATTGATAAAATCCTAAAAGATCTTAATTCATTTAGTGGTTATTCATATACCATAAAAGACAATTCAGTAGTAATCAAAAGGTAATCCTAGTGAGTAATCGTTTTTTTAACATTTTACAAAAGTGTGAGTAGTTTTCTTCATTTAAGTCAATTATAAGTTATGTGATGAAATCAATTTTTGAAATAATAATGGGAAAAAAGTTGGATGTAGACCTCATGGATTTAAGACATATAGTGCAAAAGAATCACAGAAGTCTCTGATATAGTGTGTCTGAAGGATTTCGCTGAGTATAATTCTTGTTACGAAGGAGCTAAGGAAACTCCACCAGCTATAGCAGGTTGAAAATCAAGAATCTTACCAAAAACACTATGGGAACTATAGATAAATTGAACAATAAAATAATGCAAAAGAGTGATTTGAACAAGGTGAAATTGGATGCAGGGTGGTCTGAACTAGAAAGATATCTCCCCCTAACAAGGTCTGGGTATGCAAATTAGACTCCAAGCAAACCTCTAGTTTTTGAGGTATAATGTTGGCACCCGGCTTTATGAGTAAAGATGAAGGAAATTCACCATCTTAATTTGTTTGAGTTTCGCTTATTCAAAAGCAAAATGCAGATATTGAAACATCGTATAAATATATAGGCCTTTGACTATGGATAATTGATTGTGGTTGGCTGAAACATCTAACTCTTTGAGGTTGGAAAGAAGGATTTAAAACTCAAGCCGAATCTATACTTGTTCATGTATCATCTAAATGGGAGATAAGGGTAAAAGTTCATGGAGAGGGTAAGAGAACCTATGCCGCAGACAGATGTTCATTACTTTAGTACAGACTATTAAACATATTTACTACAGAAAGTAATTTTATTTGTTGTGTATATATTTTACCACAAAAAGCACTATAATGCCAAATTAGAAAAGAAATAGTTCGAAGATGCTCAAGCTCCATTCTGCATTGCCATTCTCCGATAGTAATGCCTTTACAATTCAAGAAAATATAACAGATATTGGTATCGTTGCCAGCCAAGGTTTTTCCATTGAGACTCTTTGGAAGGGCATTTTGGGAATGGGTATGCTGATTCTTCTGGCATTCCTTTTTAGTAATGATAGAAAATCTATCAATTGGAAAACAGTGTGTATTGGACTATCCATACAATTACTTATCGCAATTGGAGTCTTAAAGGTTCCCTTTGTCAGAGCAATATTCGATAGCATTGGAAAGATCTTTGTCAGTATTCTTGATTTCGCAAGGGCTGGAAGCAAATTTTTATTTGAGGGACTAGTTGCAAATATGGAAACTTTCGGATTCATTTTTGCTTTTCAGGTATTGCCTACCATAATCTTCTTTTCCGCCATAACCTCTGTCTTGTTCTATTTTGGTGTGATACAAAAGGTGGTCAAGGGTTTAGCATGGTTATTGACTAGATTATTGAATATTTCTGGAGCAGAAAGCTTAAGTGTTGTTGGCAATATTTTTTTGGGTCAGACCGATGCACCTTTACTTATAAAGGCATATTTGGAAAAAATGAATAGGTCTGAAATACTTCTAGTCATGATAGGCGGCATGGCAACCGTTTCAGGAGCTGTATTGGCCGCCTATATCGGTTTCCTTGGAGGTGATGATTCTTTACTACGCTTGTTTTTTGCAAAGCATTTGCTAGCGGCATCCGTAATGGCTGCACCAGGTGCGATTGTAATATCTAAAATACTATATCCACAATCAGAAGCAATACGAACAGATGTAAGGGTATCCTCTCAAAAAATCGGAACCAATGCTTTTGATGCAATAGCGAATGGAACTACAGAGGGATTAAAATTAGCCGTCAATATCGGTGCAATGCTTCTGGTATTCATTGCCTTTATTGCTTTAATAAATGGAGTTCTTGAATGGATTGGAGAGATTACCAACTTAAATGATTGGATGGTCGTAAATACCTTTTACCCCAAGTTGTCATTAGAAGCGATTTTAGGTTATGTCTTTGCTCCCTTAATGTGGCTTATTGGTGTTGCCAAAGAGGATATGATGATCATGGGACAGCTGTTGGGGATCAAACTCGCAGCCAGTGAATTTGTTGGCTATATACAGCTTGCTGATTTAAAGGATCCGGCCAGCATGGTTCATTTCATGTACAATAAATCAATTATTATGGCCACCTATATGTTATGTGGATTTGCCAATTTCGCTTCAATAGGCATTCAAATTGGTGGTATTGGCTCGCTCGCACCTAGTCAAAGAAAAACACTATCGAAGTTCGGTTTAAAAGCATTGATTGGCGGTACTCTTGCTTCGTTGCTATCGGCTACCCTTGCCGGAATGATTATCGGATAACTCTACATTTAAAACCGGACAAAGGAAGGTAGTGTTCATTGTTATAGATGCTATAGAAATAGGATCTTTACCTGTCACTCCCATTTACAATGACTTGTTTATCAATACAGTAGAAAAGATAGCGAAAAGTGTTCCCGAATTCAAACTTCCTAATTTAGCCCAACTTGGATAGGGAATATTAATCCTAAAATAAACTATGATCCTAGTGAAAAACCATTAGGTAGCTTGGGAATCTATTATTCAAGTGAAATATCCCCCGACAGCTTATAATCCTCCATGTCCAATTTGTCATAAGACACTTTCCAAGTACTTTTTATTGAGATTTGTGAGTAGTTTAAGTTTTTGGTTGCAATTACAATATATACAACTAATAAAACTACTCGAAAATGACAAAAATTATTTACCCACTTTTTTTATTGTTTTTCCTTTGTTCAGCCTTTACGGTTGCTCAGGGGGTGACAAGTGGTTCTATATCTGGAACAGTAAAAAGTAATACTTCGGAAGACATATTTGGTGCAAATGTAGTTGCCGAGCATACTCCATCGGGAACAAAGTACGGTACAATTACCGATGAAAAAGGAAATTTTCGTTTCCCAAGTGTACGTATCGGGGGTCCCTATACATTGACATTGACTTATTCAGGGTTTAAAGAAACTATTATTGAGGATATAACTATCTCACTTGGCGAAACTTATAGATTGGATGCAACCATGTACGAGGAAAGGACGAGGTTGGATGAAGTTGTTGTGGAAATAAATCGAAGCTCCATAATAAATAGTAGTTCTACCGGAGCCACTTCCAAATTTAATGAGCAAAAAATCAATGTTCTGCCAAATTTGGATCGTTCTACAGAGGGTTTTATTAGACTTACTCCCCAAGCGGGATCCAATGGATTTCTTGGGCAGTCCAACAAACAAAATTTTGTTACTATTGATGGGGCTTCCTTTAACAATGCATTTGGTTTAGGTGGTGCTTACTTATTGCCTGGAGGAAATACCAATGCCCAACCTATCAGCATTGAAGCGATTCAACAAGTCCAGGTTAGCCTTTCGCCATTCGATGTTCGTCAGGCTGGATTTACCGGAACAGGGATAAATACTGTGACTAAAAGTGGAGAAAATGAGTTTCACGGTTCGGCTTACACTTTCTTTAGGAACGAAAGTTTAACAGGAATAAAGGTTGAGGATGAAGAAATTGAAAGGACAGATTTGTCAAATACGGTTACAGGAGTTACACTTGGTGGGCCAATCATCAGGGATAAACTATTTTTCTTTGCAAATTATGAGATAGCTAGAAATAGTTCTCCGGTTTTCAGTACTGTCGCTGGAAGAAGCAGTTTAGCCGGCGATAATATATCGTCAGTACAAGCAAGTACACTTGATGCACTGAGCGGATATGTAAAGAATCAATACGAATATGACCCGGGAAGATATGAAGGATACGACAGAGAAACCGATTCAGATAAATTTCTTGTAAAACTCAATTGGAATATTAATGATAAGAACAAAGCAACGGTACGTTATTCTCAGTTAAAATCTTCATTGTCGCATGTGGATGCCAGCTTTAATTCGACTCAAGTTGCTTTTGAAAATTTTGGCTGGACAAGAAATCTGGATACCTATTCCATTGTTGGCGAATTGAATAGTACACTGGGGGACAATGCAATCAATAGATTTTTTATTTCGTACAACTCGTTGCCCGAATTTAGGGAGCCACAAGGTGGTCAGGTTACACCTTTTACCATGATTAATGATAATGGTCTGAGATTTACCTTGGGCTCGCATCCTGCGGCCTTTGGAAACCGGGTTGAACAGAAGTTTTTGCAAATCCAAAACGATTTCATCTGGTTCAAGAATAATAATAAATTCACAGCGGGGGTCAGTTATGAGTATATGAATTTTACAAATGAATTTACCTTGTTCAACAATGGCTTTTACATCTTCAACTCTTTAGATTCATTTTACAACAGCTCTCCTACAGGAACCACCACTCCAATCGGGAGGAGTACAGGAGTTGGATACCCAGCCCTTTTTCAATACCGATACCCTTTGGATGACAACAGAATTGCAACCTTTACTAATCCAAAATTTTCACAATTGGGCTTTTATGTACAGGACGAGATTGATTTAAGCGATCATTTTAAATTGACCGCGGGTCTTCGTTTCGATGTTACATCGTTCATAAATAGCCCTATAGAAAACCCGACTGTAGGAGCATTATCTTTTCAGGATGCAACTGGTGGCTCCGAGAGTTTTAGCACATCAGAGCTGCCAGATTCAAGGTTTTTGGTTTCACCAAGAGTGGGGTTTAATTATAGACTCCTAGATAGAAGACTACAGTTACGAGGGGGAACAGGAATATTTACAGGTCGAATTCCTTTTGTTTTCATTGAAAAACAGTTTTCACAAAACGGTCTAGTGGAGGGAGAGATAATTGAAGCTAATTTTGATGGTTCCAATACTAATATTCAGAACTTTCCATATGTTATCGACGTAGCTTCATATAGGCCAAAGGGCTCGGATCCTATTCCCAACTTTACTTTGGCTTTGGTTAATCCCGACTTCAAAATGCCTCAGGTATGGCGTACTGATATTGGTGTGGATTACAAAATGTCAGGCAATATTATTGCTTCCACAGAGTTTATTTATAGCAAGGATATGAATGCAGCATACTACCGAAATGCAAATTTGGACCATATAGGTACAAATACTGGACCAAACGGACAATTTGTATTCTCCGATAATCGTATTAATGATAACATAACTGGTGCATATGTATTGGACAATACCAATAAAGGGTTCGCATATTCGATAACCGGTAAGTTGGAAAAAGATTTTTCTAACCATTGGTCTGCATCTATCGCCTATAGTTACAACAAAGCTAAAAATGTAAATGATTTAAATAGCTCGTTACCAGATAGGGCATATGATAGAAGTCCCGTTGTAGGAAATGGAGATTTAGAAGTTTTGAGCAATAGCTTATACGGACCAAAACACAACATTATAGGTTCCCTCGCTTATGTTGCGGATTGGGCCGAATGGACTTCCTCAACATTTTCGTTCTTCTTCAAAGGTGCAAAAGATGCTAGATTTTCGTATGTATATGCAGGTAGTGATGTAAATGGCGATGGAAGCAACCGAAACGATCTTATTTTTGTTCCATCCAATGCCGATGATATCAATCTGGTTCAGAATGGAGACCTCACCCCGGAACAACAATGGAAGGTACTCAACAGTTTTATAGAAAGTTCAGACTATCTGAGATCAAGAAGAGGACAGTTTGCTGAAAGAAACCGATTAGAGGTGCCATCATATTTTCAATTGGACTTTAAACTTTTGCAAGATTTCAACATCAACATCAAGGAGGAAAAGCACAACCTACAATTGAGTTGTGATGTATTTAATCTTACGAATTTGTTGAATAGCGATTGGGGCATTATTCAGACCCCGAGAACCACGAATCCAATACAGGCTACTTCAGCGACTGAATTTATCGTTAATCCAGATATTTTGAGTCAATCAGAATTTGTGAATATTACTTCAGAAATATCCAGATGGAGAATGCAATTGGGGTTAAAATACAGTTTTTAGAAAGCTAATACTCCTATAATTGGTACTAATTTAGTTGAAAAAGTGGAGAGATCCCATTTCTACTACCCCTTTTAATTCTTACAAATGATATTAGAATCAGAACTTATCTTAAATCCAGACGGTAGTATTTACCATCTACATCTTAAGCCCGGACAGGTAGCGGATACGGTTATTTTAGTTGGCGACCCCGGGCGAGTAACCGTAATTGAATCCTATTTATCCGATGTTGAGTATAAAGTTGTCAATAGGGAATACATCAGTATTACAGGCACTTATAATGGCAAAAGAATCACCGTGGTTTCTACTGGTGTGGGTGTCGGAAATATAGATATTGTGATGAATGAGCTTGACGCTCTTGTAAATATAGACTTCGAAACAAGAGAAATCAAAGAGAACCTCAAGAAACTTGATTTCATTCGAATCGGAACCTCGGGAAGTATACAGGAGGATATTCCAGTCAATTCATTTGTTTTATCCCAAAAATCGGTTGGCTTTGACAACCTATTATATTTCTATGATGTTGATAAAGGAATAATTAATGAAACTTGTGGAAGACTCTTAAGGATGGTTGTTGGTGGTCATTCTTTATTTCTCAACCCTTATGTTATTGATGCCTCTGAAGAATTATTCAATACACTGAAGAGCAAAAAAACCAAAACTGGTATTACTATCTCATCGCCCGGATTTTATGTTCCACAGGGACGGGAACTAAGACTAACTCCAAAACTTGAGGATATCAATAAAAAACTATCAGATTTCGAATATGAAGGGCTTAAAATCACGAATTACGAAATGGAGATATCTGCTATGTGCGGTTTGGCTCGAATGCTTGGGCACAATGCAATAGGCATCTGTTTGATAATAGCCAATAGGCTTAGTCAGAAAGTCAATGAAAATTACCGTGATAAGATTAGGGAACTCATTGAGTATGTCTTGCACAAGATAACCCATGAAAATTAAAACCCACCATTGTTTACTTCTCTTATTTTTTTGCCTTTTCAATTGTAAAGAAAATCATAAAAGAGATAGTCAGGAAATCAATAGATTTTCTCAATTGCTGGATAGAAAGCAATTGTCAAAACCTGCTATCATGGTACATCGAGGACGACTTAACGACTCTTGGCCAGAAAATGCCATCGCATCATTTGATGAAATCAATCAATTATCTGAGGGGCTGATTATAGAACTTGACGTACGAAAAACTAAAGATGGTACTTATGTCCTTTTACATGATGAAACTTTAGATAGGACAACAATAGGTAGTGGTTTGCTTTCCGAAAAAACATTTGATGAGGTTTCACAACTTCAATTGATATCCAATTCTGGAGATACAACGAACTATAAGATTCCAAAATTTGAGGAAGCCTTGAAATGGAGCAGATCAAAAAATATATTGGCCATTGATGCCAAGCTCGGATGTGAGGTTAAGGATATTACGAGCTTGATTAATGAAATGGATATAGCGGATAATTGCTTTGTTATATGTTACAGTATCGAAGATGCAAAACACTACAATGAACTAAATCCAAATCTTGTGCTTGCTCTGGGATTCAATAGTTGGGAGGAGTTGGCCAATATTAAGAAATCAGGACTTCCATTAAAGAATCTACTGGCGTTGACCCCAACCTCACTTCAAAAAGAAAAATTCTATGATGAGATTAGAAAACTTGGAATTGATATAGCCTATGGGACATACAAAACGATAGACTACAAAGACTTCGAAACCGTCAAGAACATCTATAAACAATATTTCCAGAAGTTTGATATCATAACAACCGATCGAGCAAAAAGTGTTTATCTATTGTCAACCGAAAAAGAGTGAAGGGGATATGAAGTCTTTTATTGCTTTTTTCTATTTTAAATTGAAGGCACATCCTTTATTGCAAGAGTATTTATTCCAATCAATGGGGGTTTTGGTGCTTATAAAAAAATAATCTATGAAACAAACATGGCGGTGGTTTGGGCCCGAAGACCCTGTATCCTTGCAGGATATAAAACAAGCCGGAGCTACCGGAATCGTTACAGCACTCCATCATATTCCTAATGGTGAGATTTGGAGGGTAGAGGAAATTCAAAAAAAGAAAAAAATCATTGAAAGTAGTGGACTACGTTGGAGCGTTGTGGAAAGCATCCCTATACACGAGAACATAAAAACTCGAACAGGTGGATTTCATAAATATATTGAAGCATATAAAATAAGCATTCAAAATCTTGCGAGTTGCGGCCTCAATATTGTTTGCTACAATTTTATGCCCGTACTTGACTGGACACGTACCGATTTAGCATATGAGGTTAAAGATGGCTCCAGAGCATTGTTGTTTGATATGGTGGCTTTTGCAGCTTTTGATCTCTACCTATTGCAAAGACCCGGTTCAGAAAATGCCTATTCGGACCAGGAGAATGCTGAAGCAAAAGTCTATATAGAAAAACTATCAGAAACAGAAAAAACAAGCTTGGTCAAAAACATTATTGCAGGTCTTCCGGGAGCCGAAGAAGGTTATACTTTGAAACAATTTCAAGAAGTCCTCAACACCTATTCGAACATCAATAGCCAACAACTTAAAGAACATCTGGTTTTGTTTTTACAAGAAATCATTCCGGTAGCTGAAGATAATGGAGTATTGATGTGCCTTCATCCCGATGACCCGCCCTATCCTATATTAGGATTACCAAGAGTGGTAAGTACAGCAGCTGACTATACCCATATTTTTGAGCATGTCCCCAGCAGAAATAATGGGATTACATTCTGTACGGGATCTTTAGGTGTTATTGCCGAAAACAATTTGGAACAAATGATAAAGCACTTTGCAAACCGCACCCATTTTGTCCACTTAAGAAATATAAAACGAGATGCCAAAGGTAATTTTCATGAAGCCAAGCATTTGGAAGGCGATGTGGATATGTACATTATCATAAAGGAAATCCTTAAAGAAGAGAAACGAAGGAAACAGGAAAATTATAAAGACCATCAAATTCCAATGCGTCCCGACCACGGTCATCAGATCTTGGATGATTTAGACAAAACGATCAACCCAGGTTATTCGGGTATTGGCAGATTACGGGGGCTTGCCGAATTGCGGGGTTTGACAATGGGCATATCAAGAAGTTTGGGACTATGAATTTCAACAATATAGAGCTATTTATTGCGGAGGATTTTTTGTTGGAAACATCTATAGCAAGACAGATATACAACAACTAAGTAGCAGGAATGCCAATTATTGATTACCGTAGCCATTGAAAGGTTCCAGTACTCTTATCCATATATATTGGTTCCAATAGACCATGGCATTGTGGTCAACAGCTGGTATGATAGAACAATGGATTCAATTATAAATTGGTTGATGTTAGTTGAATTACAGAATCTTTAACCTATTTCAGTTTCCCTTTAAGGATAATATCTTCAATATTTTCTGACAATCTTCGGTTAAATCAACCTGGAAAATGAACAGCAGAGAAGGCAGGCATATCAAATTTATTGAAGAAACCTGGCAATATCTTTTAGAAAAATGTACTATGGAGGTGGTATGAACAAATTACTTGCAATGTCAGTGAATCATAATAGTAAGATGTTATATTGCTATATTAGGGTTTTTATACTAGTGGTACTTTGGTGTGAAGGCCATCATCTTATGGGCCAAAGTAAAACTGAAATACTAGGGCAACCCAAAATGGCCATCCACTATCCCGTAGGTAAAAACCTATCTCATAGTTTCGCGTTGGTTCATAGAGCTTATCTGTTTCAAGACAATTGGACATATAATGCACGGCATTTTGAGGCCTCGCATTTTTCGACACTGGCAATTGGGCATTTGAGCAAAATAAGTCTCGGGCTGACGTATAGGAACTTGGATATTTTTGAAAATGGTGGGCAGAATGAGGTTTGGATTACCCATCAGTATGCCTATGCCAGTCGAAAACGCGTTGCACGTTTTGGACATAGAGCCAGAATAGAAAACCGATTTAGAGGGTCAAGGACATCTTTTAGGCTTCGTTACCGGTTTGCAGTTGATTTTCCTTTTCAAGGGCAGAAACTGGATGTCGGTGAGTTCTATGGTATAACAAGTTTAGAACCTCTTCACTCTTTTGAAAATAAAAGGAACCCAGAATATGATTTTAGGCTGTCTACGGGACTAGGGAAATTAGTGAAAAAGGGAGTAATGGCACAATTTTTACTTGATTATAGGTGGATTGACATTTTTGAGAAAAAGGACGCTCAAATTTTTCTGCTTATGGATGTGCACTTTCATCTGCGGGATATGCTTTAAAATGGGTTGGTCATCAGAACATGAATCTGTAGAAGAAATGGCTATATTTCTTGGCATAGCTTAAACCAATAGATCGTTTCATCTCTATTCTAAGTATTTCAGACAAACGGAGCCACCATCACAGTTTCTAGTGGAATATCCACATATGTTTAGAAAAATCCCAAATTTGAGATCTCCAAATACTATTTTCAATAGGACTCAGGGTAGATTGTAAGACTAAATTTCACCCGAATAATTCATATTTAAGGGGGGGGGGTAATATATGGGTTTATTAATCCCGAATTTCAGTTTGAAATACGGCCAATACCCTTACCAGTACTGAAAAAGTATCAACGATACCTGAAAAAGGGATCATTTCAAACTGTTGCTTTAACGGGAGCATTTTTTTTGATCAATACCAATAAAAAGGTATAGTGTCCTCTGTAAAATCTCCCTTGCATCGGACATAAAATGAATCACTCGGTCAGTATTTCTAAGTAGACTCAATATATGAACAAGTAAGGCTTGTGTTACTAACCACATTAATCATTTATTCCAAGAATCTGTTAGCTTAATTGTTTTATTATCTAGCTCAGGGGGGGGATCTTACCTATTTACACAGATTTTGACACATTGTGTCTCGGTGAATTGGTTTTGGCATGTTTTTCTATTATGGCCTTAATTGCTCCCGGTTTTCGCACCACTTCGTTTGCCCAGATACCAAATCTTCCATAGGTGTTTACGGCTTCTATCCACTTTCCTAAATACTTTTGCTTTACCTTATCTTTTTCTCTTTCAAATCCTTTAGTTTCAATGATGAGCATTTTACCATTTTTTAGTTTCACTATAAAATCGGGAATATATTTTAATTGTTTACCCTCATATAAATAATCTATCTTAAAATCAAGGTGGTCATTTTTCACCCAGGATTGAACATAATTTGACCTATCTAAGTCTTGTGCATCCGATCGTTCCCAACTGCTATCACAAACACAGGCATTGATATGGCTTTTGGCAGCTTTCTCAATAGATTTACTCGTATACCAAGGAAGCATAAATCCGGTGGATAGAATGGGGTTTTCAGTATCAAAAACCGGTTCATATCTAGTGGTTTTATCGAATTCAATGTATTGTTCTATATGATCGGTGATGCTATCAGTTTTAAACGAAATCGACAGGCTCCTACGAAAATTATCTTTGTGGTAATCATCCGGTACCACCTTTAGCTTATCAGAATTAATGAATCTTTCCATCAGTCGAACAAGCTCTGCCATCAAATAAACATCACTAAACCCCGTGTGTTTTTTCCATTCTTCTTTCTTACGTTCAAAGATACCAATTGCGGATTTAAAGATACTTTCTTGTAGTCTTGGAGATGTTTCGGCAACTCTTTTTAAATCAATTTGATCAATCGAACGAACATTAGGTATACCTTCAATCACTGGAGCTAATTCAACCATTTGAATAATATCATTAACGCTGATTTCCAAGACCTCTATTTCCGTCAAGTTCAACGTCAGCTGAGGCTGTATGATATGCTCAATACGAACGATATTCGGCCACTCTATTTTGTGCTTTATTTTATCCTCTACCGGCTCAATACGATACTTGACCTTCAGAGGAGGAGGGACATTGTCGCCTCCTTCATGTGGCAAAAATGAAAAGGGTATACCAAAAACATTGACATATTCCGGCTCATAAAGCCCGGTTTCAGGGTTTACCTCATAGGATGTCCTCCTTAACCCTCTTCCAACTACTTGCTCACACAATAGCTGACTATGAAATGCCCTTAATCCCATGATATGGGTTACGGTTCGGGCATCCCACCCTTCGGTCAACATATTTACTGAAATAACGTGTTTTATAAATTCACCTGGCTGACCTAATTTTCCAACTGTGTCGACTTTTTTTCTAAGAGATTCTGCTTCTTTACCTTTCTGAGATGTTCCACTAGTACTATGAAATCCAAGAGATTCCGCTGTTTTGAGAACATTGGAGTCGATATGTAAGGTATTTTCTGGGTCACAGAGTTCTTCAATTTGTGGTATTTTTTTGTTGTCAAATGCATATTTTATCCTCGCTGCTGTTTCCGTTCGATTGGCAACTGAAATCATTACCGGAGGAGTTTTCGTATTATTTTTCTCCCAAGCTTTCTTCGTCTCACGCCAGTCCAACCCCAGCAACATATACGCATTAAGAACCAACTGTGGCAAACCATCTTCTTTAGATGATCTCTTATTGAGATTTGCATGAACCTCCTTGTGAGAAAAAATGTGATACAACTGAGACTTATTTTCCATACCATTTTCTCGCACCACTATCCTCGGGGTTTTAACCAATCCCGATTCAATGGCATCGCTCAGCCCAAAATCACTCACTATCCATTTGAACAAATTCTCTTCTGAGCTTTGCTTCCCAGAAGGTATAAAAGGAGTAGCAGAAAAGTCATGACAACTGAGGATACCTATTTTTCGATTTATCCTATCAAGACCGGCAATCCATTTAGTCGCTTCCTCCACTTCTTTTTTCATTCCCTTGAATTGGACCCCTTCGGGAATTCGCCAGGCGTGATGTGCTTCGTCATTGATGACCAATATATTCTTTGCCCTGGACATATCTCCTAGCAAATGTTTAAGGTAAGCAGCATCACTTAACGGACCTCTTCTGTCTACACTTCTCTTTGCCTGAAGTTTTTCTTTGGTTTCCCATAACATAGAGTGCCAATTATTTATAAGCACCTTGGCTTGTCGTATTTTATTGCGCATGGTACTAGGCACTATCTTGAAATCCTCGTAATAGTTTCCCTTTTCATTAGGATCTAATACACTTAGTCTCTCTTTAACGGTTAATCCAGGAGTTATGATGAAAATACTCTTTGAAAACCTACAGTCTTTTGAATTAGTAACTTTATTGAGTACGTGCCAAGCTATGAGCATAGCCATGACTACTGTTTTTCCCGTGCCGGTTGCCATTTTTGAACAAATTCGTTCAAATGGACCTCCATCGGATGGAATTTCTATTCCCGTTCGCTCATGTTCAGAAGATTCTTTGAACCATATAAGGGTTTCTATCGCCTCTATCTGGCAGAAAAAAAATGGCAATTCAAATGATTCTTTGTCGTTCCAGTACTCCAATAGTTTTTTTGTGATACCTGTAGATCCTGGATATCCTCTTTCACGCCATGATTTAACCCTTTCTCTTATTTTATCAACATTGGGAATTGACTTAAAAACACCGGGATCATCAAATTCTTTTGAGTCCTTTGATGCCACCACATACCCTGCCGGACGTCGCCCCTTTTTACGGGTCCACTTTTTTGTCAGTTGGTCATACAGCCAATACTCAGATGGAACATCATAAGGCGAATTGATGATCAGCTGATCAATTTGAGTTTTCAAAATCTTTGGAATCTATAATTTTTAAACTTTCAATCCCCCTATCATCAATAATTTTAACTGCAATGCGTTTATGATTTCCTAAAACAAAGGGGAGAGACTTTGTACCATGATATTTTTTGATTAGGGTAGGATCTATTTCTGTGCGAAGTTCTCTGGAAAGTTTCTTCCATCCCTCGCCTGATCCATTCTCAAGGAGAAAAACTTGTTTAGGAAATAAACTGCGGCCATCATAATCGGAATCCAGCATCCACATAGCAATATTCTGTGTGTCCCCATGTGTAAGTTCTCTTTTTACAGTATCATAATAGTCGAACCCCTGAACTATTACTTGATATTTTTCTTGGTTTGAATCTTTCAATTTTTCAATTTTGACATCGGGTTGACCAATCAGCCAGAAACTTTGACTTCTGGTCTTTTTTCGTAAATCAGCAGTGAGTACTTCAGAATTCATTTGAGCCTTGATGAAGGTAACTCCAGGCCAATTCATTTGATCTATATCCTTTGCAGCCTCGGGATCAAATTGAAAAGCAGCAAAAACTATCAGCTTAGGTTGGGGAACCAGCCTTTGTGCTTCCTCAATAGCTCTTGCTACTTGTCTTTGCACAAGAGGTGCATGTGCCGGTCCGAAGGATACTAGGAATAACTGAAATTCGGGGGGGGGGGTGTAACTATTTGATTGTCTTTATTTTGTGTCTGTATGTTTCCTTTCGCATGGATGAATTGAGTAGCAGGAATTGGTTCTAAATCAGTAATTTTCAAGTGCTGACCATTTTTTCCTCGGATACCTGATTTTAGGAGTTCTTCTCTCCATTCTGATTGACGCAGGGTTTCTCCTTCACGGCTTACTGAGATGTCAGCTGATTGGGCTTTAGGTTGTTTACCGTCACGGGGGCTTGAATCAAGCAGTTCTGAAACTGATTGTACCATAGGTGCTGGTACAGCTTCCACTGTAAAGGGTCCGGTTATTCGCTTTTTTGAATTGTCCTTGTAAGGTTGGTTGTAAAGAACTACTTCTTCTTTTGGTTCATCACCGGCAAGAATTTTAGCTTTAACCTTTTTGAGTGATTTATATTGAAATCCTGAGCCAACACCTTCTTGGGGTTTAGCCAATTTGTAGTAGTCGAAAACGGATGTCATCAATCGCTGCTTGGCCAAAGTTAGAGCCACCCTAGACGTGTCACAAGTGATCCATCTTCTCCCCCATTGCTCTGCGACAAATGCAGTAGTCCCACCTCCACAAGTTGGGTCAAAAACTAAATCTCCAGGGTCTGTAGACATCAGCATACACCTTTGAATGATTCTTGTCGAAGTTTGAACAACATAAACCTTTTGGTTTGCTGGATAATTACCTGCCCAGATGTTATTGATTTCCCGCCCAGGATATTCATCATCATAGCGTTTCCAACTTAAACCTGTATCCCTGAATACAATCCTATTTAATTCGACTAATCTATTTATTCCATCATGAGAGACACTCCATTGACGATTTGGTGGACATTTATATTCTTTCCCTTGGTGAATGTAAGGTTCTGAACGTCCTGTTGTTGAATCCCCCTGTGAACTTAATGGAAGAGCCTGATAAATTTTACAATGTTTTGGAATTAAATCAGGATTGTCTTTTTCTTCTTTGGAAAGAGGCCTATCCCGATTGGTGTGATCATCCTGAATCCATGCACCTGAACGAAAAACACCAAGAATGGATTTTCTATCTCTTGGTTCATACAGTTGCCGATACTTAACCTTATACTTATCTTTATCCTTTTTATCCTTAGCAAACCATAATATATAGTGAGCATCCTGAGATAAAAGGTTTGCAGAAGAACTCCCTGAAGGAGCATAAGTAATGGTTGCTACCCTATTTTCCCATCCAAAGATTTCTTCAAGAAGAATAGCCACTCGATGGACATTATCCTTACCAATCTGAACAAAAATACTGCCGGAATCCTTCAATAAGTCTCTCGCCAATAAAAGTCTATTCCGCAAATAAGTCAAATAAGAATGTATCCCCAATTCCCAGGTGTCCCTAAAAGCTTTGATCATTTCAGGTTCCTGAGTTAAATCCTCATCCTTTCGATCTGTGACTGAAAGATTTCCTGCAAACGGCTGAAAATTCGAGCCGTATCCTATCCCATAAGGGGGATCAAAATAAATCATCTGCAATTTCTTACCCAAGCCTTCTTTTTCCAACAAGCTATTCATGACCAAAAGACTATCTCCAGCAATAAGTCTATTGGTCCAATTATTTCGGTGCTTGTAGAATTCTATGGCTTTTCTTAATGGTAACTCCTGTTCAGAAAATAATGACAATAACGGAGCCTCCTCAGAGTTGGTTTTTTTTACATTCTCAACTATCGTTTGTGGATCTATTCTCTCATGGACATGAAGTGATACTGTATTCACTTCAAATGAAAGGTTTTCTTCCTTTCCTGCCCAAGATAAAAAAGGATCAATATGAAGATCGTGCTCGTAAGTTTTTGATTCAGAGGCTGGATCTGTTTCAGGGGTTACTAATCCCACCGGAGGGTTGTTAGCCCTTTCCTTTTGACGATGATCATATGATTCAATTGACCTTGGTTTCTTCGACATAATCTATAAGTTATTTTTTGTGTGGTCTTACATCTCTATGAAAATATACCTAGAATTAATCATGGCATTTAATACAACTCTAGGATAGGATTTTCAATTATAAGTCAAAAGTAAATAAATTGGATGACAATGGTGTTTTTTTGATTTTTTAATTACAATGTGCGTATCCATTTTGTTGATTGTGTCTGGTTATAGAGGATATTCAATTGTCAGTTGTAACCTTATTTTTTTAAAAGAGAGTTAATAGTGTTGTGATTACTTTGGTTTTAAGTTATGGTTGTTTATAGGGGTGGCGAGGGCCCTTCTTTTTTGGGATGGGGGTTCGTTCCCCTCTTTTCTGATAAAATATAAGTTGCATTTGCTCTACTCCTAAAGTTGCATTAGAGACTTGAATCTGCAATATAGTATTCAATATAGATTACTACTATTCAATAGATTATACATCTTGTCTTTTTACTAAACTGTAATTATTAATGATCACAATCCATCTAACTTTCAGCCAAGCGTTATACGAAAGTACTTTATATGGGACAAATAAATAAATCGTCTATTTAAATTTGAGGAGACGTTATGCTATCATAAATTGAATCTTGTATGCCACCGAACAAAATAGAGGTACAAGTGTCCAGTTCAGAAAATGATTTGATTGGTATCAAAACACTCATATCAGAAAATCATTTATCCAATCTCTCCATAAGTGAACAAAATCAAGAAGGATTTGTTACCATAAACTACTCTCTTGAAAATCTGAAAATACTCCACAAACTAATTCCAGCAATTATCGCTGTTGAAAATGGCCATGTGATCGGATATGCACTAGCAGCAACAAAAAAATCGATCGGGATTAATCCTATGCTAGACGACTTAATACGATTTATTGACTCTATTGACTATAATTCAAACTGCCTTGCAGATGTCCCATATATCATCGTCGGACAACTCTGTGTCGCAAAGACACACAGAAGACAAAAAGTAGCCCAAAAAATTTACCAAGTCTTTCGTGAGGTGTACGAAAAAAGATTTGTCTATTGTATCACTTCTATAGATCAATATAACCAAGGATCAATCAACGCCCACCTGTTATGTGGTTTCAAGGTGATCCGAACAACTACTTATAAGGAAAAAAACTATAGTCTTGTACTCTGGGATTGGTCAATAAATAGATAAACCGTCAATTCCATCATATTTATCCCTTATTTTACAGGACTTCCAATGAAAAAACATATCAATCCCAGTCCGTAAAATAGAATGATTCGTTTATACACTCTATCCATTTTATGCTGTTGCAAATGCAATGAATATCCAACCGAAATGAAGAAAGTAGCTAAACTGTTTACCAATGGCTGTTCAAGTAAATAAAAGCGATACTGTCTAGATTCCACTATATTCCAAAATTCAAACTGACTCCAATAATCAAATTCTTTGGATAAAAAATAGTAAAAGAAAAATAAAATTAACTGCAGAAAAGAAAAAACCAAACAATAGCGTATAAGGGTAAAATAAAATTTTGGTGGATGAACGTATTTCCTTAGATACCCTATTCCAAGGATAATGCAAAGTGCTAATGTCCCAAATAATAAATAATTGAAAATGGTGAAAGCATAGATAAAACTAGAATGCATACCTTAATGATGTTTAAAGTGAATATACCGAAATTCAATATGTCAAACATCCACACTTAATTTGGTACTATAACTTTGACCTTGAAATTCAATCTTCTGATAAACCAAAATAATAGTATTATTATTTCGTACGATGACTGATCTTCAGTTACAAATAATTAGTCTGCCGCATCAATGTGGTGTATATCAATTCTACGATAAGCTAGATAAGGTAATCTATGTAGGTAAAGCAATCAATTTGAAGAAACGAGTCAATTCTTATTTCACCAAGACTCATGATAATAACAAAACCAGAATGATGGTCAGCCGGATTAGGCGTATCAGTACTATCGTAGTTGAAACAGAACTAGATGCACTATTACTAGAAAATAATCTAATAAAAAAATATCAGCCTCGCTACAATGTGATGCTCAAAGATGACAAAACCTATCCCTGGTTGTGTATCAAAAAAGAAAGATTTCCAAGAGTTTTTTATACCCGAAAAAAAATCAACGACGGTTCGGAATACTACGGGCCTTATCCAAGTTTCAAAACCGTCCGAACCTTAATGGATCTAATCAATGAACTGTACCCCCTTAGAAATTGTAATTACAATTTAAGTGCTGAAAAAATTGAACAAAAGAATTACAAGGTTTGTTTGGAATATCACATCGGAAACTGTTATGGCCCTTGTGAATCGAAAATTGATGAGCAAATCTATAATGACAACATTAAGGCCATCAGACAAATAATGAAGGGGAATTTTAGAGATTCCATCGAAAAATTTAAAGCCCAGATGAGCCAATATGCCGATTCATTAGATTTTGAGAAAGCTCAATTGATAAAAGAAAAAATTGAAAGTCTTGAAAACTATCAGGAACGCTCAATGATTGTTCATCCTACAATTCACAATTTAGATGTTTATAGCATCTTATCAGATCCAGAATTTGCATATGTGAACTATCTGCAGGTCAATCATGGTGCTATAGTTCGAAGTCATACCATAGAAATCAAAAAAAAATTAGATGAGGATGATGCAAAATTATTGGCGATGATGGTTATCGAATTACGTCAGCGCTTTGACAGTGATTCAACCAATATCATCGCTTCACATGCCTTCAAATTTGACGAAGAAACGAGGGTTAAGGTTCCCATAAAAGGAGACAAGAAAAAACTGATTGATTTATCACTGAGAAACGCAAAATACTTTCGAATTGAGCGATTCAAACAAATCAAAATTGTCAATCCCGAACGACATACCAATAGAATAATGCAGCAAATGAAAAAAGATCTGCGCTTAGAGATAGAGCCTCGGCATATCGAATGCTTTGATAATTCTAACACTCAAGGCACCAATCCTGTATCTGCATGTGTAGTCTTTAGAGATGGAAAGCCCAGTAAAAATGAATATCGATTGTTTAACATCAAAACCGTTTCAGGCCCAGACGATTTTGCATCTATGGAAGAGGTCATTTTTCGTCGCTATAAACGTCTCTTATCTGAAAACTCTTCTTTACCAGATTTAATTATTGTTGATGGTGGTAAAGGTCAACTTTCAGCCTGTTTAAAAAGCTTAGAATCCCTTAATTTGAGGAGAAAGATTACCGCAATAGGAATTGCCAAAAGGTTGGAAGAGATTTTTTTTGAGGAAGATCCTTTGCCTCTCTATCTTGACAAAAAATCTGAAACCCTCAAAATCATTCAGCAAGCCCGCGATGAAGCCCATCGTTTCGGATTGAACCACCATCGATCTAAGAGATCTAAAACAAGCTGGACTTCTAAATTAGACCTTGTTCCTGGAATAGGTATAAAAACCAAAACTCTCTTGCTGAGAGAATTTAAATCTTTGAAAAGACTAGAACAGGCTACTGAATCGGAATTACAAAATCTTTTGGGAAAACAAAGGGGCGCAAAAATCTTTATTGAACTCGGTAAAATTGGTTCATTATCCGAACCATGATCATAAAAATTCCTTATTTTATTATAAATCAACACCAATTTTGTATAGATATCTGGTATCATCTATAGTTTTAGGATCAATGATGTCCCTTCCATCAAAAATTTTTACTCCAAAAGTAGAACTACGAATAATTTTATTCCAATCATAATCTTTAAATTCATCCCATTCAGTTACTATAGCAATTGCATTGGCTTCTTTAACTGCATTGTCAAAATTCGAATCGATTTTAAATAATTGAGTCTTCTTTTCAGTTTCAGAAAAACTAATTTCTTTCCAGTAGGCACTTAAATCAGCCATCATTCTTTTCGGTGAGACCATAGGATCATAGACCGATATGCTAATTCCCAGTTCAAGAAGTCTGCTAGAAATTTTTATAGCTGGTGATTCACGCGAATCATTGGTATCTTTTTTGAATGCCCAACCCAGAATGGCTACTTTCTGATTATTATTTTTCAGCAACCCATCTTGATTTTCTTTTTGATTTTCCAGATGCTGAATTATTTTATCAGTGAATCGACTGGTTTGAAAATCATTTATTTTAATAACTCCCTCCCAATAATCAGCTACTTTATCAAGGCCAAGAGTTTTACACATATAGACTATGTTCAAAATGTCTTTTTTGAAACAACTGCCACCAAATCCTACAGAACATTTTAGAAACAAAGGACCAATTCTTTGGTCCATACCTATGGCATTGGCTACTTGATGAATATTGGCTCCCGTTTTTTCGCATAGAGCACTCAATGCATTTATTGAAGATATTCTCTGGGCAAGCATGGCATTAGATGCCAATTTTGAGAGCTCTGCAGACCATACATTAGAGGTGATGATTTTTGCTCTTGGTATCCATCGTTCATAAATCTTAATCAAGGTTTCTACTGCTTTTTGCCCGCTAGGTGTTGTGTCCCCACCGATGAGCACTCGATCTGAATAAAACAGATCTTCAATGGCTGTTCCTTCGGCGAGAAATTCAGGATTAGAGAGAACTTCAAAGTGAAGATTTTGGTTTTGAATTGACAGCACCTCTTTTATTCGCTCAGCTGTTCTTACTGGGAGAGTCGATTTTTCGATGACTATTTTATCTGTTCGGGCAACTTTCCCAATTCTTTTTGCACATTGTTCAACATAGGTTAAATCTGCAGCCATTCCCTTGCCCTTTCCTGATGTTGCCGTTGGGGTATTAACAGCCATAAAGATTATTTCCGATTCGATTATAGCTTTGTCAATGTCATGACTGAAAAACAGGTTTTTCCCCCTAGCCTTGCTAACCACCTCTTTTAGTCCAGGTTCATAAATAGGTAATTGAGATAAATCTTTTGAGTTCCAGGCATTGATTTTACTTTTATCTATATCAACAACTGTAACGTTTATTTCGGGACATTTCAGTGCAATAACTGCCATGGTTGGCCCGCCGACATAACCCGCTCCGATACAGCATATTTTTTTTAATGTCATTAATTTGATTTTAGATATAGTGAAATCCTACAGATATCTAAATGGAACTTTATGTTTAGTAAAGTCACAGCAGATTTTGCTATAAAATAGCACCGGTAAAAGACTGAATTGACAAACCACTTTTAATTATCCAATAAATGCTTAAAAAATCCAAACTCCGGATCGACTAAAATTCTTCTATCAAGACCTAAATTCATTTTTTCACAGGATGTTTCGGATACCAGCATACAAGAAAAACATGCAGAAAGGTTAAACTTTTCGATACTTTGTCCGGTTTCTTCCCAACAAAGGGGATCTGAAGAACAATGTTCACTTCTTATCAAAGCTCTTTTAATGAGATTCTTAAGGTTAGATGGTTCACCTTGGGAAATTAATCCCCCCATACTTCCTTCAGATCCATCAGTAGTGTAAATCAACACACCATACATATCGTGTTTTTTTGAGATATAAAGTCTTTCTCTTAGACTTGCAGCTGGATAACCACACGAAAATTCAAATTCTTTCATCAGCAAATGAGCAAACGAATGAATTAAATAAAATGCTGATGGATTATCACAAATCTCTTGTT
The DNA here is from genome assembly GCA_002238525.1 of Flavobacteriaceae bacterium bin25. Lineage (GTDB taxonomy): Bacteria > Bacteroidota > Bacteroidia > Flavobacteriales > Flavobacteriaceae > Bin25. Next base: position 52,459 of record MPMN01000002.1, read on the forward strand.
TCAATTCCCTATAACTAGCATCTTCTGAGGGTTTAACTAAAAAATCTTTAATCCTATTATTGAGTTCCTTTTTGTGCTTCTTTTGCCAAGAATCTATTTTATTTTTAGACAACTCTAAAAATAAACCTTCACCGACTGATTCAATAGCAGGTAAAACTTGAATCTGTTCTAATTTAGATGAAAAAATATTTTGCGATTTGGAATTTTCAGGATTGATTCTTCTAAATCCTAATTGCACCGTAGTAAGTTTCAATTTTTCGATTATTGTAATCCTCTTAAAATGCTCTAATCCAATATGAATGCTTTTGAGTTTTAATCCTTCATCTGCATATTCTTTTTTGGAAAAATACTTGTATTCTGCAAATCTATATTCTCTTTCTCCAATATTTCTTTCTTTTTTGTTTTCTATATTGTTCTTTATTTTTTCTAATTCTCGTAAAATCTTGGCTTCTTGAATCTTGATACTTTCCTCACAAAAAATAGACTCTCCCTTTAACTGCTCTATTGCTCTTAATTTTTTTAACTCATCCTCATATTTTAAATCATTTTCTCGGAGACTAGTATCCGCATCTACTGGAATATAAATACTTGAAAATATGTCGGCAAAATACAAATACCTTGCTGACACTGGTACTACTCGCATGAATTTCGAGCAAAAACGCCCTTTTTTAAAGACAGAAAAATTTTTATTGTCTAATTGTACCTCCCAAGGTTTATTTCCAGTACATTTAAAAGCCCTTTCTCCTAAACCTTCTAAATTCGTTTTTTTATCACAAGACTTGCACTTAATAATAATATTACCTATTGTTTCCGATTGGGTTTTGTTCTCTATCCATTGTAAATCCGGATTTTTACAACAATCCTCTAAATCATATAAATCAATAGATGCATCATCATTATGTTCATAATTGCCATTTTTGAAATTTAAGTATTTAGACCAAGGGATATCATTTAAATGTCCTTCTGGACAAGCAATCACAAGATAAGTTTGAGATAATTTTTTATATGCGTCTATTTTTATTTGATTTCCATCTTCATCATAATCAGTTATTTTATAAGAGTTTTTATTTTTAGCATCTCTAGGTGGAGCAAAATGTTTATGTTTAAGAGGGACTACTTTCTTGCATTCTTCCTCCCAAAGTTCAAACCAAACAGATAGCTCTTTTAAATCTCCCCTATGATTTTTGAACCATTTAGGAAAATGAGTTGCACTAACCATATAATCAGAAGCTGGAATATATCTTTCGCTATTTTTTTTTAAAAGTTTGTTAATCGGATTATCTTTCCAATTTGGAGAAAATCTATCATTAAGTGGCATATCAGGTATAGAAATCAAACATTTTAAGTTGACATAATCATATTGTTCTTTTAAGAACTCAATGAATCGATAATCTTCAATGTTTTGAACGCCAATTTTCTCTAATGCATTGGAGATATCTTTTTGATCGGTTATTTCTCTTATTTTATAAAATGATTTCTTTACAAACCCCCATTTGGTGACATCAGATATTAATACGTGTGTCCCAAAAAGAGTCGTTGCAATAGCCCCAGGACCAGATACAGAAGAAAGTAATTTATGTTTGCTTTTAGATACATTATATTGTCTCTCATTTGAAATTGTTGGCATTTTTTAAAATTTACTGATTTTTATAGATGTTTCTGGCTCAATCACTCGCAAGGAATATGGGATTTTCCATTTATTACTATGTACATTTTCCTTGTATTCATCTATTCCCACAAATAATTGTTCTTGTTTTTGTTTAGATATATCAGATTTATTGTTAAACACTAATTCTATTCCATCTTTTAAGGATTCATTGGCCAATCTATTCCAATCTATAAGAGATTCTTTCCACCATTTTTTCATGCTTTCTATATTAGATTGATAGAGAATTGTGCTCAATGATGATTCTTTCTTTTCAATCCTCTTATTGAAATACAATGCCATTTCCTCAACGATTTCATCTATTTTATCTTCTATATTTTCTCCATGAAATTCACATGGTGATTTCCTATCTATGAATCCTTTGGAATTTATTTTTCTTAGACCGGCTATTTTATCATGACGAATTAATGTCACCAAGTACAATCCCATGAATTTGTCTATGGCATTATTAGTAAATGGAGTGATTGAAATAGGTTCAATATAAGTATACATTTTTTGATGGAATTCGATGAATCGTTCATAATGTGAAACATCTCTTGACCTATATGGATTATGGATTGTGACAACTAACCCCGGATGTTTCCTAGCGACTCGACTCGTGGACTGAATATATTCCGCGAAATTCTTGGGCATTGAATTGATCAACATGGTATTCAATCTTGGAACATCAACTCCGACTGAAATCATATTTGTTGCAGCAAGAAATTCAGGCACACTATCGGTTTTATTTTTCTTTAATCTATCAGAGATTTTCCAGTCATTTGAAATCGATTTAAGGGTTGTTTTAACCTCTTGTCCAGATATTCTTCCAGTCAGTTCTTTATTGGTGATTTCACTATAAGCATACATTCGTTGCATCAATTTGCGTGGTCTAATTACTCTGTTAAATACTTTTCTTACTTCTCTAATTAAATAGCTGTCAAGCTGAGACTGAGTTTTAGCCACTTCATTTAGACTGCTGAAATAAGACACAAGAGTATGATAGTTATTCATCACTTGTTCAAGTTCTTTTGGGTATTGTTTGGGATCAATAGGACCAATTTCCTTTAACTCATTTAATTCAAACAATGCTCTATGAGTTAAGATAATAGCAGTTAATCTCATTTGCATCCATGTAGCACTTCTCCCATTGGTCATGAGGCCTAAATACTTTCTTTTGGATATATAATTGCATTTTTTTTCTGTGCCAGAATGCTCATATTCTCGTTTATGATATGCAAAAAATGAATCATCACTCTCTATCCCAGATTTAGGAAATACATTGACATCTCTATCAAAAAGTGCTTCTATCTGAGATTCTGCGTTTCTTGCAGTTGCAGTAGATGAAATAATTTTTGGCCTTGTGCCATCTTTACGAGTAGATAATTGATCAATTGCTGCCTCAAACTGTGCTACTGCAGAGCCAAGAGGTCCAAGTAGAAGGTGTAACTCATCCTGGATGATTAAATCAGGGGGCAAATAACCCTTTTGGGGCTTTCCATTTTCCCAATTTCCAACTCCAAACAATCTTCTTGTGTCTTTGTTTCTGTCCTCATCCTTGTTGGAAACTTTATGTGCTAAAGAAGCGAACTTATCTACAGTGCCAAACAATAGTGCTGGAGGATGCCGATAAATAATTTCATCAGAAAGAGATACTGGAAGTGAACCTTGATGTTTTTTTCTGTATTTCTTTCTTTTATTATGAGAAAACGCACATTTATTATTGGTGCATTTCAATAAAATTTTACCGTTTAAATAAATATCACTATTTATTATTTCACTGGCCTCCCCTTTGAGTTTTGAATGGCACCAAGGACATTCTAAAAAAGGAAGTTTATTGGAATTATTTTCATTTAATTTTTTGTATTCTTTCTTGAGGTTCTCTGTTTTATTGGGAATTTGACTATCCCCAACCCATAAACCAATGGTAATAGGTTCTTTACCTAAATCATAAAGTTCCCACCTACGGCATAATTCCAAAGCCATTATTAGTAGAGTTGCTCTCTGAAATTGTTGTATTGTGAGCAATCGCAATGTATATCTCATGATGACTGCAGTGCCACCACCATTTGTGGGGGAGCATTTTCGTCGGTTGATAATGGTTAAGGCAATAATCCCTAAATATGATTCTGTCTTACCTCCGCCTGTAGGGAACCACACTAAATCAACCAAATCATTTCTTTTAGTCCATGAACTATCATCAGGAAGTTGAAATATACCATCTAAATTCAAGAGAATAAAAGCCAGTTGAAATGGTCGCCAAGAAGCAGATTGATTTGCAGCAAACAAATCATCTTTTTGAGATTTATAGAACTCAAAATCAAAATCTACAAATGCTTCATTGCTCATTATTTCCTCAACTTCACCTTTTTCAGATTTTACTCCATGCCATAATTGCATAAACATTACTGCATTCATTAATCTAAAACAATGGAGGTTTTGCCGATTTTCTTTAGAACATAGAAGAACCTCAATATTTTTTCTCATCCTTTGGTAGTCCTCGCTACATTTTTCCAATTCTTTTTCGGCTATATCTTTATGCTCATATGGTATTTTTCTGGTTTTAATCCAAGAACCATAGGCATCAACAAACTCCAACAGTCCATTGATAATCTCCTGGTCAGTGGCTTCAGAAAAAACTGAAAGCCACTTGAATTGCAAAAATTTTGTTTCCTTGAAATAAGGTGCATCAATATAGATATTTGAATTTCCTTCTTTTAAAATAAGTTCTCCTTTTTTCCTGGTAATGAATTCCACATCTGGCGTGTCAAAATGAGGAATATATTCGGTCATTATCGCCTTTTTATTTCCTTCAATCTCATGGATAATACTACAGCCATGTCCAATTCCATAAACCTTTTGGTCTTTATAGAGCATTAAATTGATATTTTCTTCATCATCAGATATTCTTTTCTTGGAGTCTATTGGGGAGGAATATGGCACAAGATTTTTGTTTTCTAGTTTTATTTGAACTCCGAAAAAAGTTTTCAAATTGACTTTTTCATTTGCTATAGAATAAAAACTTTTATCACTTGTGCTTTGAAAAGAAGTTGATGTGTTTACAAGTTGAATCTTTAAAAACACTTTTTCTTCTTTTGAGCGACTGTCATTGCTTAATTGTATGTTAGCGGATATAGATGCGAAATCATTTTTAGAAGCGTCAATTTTGAATTTATAAATATCTTTTAATCCGTTAGACACTAATTCAAGATTTTCATCATAAACCGAAATGTTATCATTTAATTCATTTTTAAATGTCAATCTACTAATCGATTTGTGAGCATTGAGACCTTTAATTCTAAGTAATCTTTCAATGTAATTTGATTTCCATAAACCATAATCATTAGAAGATTTAACATTCAATAAGTTCTGAAAATGTTCTAAATAGATTTCTTTTTCTTCTATTTCTTGAATGAACTCGTAAAGTTTTAATCGCTCATCAAGATGTTCGCTTTTTACGAAATTTTTCAATAATGCATTTTTGATATTATTCAAATACTCCTTTCTTTTAACTCCGATATCAACCACCTCTTTTTTCTTCCAATTTTCCAAGAAATCAACGGATATTTTTTGTTCTATTTCCTTGATTTTTTTCCTAATTTTCTCTTGATTCAATTTTGAACTCATCAGAAATTCATTTTTACCAACTTTTTTTACATAAAATGAATCAAGCCCATACTTTTTGATGAATCCCAAGAATGATTTTGAATTATCTACCTCAAGCAACAGTCCATATCTATCATTGAATTCATTTTTCTTGGGTGGTATTTTCGTGTAATGACGAAATGAAATTTTGAATTCTATAAAATCATCATTGAAATCTTGTTTGTTTAAGCACAAGGTTATTCCCATTGTTCTAGGGTATCGTTGGCTTGCTTCAATAGTATCTTCTTCATCTGTAATAGTCTCAGAATCATTGGAATCTATATCTTCTTCCTTATCATCAATGTTTTCGGTGATTTCAGATGCTTTAGGTCTGTTTTCTCCATATTTATCTTTTTTGCTGTTGTCTTCAGGAAAAAGAATTCCAGTAGAATAATAAAGACCAGGCACAGTATTTAGGATTTCTGATTTGTAATCTATAGGTTTTTGTTTTGAAAGATATTGTCTAGATATAAATTTATTTTTTGTATCAATATACCGATATCCACAAGCTCCAGGACCAAGTGTTTGCTCTCTAATGAATCTCTCAAGAGAGTCTCTTTTTTTATTAAATTTAGTCATCGTATTCAATCGAATGCACTCTTGTTAGTTGAAGGTTTGATTTTGTTAGACTTATAGAATTTATTAGATACTCTGTAAGTTCTTCAGTGGTCAGATCCCATTCATTATAGGGATTGATTCTTTTAATTTTTTCGATGTTGTTGGTTAAAATCTCATCTATATTGTCATTTTTCTTAAAGCATCCTATTTCAATGAAAAAAGTCAAAAATTCATTCATTTTTTTAGTGAATTTTGTTTTATTTTTAGATTGAGAATTGGATATACGCAACAGCAATCTGAAATAGTTATTTGGAAGACCTAAATAAGAGCATAATTCTTTAAACATCTTTTTATTTTGGATAATTAGGCTGGGGTGTTCTGGTTGCGACCATGCCTTTATAAAATGATTAAACGACACCATCTTGAGTTTTTTTTCTTTTAAATACTTTTTTATTTGAGAATATAAAGTCCATTCTTTCGAATAGATTTCGGATTTAGGATATTGTTCGGGGATATTATCAATATCATCAGAAATTTCCTCAACTTTTAACTTTAAGAGGTTCTTCCATAATTTTTCGTCGTTTGTATCCTTTAGCCCATACTTATGTCTAATCCGGCTTAATTCTAATTCGAGAGCATTTTGATTTTTCTGCAATTCTTTTGGTGGTTCAAAATGTTTGGATATATCTTCAAAAGTGATGTATTCTGGATTGCATTCTTTTATTTCATCAAATTCATCGCATAAATCAGATATTCTCATTGCTTTAAACTGAGCATTCTTATTTATTGTCATAATCTTTATCGAATGCTCATGGGTTTTTTGATTTGAATAATCTTTATTTATAATACAAGTTATTCGTTCGTCGAAACGATAATTATTCTCTAATTCATAATTTAAATAATCATAGTCTTTAGATTGTTGTTTCCACAATTCTAAATTTTCTTTTAATCTTTTCCACTGAAAATATTTTGTCCTAAAGGGATGATTCAATATTTTATATAGATTTTCTTCTAACACGATTTGTTTTTGTCGGTATCTCATGGCAAAAAGAGGTTCGAGTAAATAGAAAGAAATTGGGATGTTTTGATCAATCTTGCTGTTTTCATATATATTTGGATAAAAACTATTGAAGCGATTCCCTTGGTCTCTATAGGAAAGAATGACGGCAGATTCTGTTTTTGTTGATTCCAATTGTTTCCAAGAAGTAAATGAATCCGTTTCGCCATTCATGGAAAGACTATAAGAAATCAATTTGCATAATTTTTTATCCCTTATTACAGAATCATCGAAGATTAATTTAGAGTGTTTTTTTAATGATTTTTGAATTTCCACATTAATACCGAGTGCAACTATTTCATCTAGGAAATCTGAGAGTGTTTCGTTGAGGGTTTTAAAATTTTCATTTTTAAATAATTCGTTGATTGTTTCGTTGTTTTCACTTCCAATATATTTGGAAACTTCATTAGCAGGAAACAACTTATTCAAAATATGTTCCTTGATTTCTTTTGTGTAGCATACATTGAATAAATTTTTGTTGTGAAAAGATTTTAATTGCCCTAATTCTTCGGGTAAATTTTCTACGAAATTCGACCAAGAATCAGATGTAGAGAGACCAAAGAAAGTCTCTTTTATTTCAATAGTATTTTTTTCATTGCCATTGGTATTCAATTCTTCTTTTAGAATGACATATGTCTCTGAGTTTTCACTCTTTTTTGGAGTTAATTTCTCTTTTATTTCCTTTAAGCGTTTTTGAAGATAGTTAATGTCTGAGTTTTTTTTACCGAAAGTGACAACGATCAGATGTTCGAAATCTGTTCCTCCGTCTTGGTTCCATTCATTGAGATCTTCTTGGCTGAAATCTTCTGCCCAACTATTACCTGTACAATCGAACAGAATTATTGTTTTGATATATTCCAAAATATCAGAAAGTCCACCATAATCTTCATAATTCTCATCTAAATCGTTTAAATCATTTATGTTGTTTGCTTTATCAGGGGCATTTAAAATACAATAAGAGGGCAAGATGTCAAATTGGAGACAATCAACTCCATAAGGCTTAGAATTAAATACAGTTTTTAATGCATTTTGATATTTTATAGGAGAATTGAAAAGCATAAAACAATCCTTGATATTTGATTTCATCAATTTCGTATAATGTGAAATTTGACTATTGTTTATTGTTCGACTTTTCTTCCATTGTTTGTGTTTTAGGCTTCCAGCTTTTGCATTTTCAGGAATGTGGCATAATTTTATTTTCTCTTTATTTAGTCTTTTTATTGTTTCTTCCACTTTACACTTTAGTTGGTTTTCTTCCGATTTAGATTTTAATTTTTTGACGTGCTCAAAACTCCACACAACTATAAACTTGGCGATTAGATTTTTGATTTTATCATCTAATCTTGTTTCAAAATGGAGATGAAAAAAAGCAGGTAAGAGTTTGTCTTTTAGATTTCTGCTGTAATGATAGCAGAGTAATTTATCTAAATAGTTGATGATGTTTTTTGTGCACTCATCATCTTTAGGATAGAGATTGAGATTGTTAAATACACCCTCAAATTTTCCATCGCATTGTTGAAAAAGATGGGGCAGATATTTTTGAGTGTGCCTTCTAACCATTCATATTACAATTAATTACTCATCGCACAATCAAATCTCATGTGAAAATATATTCACAAACTCATTTGACTTAGGATCTACAAAAAACGAAGTTAATTATTCAGGTTCATAAAATCAACCCTTAAATGCAACTTTTTGTCATAATCATTCCACAGTTATCAATCGTTTTGGTTATAAGGTTGCTTTTCACCACAGGGGATAGCTTCTTCTGGGAAAAATCATCATTGTCTAATGTTATTTTCGAGGGTTTTCTAAAAGATTTTAGCAACCAAAATCCGAAAGAACTTAAAAATTATGATTATAGATAATGTCGGCTTTCATGCTCGGAAGAATATTACCATTATACAAAACATTAAGCCTAGAATTCCCCCTTATACCCCAGAGCCTATTCCCGCTGAAAAGGTATGGCAATGGATGAAATAGTGACTATGAAATTCCATAAAACGGTATGTCCAAAGGGTAAGAGTTCCCTGCCTCGTACTCCAGAAAAAGCCATTTAGATTTAATCAAATTTTTACCCAAAAATAAACAGAACAAACACCTGTTTAGACCTGATGTCATCAATGCTGGCGGGGATTATGAAAAGAATAACTCTATTATAGAAGTTGAAAAGGATACATCTATGGAGGTACTTTCGGCCGATTCTGCAGTTGGTTTTTATAAGGTTATTGGCACAAGCTTCTCAACACCATTAACAGCAAACACAGCGGCTCAAATTCAAAAAAAATACCCGACCATTAGAGCCCAGACCATCAAGGTCTTAATTATAAATGGGGCATCATTGAAAAATATCCAATTTGATAATGATGTTAAGAATCTCCAAAGTAAAATAGCGGGACATGGATTGGTCAACCCGTTTGGCAGTCTTAATTCTTCTGACAACGAGATTACATTTGTGATTGAGGATGAAATAATGCCTGGTAAAATGAAAGTTTTTCCTTGAATTTTCCTGATTATTTAACAAAAGGAAATCTTGGAAAACGTAACGGTCTTCTAAAATGTACCGCCACTCTCTGTTTTAGTTTTGAGCATATAATAAATTATCAACTTGGATATTGTCCACTATAGATGGCTTTCTCAATATTCAGAAATCATTCCGGAACCCAAATCTTGGAAAAAGAGATGAGCTTAAAATCCAAATTGAAATCAAGCTGGTCTCAAAATAATCGATTGAAACAGAAACCTGTGCCAGCTTCCAATACTCAAAAAATTAGTTTTTCCATCGGTGAGAAAGACTTAAAGGATGAAAGAAATACCTTTAAATTGGCAGTCCATTACTTATTGAACTCCCAATTGCTAGGGGATACGAGTAATACCATTTAAACACTACATTTACTCAACAAGTTTATATGTTTACTCTACGGCTAAACAACTTAGGCATTAAATTTTCTATGAGTAACTTTAATGTTTAAAGGGTATAACTATAAAATCAACCATCCTTTTTCTATGACCATTACTGTTGAGGAAAACCTAAAGGAAACTCAAAAGGCTGGGAAGCTTTATTCCGAAATGACCGCTATCAATTAAGTTGAGAACATTGCTGAAGTTGTAGATCAAGCGACAATAGATGTGAATCTGGAAAATGAATAATCAGGATATCAATAATTAATCTTTGCTGAATTCTTGCTTTTCTTTCAAAAGAAGTTCCCTCCAAATGTCCGTCTGAACGATTATCTTGTTTTCCCAGATATCGTTCTGTCGCTCAAACAAACTTCTTTTTATTGCTGTTATCAATATTTTTTTAATGCTGAAATAGGAAAGCCCTTGTACACTATCGACAAATTCTTGCAGAACATTTAGGCTATCGAACTGGAAATGTCCATTTTTTAAGACGAGTCTGACTAGATCCTTAATATTCTCTATATCAGGTAAAGGAAACTCAATACTGGTGTCAAATCTTCGTAGTAGTGCATTATCAACCATGTTTTTTTGGTTCGTAGCAGCGATGACAATACTTGTCTGTGGCAAATAGTCAAAAAGCTGTAATAGGCTATTAACCACCCGTTTCATTTCTGCATGGTCTTGGTTGTAATCTCTCAGCTTTCCCAGAGAATCAAATTCGTCAAAAAATAAAATACAATCTTCAGTAGAAGCCTTTCGGAAGATTTTCGCCAAGTTTTTGCTGGTTTGTCCCAGTTTTGATGAGACGATGGCACCCAGATTAACCACAATCATCGGCTTTTTTAACTCGCCTGCAAGGACATAAGAAGCTAAGGTCTTTCCACACCCTGACGTGCCGTGTAGCAATAGTTTATTGGAGACCGGTAAATCATATTTCTGCAATAATTTACGGGACTTATGTTCCTTTATAAAGAAATGCAGTTGCTCCCTTACCTGTTCGCTACACACCAAATTATCGAAAGAGTATTCTGAAGTCAACTTTTCCAAAATCAGATCACTTACTTCCCCATCCACCATAGGTTGATAATGAATAGGGGAGCCTATTTTGGTCAATCCATTCCTATGCCGTTGCTTAGTAACATCCTTCAATATAGATTGTAATTGAATGGCGAAATTTACCTTTCTGGTCTTTTTGGAGTATTCTATGAGCTCGTTCAAGGAAAATAATAGTTTTTGCTGGTCATTTTCCAGACCATATTTCGCTATTTCTTTTATGTAATCAAACTGGCTCATAAGAAAATTCTTCGAAGTTAGGATGTAACTAAATTTACCAAATCCAAATACGGTAGAAATAGAACACAGCAAACTATTGTGCAAAGTAACAGAATATTTGGGTTCCCTCACAATGTGAAAATAGGCATGAGCTGGTTATAGATTAATTCAACTCTCTGAACGTACCTGTTATGGTCATAAGTGTCTTTACTTCTTATCCCTAAATTTTTGATCAATTGTTCGATATTTAACCCTCATAAGGATTGTTCCGACCTAATCTCATTTTATCAGGCGGATTCTGCTCCGATCCATGGATAAGATTTTCACTTCTCAAATCACATACTTCAATAACTTCCACAATTGACCATTTCTATGATACAAATTATTGTTTAAGCAGAATTCAAGTTCTAGTAAAACTTCGGGATTTGCAAGCAAAAACCTTCAATCATAACGTAAGTGTTATACTTGACAATAGAACAAATTATAATATCACAGGATAGTTCCTATTTCAATACTGTCTCGAGATTCCCTATATTCAGTAAGTAGTACATAGAAATTACCAAAATGCGACAATAACCTCTATAGGCTTAATAAACATCATTGGTTTATTACTGGAAAACTTGATTAAAAAGTTGCATCTTTGACTAGGCTGCGCGTTCCTTTTCTCCTTTTGGTATACTTAATTCATCAAGTCAAATTAAATGCACAAGAATTTTAGTCTTTAACCAATTTATTGGTATATACTCTCAGTTTCTAATCAACAAACGGCAAACTCAAGTCACTTCTCTCTATTTTTACTTGAAATCGGTGATCGTCACAGGAAAATACTTTTCTAGAATCTCTCAGTTCTGAATGTATGGACAACAAGAATGAATTACGGAAAAGATATAAGAGGTTGCGCAAATCTCTCTCTGCTGAAAAGATGTCTTTTCAAATTACACAACAATGCAAGAAATTATGCATTTGGGATAATCTACACTATCATTTATACCTAGCATCAACAAGACCTCAGGTCAATGAAGTATCAACGGTTCCTCTTATTGACTATTTAATTAAATCTAATAAAAACATTTATGTTCCAAAAGTCAATGGCAACGAAATGACCACACACCGATTAAATAAAAACTCGAACTTGAAGTTGAATCAATGGCTTATTCCTGAACCAATGCATGATGCCTCGGTTGATCCGAAACGGATAGAAGTTATTTTTTTGCCTATGTTGATCGGTGATCAATTGGGGTACAGGGTAGGCTATGGAAAAGGCTTTTATGATAGATTTATAATCAAATGTAATAATGACTTAGTTAAAATAGGTCTCAGCTTCTTTGAACCAATCAATCGAATCGCCGATGTAGAACCATTTGATCAGAAACTCAATTACTTGGTCACACCTCACAAGATCCATAGTTTTTGATTTTGGAATATTTCACACCATAATTCTATTTTTCCATTCTATACATTTTGAAAATAAGGACATTCAGTTAGTTAAAACCATGTTCGCTATGAATATTGAATTTTGTTAAGCCGATTTTTCGGTTCATCTGGCGTGATATTGATTGAGTTTAGTCTGTCTATTCTAGTTTTTTAAAAAAACCTTATAAGCTGGAACTTTGGTCTATTAACTCAAAATATATATCGGCAGAGCTACGCCATCTTACTATCTCGAATTAATGTCTGTTGATATATTTATCTAGTGCCACTTTTTGTTTTAAATTGTTGCCAAAGCGATATGATAATAATTCAAGATGCTGTAGTCGCCCTACAACAATAGCAGTATGTGTATTATATCTAAGTGCTAATCGTCTGATATCATTTTCAGTAATATCATGAGGTAAATCAGCCGTAATGTCTTCCGGCAACAACCATTTGTTCGCAAAATCATCTGCTTCAGCTTCCATTTGTGGATCCAATTCACATCCTTTCAAATTTTCGACAAAAACTTGTTTTTTCCCATGTAACATTACATGCCCAGCTTCGTGAAAAAAAGAAAACCAAAAATGATCATTTGACTTATATCGGTCAGTTAGTTGGATTAAGGGAATACCACCTACCCACCTTGCTACCCCACTTATCGGAGCTTTGGAGATATTTGCCGTATAAATTACTGCGACCCCCACATCAGAGCAAAGATTCTGTAAACGAGAAGCAAAATCTTCTGGATGCCTTCTAACCATTACTCTAATTTCTTTGAGAGCTTCTTTAAAAGCTGCTTTTCTAAAAGAACCCAAATTAAATTTTCTCATCTCTATTTCACCCATTCTTAAAAAAGTAGCTAAACCTCCTAAAGTAGCCTTGTATGCAGGACTTTTTCGAAAACTTGATGAAAGATATTGAGTTACATATACTTCCTCCCATTCTTCAGGAGTAGCCACACCATAAAATTTTAAACATTCTTCAACCATATTTGATCCAACTCTTTTTGATACTATATAACCGTATTTTTTTAATTCCTTTATAGGCTGTATTTTCAACCAATCAATACAATTTTTCAACGCCTCTTTTTGCTCTAACCTTAACAATTTTTGACGATATAACATTTCTCGATTAAGCCAAAATTCCGCATCTATCCCAAGAACTTTTTCCAGTTGAAAAGCCGTTTTCAGTGTAATTGGTTCCTTGCCAGATATTAAATCATTTATTTTAGACGCTGTTTTGCCCATTCGACGAGCAAGCTCAACTTGACTCATTCTAAGATGTTGAATTGTTTCCAATATAGTATCTCCTGGCTTAGAGAGAAGTTCACGTTCATCTGTTAGTTTAGTCATAATTCAATTTTTTAATGATAATCAACTATTTCAATTATACAAATATCCGTTACAGACTTAGTATCTAAAGACCCATCTTCATTTTCCGGGAGTGGATTGTGGACTACTTCAAATATCATTCGATGATTTGTTGAAATATTTAATGCCCATTTTCCATTCCTATCTCCAGATAGCCTATGGCAATTTGCAGCAGGAATTTGTATTAATACATTGAGATTTGGCGATGCTGTTATGTCACTTATTCTGCTAGATACCCTCTTTGCATTTACACCAAAGTTTCTTTTTATCTCCGACGCACTACTTAATTGCCTTTTTAGCTTGTTCTTTTTATACTCAATTTTCACTCATAATATTCATAATATTTCACTCATAATATTTAAATTACTGAAAAAGGGTAATACTTTGCAAAAGTAACGTTTCTAATAACATTGATGCAAATCAAAAATCACTTGAAACGAGAGGATTAAGAGTTTATTGTACGGACAAATAAATTTTGTGACAGCTATTTTCATGTCTCATTGGGAAGAATAGTCAGAATTAGCCCTATTAAATATCTATCGCTAAGGTGAAAGAACGTAATTTGTGCATTGATCTCATATCACATAAACATATAATTGGCACACTGTGCGGCTGATTTTTATTTTGATTCCTAAACCAATAACTCTATATCACTTTAAAATTGGTGCCGATATGTGATCCCAGGGAAAAGTGGGTTCTAAAACCAAAACACAAGGATTGGTATTTCTATAGTACAACTGAGCTATTGACAGCATACTATAGAAGCATAATATATAGCATCTCAGTATTTTGAAATAGCATCATTATTTATTACTTATGAGCTATGCTCAATTTTTGTGCAACACCCCTACTATATAATGAAAAGTTTTTAGACATTGCACCCTGATTTTATGACCCAAAGTTCACTTATCTTGAAGCCCTGTTTTAAGCCTCTTCATCTGGTCTAATGCTTATTTTAGTCACTATCATCTATAAAAATTTATGAGCGAAAAAGCGTTTAAGATCTGGAATAATATTTGGGGCTGGTCAATTTTTATTATCGCTCTATTTGTATTCGGATCTACAGTAGAACCAACTTCGAGTTTTTGGGACGCAAGTGAATATATATCCACTTCAACAAAACTACAGGTAGGACATCCTCCCGGGGCTCCCTTTTTTCAAATGGTAGGAGCCTTTTTTGCGGTCTTCGCAACAAGCCCTGAAAAAATAGCCCTGATGGTAAACTTTATGTCAGTCATTTCAAGTGCTTTTGCCATTCTTTTTTTGTTCTGGTCTACTACCATACTGCTTAGAAATTTACCCGCCTTTTCAAAACTCGACCATATCAGTACCAGAATTTCTTACTGGGGAAGTGCAACAGTTGGCTCTCTAGCCTTTTGCTTCTCAGATAGCTTCTGGTTCAATGCCGTGGAAGCAGAAGTCTATGCCATGGCTATGCTCTTTCTGTCCACACTTTTCTGGCTAGCCCTCCGATGGGAAAAAGATATGTCTAATCCAAAAGGAAATAAATGGTTGGTGCTGATGTCCCTTGTCATGGGATTGTCTTTTGGCGTCCACTTTATGGCACTCCTAGCTATTCCAACCATCGGAATGGTTTACTATTTCAAAAACTATCCCAAGACTACCACTAAAGGATTTTTGTTGGCTAATGCGATTTCTATCGCTATTTTGCTGTTTATCTTTAAATTACTATTACCAAATACCCTGGCCTTTTTCGGCAAAACCGAAGTGTTTTTTGTCAATTCCCTAAGACTTCCATTCAATAGTGGGACTATTTTTGCTGGACTATTAATTGCCCTACTATTTGCACTGGTCCTAAAATACACGGCCAAGAAGAATCTAGTTCAGTTGAATACGATTTTTCTCTGTTTGCTGTTTCTACTAGTTGGGTTTTCATGCTGGATAATGATCCCCATCAGAGCAAATGCCAATACCGTAATCAATCAAAATAATCCTTCTGATGCCAGAACCCTACTGGCTTACTATAGAATGGAACAATATCCCGATACATATTTGTTTTATGGTCCAATGTTTTCCGATATGTATGCCGGACAAGATCCCTATAAACCCTATCGAGATGATAAACCCAAATACGAAAAAGATCTAGAGAGCAAGAGTTATGTAGTTGTCAATCACTGGAAAGGTGCACGACTCAATAGTCATTCAAACCATAAAGGTCTGCTTCCCAGGCTTTGGAGCACCCAAAATGCAGCCAACTATATGGACTTTATTGGACCTCTAGATTTTTCCATTCTCCCAGAATACTCCAAAAGTCAACAACTTCAAAATATTGTTGGAGATTTCCGTCTTCGAGGACAACAAGGATTTCTTACCGGAGAAGACTATCATGATTTTTTTAGATCATACGGTGAATACATAAAAATCAAAAAACCTAGCCTTCTTCAAAATCTCGCCTTTCTAGTAGATTTCCAAATGGGATATATGTACTGGCGCTATTTCATGTGGAACTTCACCGGCCGGCAAAATGATATTCAAGGAGACTATTCAATACTAAACGGTAATTGGATTAGCGGTATTCCCTTTATTGACAAAATTAGGCTCGGAAATCAATCATCATTAGATCAAGATGCATTAAGCAACAAAGCACGCAATACCTATTATTTTTTACCCCTTATATTAGGAATCTTAGGCTTTCTCTTTCTCTATAATCAAGATCGAAAAACCTTTTGGAAACTGCTTTTATTGTTTTTGTTCACAGGATTAGCTCTAAAAATATATCTCAATGAACGTCCTTTTGAACCACGGGAAAGAGATTATGCACTGGTGGGTTCCTTTTTTGTATTTTCAATAGGAATAAGTTTAGGGTCCTATTATTTAACCGCATTGTGGAATAGATTCAAACCCCACCTGATGCGTCCATTGATGGTTCTGATAGCACTGCTTTGTGTGCCATTATTAATGGTCGCAGAAAATTGGGACGACCATGATCGTTCCAATCGCTACACAGCTCAGTCAATGTCCAAGACCTATCTTAAATCACTCCAGGAAGATGCCGGTGCAATAATTTTTACCATTGGCGATAATGACACTTTTGCTCTCTGGTATGCCCAAGAAGTTGAAGGAATACGAACCGACGTAAGAACAATCAATACCTCCCTTTTGGCTACAGATTGGTATATAGATCAAATGAAAAGAAAGACATACGAAAGTGAACCGATACCTTCACAGTTGACACACAAACAATATGGATATGGCATCCGAGACTATGTCCGCTTTCAACCAATTAACGATTCAATCCGTTGGGAAATTAAAGATTTTGTCAATTGGGTTGCTAGCGATCATCCGAAAACTAAATACCGACATATACTTGAAGAAAATGGGCGTGATTATACCGTTTTACCCAAAAGTCAACAAGAAATGATCTATTACCCAACCAATAAAATTAGAATTCCTGTAAACAAAGAAAATGTACTCAAATACGGCATTGTAAAACCTGAAGACGAGTCCAAAATTGTCCCCTACATTGATATCGACTTACCTACCTCAGGATTGACCAAAAATCAAATCATGATGCTGGATATAATCGCTAATAACGACTGGAAAAGACCGATTTATTTTACAGGTGGTAGCTTCGAAGAATCAGAGTACATATGGATGAAAGATTATTTGGAATTAGAAGGCATGGTCTACAAACTCATCCCTATAGAAACCCCGGTGAACTCCAGAAATCCCTACCTGATGGGGAAAATTGATTCAGAAAAAATGTATTCTATTGTCATGCAATGGGAGTGGGGAAATTCACAAGAAACAAATATTTATCACGACCCCGAAACTCGAAAAAACAGCATTACCTACCGAAGTCATATTGCACGCCTTGCTGAAAAATTGATTGAAGAAGAAAAATTTGATAAAGCAGAAAGAGTTATTGATCTGGCATTAGAAAAGATGCCCTTGGATTACTTCGGTTATTATTCCCTATTACATCCTTTCATCGATTTTTATTACGAAATTGGAAATCCCAAAAAAGCCAGATCCCTATTCGACAAAGTGACCCAAAAGTATTCCGACCGTCTAGCCTATTTCAGTTCTTTATCCATCAGTAGACAGAATTTTATCGCAACAGAAATACTAACTGAGGTCCAACGCTATCAAACATGTTTGGATGCTCTACTATATAGCTCCGATACCGATAGATTTGAAAATGCCATAGATGTCTATTTGGAAAGTGCAACACCCCTTTCCCATCTCTATGGAGATTTTGAATTTTACACTCCTTTAGTTGGTTTTGTTGATGCATACTACAAGGCTGGTGCCACCGAAAAAGCCCAAAAATTAGCATCCCAAATTGCTGATCAATTTGCTTCTAGAGCAAACGTATATACCCAAATTCCCGAAGAAAGTTTACAGCTATACCAGAACCAACTTGCAGATGTAATCTCTAGATACAGTAATCTGGTCAAGTCGGTAAAATCATCAGATACCAACACCTCATTCCAAACTAAGATTACCGAAAAGTTTAATCAAACCGTTGACCTTTTTGATATTGACCCAGAAGACCTTTAAAGAACATGATCTTTTAGCCCGGGATTATATAGTTAGAGACCTCAGGATGATTTCCACTACTAACTTCTTACAGAACACTATCCTAACAATACTTCAGAAATTTGTTTTCATAAATAATTTAAACAGCAATACTAGGGAACTCACCATTTTCCACTTTATTCGAAAAAATAATGAATACACATTTGGTATTCCATCAAAACTGTTCCTCTGAATTTACCTATGGAATCATTAGTACTCGTCAATCCCTTTTCTTTATCAAGGTGATATGAGTAATTTCAGGGTAGATGCCAACCCGTCCAGGATAAGCAATATATCCAAATCCCCTATTGACATTGATGTATTGATTGCCTTCTTTATAAATCCCTGCCCATTGTTTGTATCTCCACGAAGCAGGACTCCATTTTATTACCCCAGGGATCTCTATCCCGAATTGCATTCCATGAGTATGGCCACTCAAAGTCAAAGGAACCGGATTCCGATGAGGCAACACTTTAGCTTCCCAATGGGATGGATCATGGGATAAAAGTATTTTGAAATCATCAGGATGAACATTTTTAAGGGCTTGATCCAAGTCTCCTGCCCTTTTGAATCGACCCGTGCCCCAGTTTTCAACTCCAACGATGACAATCTTTTGACCATTTCTATTCAAGACGATGGATTGGTTTAACAAAAGAGTCCAACCCAGATCCTTGTGGGTTTCAATCAATTGTTTAAAATTCTGCTCCTTCTCAGCTTGTGATTCCCAACTTGTATAATCTCCATAATCATGATTGCCCAAAACAGAATAGATACCCTCTTTAGCCTTTAATGAGGAAAATATATCTCTATACGAATCAACCTCCGAGGCTCGGTCATTGACTAAATCCCCTGTAAAAAAAATCACATCTGAACTAAGCTGGTTGATCAATCGAAATCCATATGCTACTTTATCTCTATTGATAAAACTGCCCGTGTGAAGATCTGAAATCTGTGCTATGGTAAATCCATCAAAAGCCTCAGGTAGATTATCGAACTCTAAAGTATGCCTGATGACTTTATAGTTGTATCTACCCCTAAACATCCCATAAAGAATCGTCCCAAATGGAAGAGCTCCAGCTACAAGAGCAGTCCTTGAAATAAACACACGTCTTTGGGGAATAAAAAATTCATCAACACGTGCCCCCTTAGAAAAAAAAGACGCAGTAGCTTGGAAAATTCTGACGATATCTTCTAAAAATAAAAAGAAGACCGAGACAATCTGAAAGATCATCAAACCCATAGATAAACCAATGAGGTATTGTCTATAGGGAGTCATTTGGTTTTGACGTTGATCAAAGAAAAAGAACCAAAAAATTGAGCCATATATCAAAACAACTAACCCTACATATAAAAATTGAGTTGGTTTAGAATGGAAAACTGTTTTTATGGCCTGAAAACTGTACCATGAAAGAATAAAAAACCCGATGAATAATACCCAACGCATCAGCGAAAATAATGCCACTAAAGTAGATGAATATTACATTTTAGTGCTTCTATAATAAACTTAGTAATTGTCAGTAGAACCCAACGCTAGTCCGAAAGTTCCTTTAAAAAGCCTTCTTTTTTATGTCTAAGCTATTCATTATCAAAGTTTTAATGACTTTAATTTACCCCAATGTGAATTACTTGGAACCAATAATAACTTTTTGTTAACATAATCATCCCAAAATTTAAATTTTTGGTAAAAAACGGGTGAGATACTCAATATACTTTCGCACCATCAATTCATAATAATCAATTTTTACTCTATGAAATTTATTTATCCCTTACCGATTCTAATCATTCTATTAGGATTGACATTTACCAGTTGTGAGAACAACGACGATGAGATTGCAAGTCTGAATGAACAAATCAGTTCGCTACAGACAAGACTTGATGATGCTAACAAGGCCAAGGGTAATGCCGAGAGCACCATTACTGATCTCGAAGGCACCATCACAAAGCTAAGGTCTGACATATCAAAATTGGAAGCAGAAATTGAAAGCAATACTGGCGGAATTCCGCAAACTGTTTACAATCAGGCCATAGACCAATTTGAATCCATACTAGAGGAAATTGGAAATAACGCAATTGTGGAAGGCTTAGCAAATGACTTTAATGCTCTTGTCAATACTTTTAAGTCTAATAATGAACCTGAAGAGTTACTGCAAGGAATACAATCATTAGTTTCCCAGGCCAATACTAGTGTAGAAGAGACACTATCGGGACCACTTAATGAAGACAAAACACTGGTTGCTGGAAACGAATATATTTTGGACGAGAAACTTTATGTAACTGATGGAGTCACTTTAACCATACCAGCTGGGACAGTCATCAAAGCAAAAGCCCAGACCGGAGCTAATGCTGCTGCTTTAGTTGTGTCAAGAGGTGGGAAAATCTATGCTCTGGGAACGGCTGAAAAACCAATTATCTTTACTTCAATTGATGACCCCATTCAACCTGATGGAACCTATGCTGAGGGTGAATCTTCTCCCGGAGTAGAAGTGCAGGGTAAATGGGGAGGTGTAATCGTGCTTGGACATGCACCAGGCTCTTTCAAAGGAGATGTAAGTGAAGTGCAAATTGAAGGTATACCAGCTGATGATATATACGGACTATACGGAGGAAGTAATCCAAACGATAATTCAGGCATCATTCAATACGTATCTATTCGACATGGGGGTGCAGACATTGGAGAAGGGAATGAAATCAACGGATTGACTCTCGGCGGAGTTGGAAACCAAACTGTGATTAGGAATGTTGAAGTAGTTGCAAATAAAGATGACGGAGTCGAATTTTTTGGCGGAACAGTTAATGCCTCTAACCTACTGGTATGGGGACAAGGTGATGATGGCCTAGATATAGACCAGGCCTATAGTGGTACTATATACAACTCAGTAGTCAAATTAGAAGGGAGCTCTGATCACGGTCTCGAAATTGATGGTCCAGAAGGTTCAGCGGAAGGAAGTTTCCAAATCACCAATACAACCATCATAGGAGCCACAGATTTATCCAATTGTGAATCCCTTGCTGATAAAGGTGAAATTGCTGATTTTCGATCAAATGCAATGGGAAGCCTAAATAGGATTGCCATTAAACATTTTGCTCAAGGCAAGGACGTTGAATTAGATGCAGGCGATGAAGACAATAATTCTGCTATCTCCGATAATTATAAAAACAACAAGTTGACTTTCATCAATATAGATGTGGTTGTGCCATCAAATTGTAATATAGGAGAATTATCGGATATCTTTGTTGACAAATTATCTGAAAATAAGTCTTCCTTCAGTGCTGACAGTGGAAATTTTGCTGAGTTTGTGGACGATGGAAGTGAAGTTGGCGCTAATATCTCTGAATTTGAATGGACTTTTTGGCATCATACCACCCAAGCAAAATAATGCCTTTACATCATTCGTTAAGTAAGCTCGAAATGCTCAATACGATTAGTATTGGGCATTTTATTTTCGCAATTTAGTTTTCATATTCAGAGTGTTAAAAAACAGTACTACCTCACAGCTCTCAATCGTTTTGTTTGTATTTCTAGCCAGCGGGTCATATATATTTGGTCAACAAGGTATTTCAGGTACCATCATTGATGGTGATTTCAACGAACCTTTACCATTTGCCAATATAATTGTCAAAGAAACTGATAAAGGAGTAGTCTCAGATTTTGATGGCAACTTTTCTCTCGAATTAGAACCGGGCACCTACTCCGTTGTTGCTTCATTTGTCGGTTATCAACCCAAAGAAATCACCAATGTAGAGGTTGATGCTAATAACTTTTCAATTATTGATATCGTTCTGTCCTCTGCTGCATCAGGTTTAGAAGAAGTTGTAATCAGTGTTGAAGCATCTACCAACTCAGAGGCATCTGTTCTTGCTATTCAGAAGAGGTCAGCTAGTTTAATGGATGGGCTCTCGGCTCAATCTTTTAAAAAAGTTGGTGCTTCTACCATTGCAAGCGCAATTAAACGAGTTCCGGGGGTTTCCGTGCAAGGTGGGAAGTATGTGTATGTTCGAGGACTAGGTGATCGATATTCCAAATCAATACTCAACGGAGTAGACATTCCTGGTCTTGATCCGGACAAAAACACAGTACAGATGGATCTATTCCCAACGAATATGTTGTCAAATATCCAAATAACCAAATCAGCACGTGCTGATTTACCTGCGGACTTCACAGGCGGGGTTGTTGATATCATCACAAAAGATATCCCAACTAGAAAAGAGATTAGTGTTTCTGCCAGCATTGAGTACAACCCTAGTATGCATTTTAACAATGAATACCTCACATATTCAGGTGGTACCACCGATTGGCTAGGTTTTGATGATGGAACAAGAGACAATCCCCTTGCAAACCAAATTGCCCAGGAGAGTAATCCTATTTTAGGGAATGAGTACACACCATTAATCGATTCAGGCCCAGGGACTCTTGATCGAATAGCATCATTATCTAAAAGATTTGATCCTCAATTGGGACCTAGTCAAGATAACAGTGGCCTTGATTATGGGTTTGGCATCGGATTCGCAAATAGATATTCAGTCGGCCAAAGTGACGAATTAGGTCTAATCATTTCTACAGCATACAAAAAAACGCAGTCTTATTATGAGGATGCTTCTGACAATATCTTTAACAAGGACCCGGATAAAAACGTTATAGAACTAAGTAAAAATCGATCACAGATAGGGACAATAGGAGAAAATAATGTTATTATCAGTGGTCTATTAGGTGTTTCATTCAAAACTGGTTTATCTAAATTCAAGTTTAATGCTTTTCACATTCAGAACGGAGAAAGTACAGCTGGAGAGTTCAGACAGGAAACTAGATTTTCTGACTTTATTGATTTTAATAAATACACTTTAGAATACTTTGAACGCTCAATATCCAATGGTCAATTGTCAGCTACACACAGCTTTTCAAGTGGAAAATTTAAGCTTGAATGGATGCTTTCTGGCACCTTAGCTAAAATCCACGACAAGGACATTCGAAACACTTCTTTCCAGGACGAGGAAGGATCATTGAGTATTCCACGCAATACCGAGCCAAAAAGATTCTGGAGGTATCTTGATGAGGTAAATTATGTTAGCAAAATTGACCTCACCAAACGTTACTCTTTATTTTATGGAGATGCTCTAGTTAAGTTTGGCGTTTATGTTGCACAAAAGGAACGGGACTTTTCAATTGATGAGTATTCCATCAGTACTAATTTCACTTCATCCAAAGATTGGGCCCGATATGGAGGTGATCCCAATAAAATACTTGATCCACAAAATATTCTTTCTATAGGCAACCCAAAAGGCACTTTTCTAAATTCTAACACTACCATCCGGCAAGATGTAAATACTTTTAACGCACGCCAAGAAAACTATGCTTTTTATGCTTCCAATGAATTCAACATTTCACAAAAATTAAAGTCTATCGTTGGACTGAGAATGGAAAACTACAGCATTTATTATACAGGAGAAAATGTTCAAAGAGGCCTGTTATATGATAACCAACAACTGATTAACGATTTTACATTATTTCCTTCAGCTAATTTGATTTATTCTTTAACGGAGAACACTAATTTAAGATTAGCATATGCTAAGACCACAGCTAGGCCAAGTTTCAAAGAAGCCTCAATAGCGGCCATATTTGATCCCATTTCAAATTTGACCTTTATCGGCAACATCAACATAACGCCTAGTTACATTGACAATTTTGATCTCAGATTTGAGAGTTATGGTGATGAGGCTCAATTATTCTCTCTGAGTGCATTTTATAAATCCCTACAGGATCCCATTGAAATTGGCTTTGTAAGGGTAGCTACGACCAATTATACTCCTCGAAATCTCGAAAATGCTAAGGTTTATGGTCTGGAATTAGAATTGCGAAAAAAACTTTCTAAGTGGATTCGTGGATTGAGGCATCTCAATCTCAATTTCAATGGTTCGTATATAATCTCAAATTTACCATATAGTGTTGATGAGCGTGATTTGAGAACTTTAGGACTAAGAAATGGAGAAACCCTTGAAGATGGGAGAGAATTACAGGGTCAGTCTCCTTTTTTAATTAATGCTGGTTTGAGTTATGATAATATAGATAAAGGACTGCAGGCAGGAATATACTACAATGTACAGGGAAAAACACTAGAGGTGGTAGGTGATGGTTTCTATCCTGATGTCTTTACTATGCCTTTTCATGATTTAACATTGAATATTATCAAAAAATTAAAAAACAACGCAGCAATTACTGTTAAAGTCCAAAACATTTTAGGGGAAACTCGAGAAAGTATTTATCATTCTTTTAGAATCTCAAATAGGCATTTTCGATTTCGAGACCCTGGAAGGAGCATCTCTATTGGTTATCAAATTTCTCTATAATCAAACTACGGTCTAGTATATAACTTTATGGAAAATATCTTCCTACTGATCATTATCCTCATTAGTCTTCTTGCCATTGGAGATTTAATTGTGGGGGTCAGTAATGATGCGGTGAATTTCTTGAGTTCAGCCATAGGCTCTCGGGCAATTTCCTTTAAGCGGATTATGATTTACGCCAGCTTGGGGATCATTGTTGGGGCTATTTTCTCTAGTGGTATGATGGAGGTTGCTCGGAAAGGAATTTTCAATCCTTCCGAGTTTTTTTTTGATGAAATAATCTTCATTTTTTTAGCGGTTATGCTCACCGACATTTTGTTATTAGACTTTTTCAACACCTTGGGTCTTCCCACTTCAACCACTGTCTCCATCGTATTTGAACTTCTAGGAGCGGCAGTTGCTATGTCGGTAATTAAACTTTGGGAATTAGGTCAAGATTTATCTTTTCTTCATACTTTCATAAATACTGAAAAGTCCTTAGAAATAATCTTGGGGATTTTATTGTCTGTTGGTGTTGCATTTACAGCTGGAGCTTTGATTCAGTGGGTTGCCCGGTTGTTTTTGGGGTTCAAGATTAAAAATGGACAAAAATGGGTCAATGCTCTTTTTGGAGGTATTTCGTTGGCTGCTTTGTTCTACTTCATTTTCATCAAAGGGATAAAAGGGAGTACGTTTGCGGGTATATCTTATGATGCTCTGGGAGGGCAAACAATCCCGGATTTTATTCAGGACAATAATTTAATCGTTCTTGGAATCAGCACTATATTCTGGGGAATCATTTCTTATTTATTACAATATCTGGGAAGGTTAAACATCTACAAATTAATTATTGGTGTGGGCACCTTTGCATTAGCTTTGGCTTTTGCTGGTAATGATTTGGTCAATTTCATCGGTGTTCCTATTGCAGCTTTTCAATCGTTCCAGTTATGGATTTCATCTGGGGTTTCTGCCTCTGAATTTTCTATGGTTGATATGTCTGGACAAGTCCCTACTCCGGTGATATTTTTAATTATTGCGGGGTTGATTATGGTTGCAACGCTTTGGATATCAGCCAAAGCAAAGAGAGTGGTAAAAACCTCCATTGATCTCTCCAACCAGCATCAGGTAGATGAACGCTTTAAGTCTAATATACTGGCTGTTGGTTTGGTAACTTCATTCAATAGTGCCAACAAACTATTGGTTCGGTTATTTCCCCCAAAATTAAAACTCTGGATGACTGAACGATTTCATCCGGTTGAGCTGCCTCTTGTCAATGGATTGAGACCGGCGTTTGATCAAATTCGGGCCTCAATAAATTTAGTTGTTGCTGCTCTATTGATTTCTTGGGCAACTACGCTAAAACTGCCTTTATCAACGACCTATGTCACTTTCATGGTTGCCATGGGCACTTCTCTTTCTGATCGGGCTTGGCAAAAAGGCAGTGCAATTTATCGGGTTTCGGGTGTCTTGAACGTCATTGGAGGGTGGTTTATCACTGCATTTTGTGCATTTTCATTCTCCGCCCTCATTCTTGTGTTACTACACTTTGGAAAGCTCTTTTCGGTGATTACCATCACCATAATTGTGGTGCTATTGATAATTAGGAGTCATGGACACTTTTTAAGAAAGAGGCATTGAACATTGACTTAACCTCCACTTTTATATACTGACCTCGAACACCGTTTTTTCAGATAATTTTTTCGTGGGGGTTCAAATTTTTTGGCTATCTGCCAAAATTTGACTGTTGTCCCATCTGATGGCTTTGACAACTTTATTATTCTCAAAATCCACTTCAATCAGTGACTCATCTTCCCAAAAAAACCATTTTGAAACCCTCATTCCTTTGTGGTATTCTCCTTCGGCAATCTTTTCCCCTTGGGTATTAAATGCTGACCATAAACCGTGGTTTAAACCATCTTGAATAGTTCCGATTTGTGCTAATACACCATTGGAATAATACTCCTTGTATTCAATAGTATCTCCCTTATCTTGATAGGTAAACTGGTTGCTATCCTGTTGAGCATATGCGGTACTATAAATCCCAAAACACATTAAAATAATGACTAATCTCATGATTGTAAAATTTGTTAAGTCAAAGATAATACAAAATTATCATTCATGTAACATTTAGGTAACATTAAATTTTTATTTATTTATTTTTCAGCAATTTAAATCCCTAATTATATGTCATTTATAGTTGCTTTTTAAGGTTGATTGTGCGATTTTAAATAAGAAAACCCTATCGGAAGAATTTCCAATAGGGCTTAAGGTTGTGAAATTAGTTGGTCTATACTACAATAAATCCCTCTAAATTAAAGGTAAGACTTTGGATTCAAATTTCATTGAAACAATCCCTGAATTAATTTGGTTTTGTATTTGATCTGAAAAATCCATTGTCTATGTCAAATTTTGGAGGAACTACCATACATGGATTTCAACATTTGTTGGATTAGCCAAATTATCAGTAACCGGACATCGGTCCCTTACTATCTGGAGCCATTTGTCAAGAAGTTGCTGATCAGCATCAGAATCCACATCAAGGTTGACTCGAATGTCAGAAAATCCAGCTCTTGCTGAATTGTCTCCACTCAATAATTTGCTAGGGTTCAAATCTCCTTCAATATTGATTTTAAGAGATTTCAATTCAATGCCAAGTTCTTTAGCAATGAGATGGGCTACCACATTCAAGCAACCTGCAAGAGAAGCTAAAGTATATTCCACAGGATTAGCTGCTTCATCTTTGCCACCCAAATCAGGAGGCTCATCAATAGTGATTTGGAATTTTCTTGATTCCCCAACAAATTTGGTTTCGCTTATGCTTTGACCAATATGTGAAAATGTGAGATTACTCATTATATTACGTATTTAAAAGTTATTTATGATTGATTATTTCTTATAAAAAAACTCCTTTGGTTTTAGCTACTACCAAAAGAGTTCAAAAAAAATTTTTATTTTTTATTTAGATAGTAGCAAAGAGACGACAAGTCAGACATGATATACATGCAAAACATAAACATAAAAAGAAAAGGAATGCTATGCTTCATACCAAAATAAATGCTCCTGCTATATCTTCAGAAATCGGCACCTAATTTAAAAAACTTAGATCAAATAAGTAAGACGAAAAAGGAATGAAGCTGTACTCTTGACTTTTTTGGTTAACTATAGGGTTTGTTATTTTGAGATTAGCCGCCGCACATCGGACAATCACTATCTTCTTTATTATCACGATTATGAATAATCATTTCTTTTAAGTCTTCTGGATTAATAGGAGTTGACTCAACATCGCCATTTTCACTTTTCTTAGGCATTGTGCCTGTTTCTAAGGCAATTCCAGTTGACACTTTTGTTTTACCAGTTGCATATTTGACTTTTTCAACCTGCTTTTTGCTGATATCTATAGTGAATTTGGTGGGATCGACTGCAGCCTTGGTCCTTAGATAGTACATGCCAGTTTTCAGTCCCGATCGCCATGCATAGAAATGCATGGAGGTCAATTTTTTTTCTGTGGGATCTTCCATAAAGAGGTTCAGAGATTGACTTTGATCAATAAAGCATCCACGATGGCGGGCCATGTCAATGATATCTTTCATCTTCAACTCCCAAACCGTCTTGTAGAGTTCTTTTAAATCTTCGGGAATCCCCTCAATATGTTGAATGGAACCATTGGATCTCATCAATTCTTGTTTTAACTCTTCACTCCATAATCCCAAGTCCACCAAATCTTTTAATAAATGTTTGTTAACTACTATAAATTCACCTGAGATTACTCTCCGGGCATACATATTTGTCGTATAAGGCTCTATACATTCGTTGTTTCCGAGAATTTGGGATGTAGAAGCTGTAGGCATCGGAGCTAGCAAGAGGGAATTTCTTACCCCATGTTTGAGTACTTTCTTTCTCAAATCTGCCCACTTCCAGCGGCCACTCAAGTCTTTATCTTTTAACTCCCAAAGGTTGTATTGGAATTGACCTTTGGATATTGGCGACCCTTCGTAGGTCTGATAGGGTCCATCTTTTATGGCTTCCTCCATTGAGGCGGTCACCGCAGCAAAATAGATGGTCTCAAAAATCTCTTTATTCAGATTCTTGGCCTCTTCAGAAGTGAAAGGTAATCGCAATTGAATAAACGTATCCGCAAGACCTTGGACACCAATCCCTATTGGTCTGTGTCGTACATTGGAATTTTTGGCCTCAACAACCGGGTAGTAGTTTCGATCAATGACTCTGTTGAGATTTCGAGTGATTAACTTGGTAACTTCATATAACTCTTCGTGATCAAATCTTCCATCTTTGGTCACATACTTAGGTAGCGCAATCGAAGCCAAATTACATACAGCAATTTCATCCTTTGAGGTGTACTCAATAATCTCAGCACAAAGATTTGAGGAGCGAATAGTACCTAAATTTTTCTGATTTGATTTCCTATTGGCATGATCTTTATAAAGCATATATGGGGTGCCGGTTTCGATCTGCGATTCGAGAATTTTAAACCATAACTTCCTGGCATCAATTACTTTTCGTCCCTTGTCTTGATCTTCGTATTGTTGGTATAATTTTTCAAACTCTACACCATGGGTATCGTAAAGCCCTGGACACTCATTAGGGCACATCAGAGTCCACTTCTCATCATTTTCAACTCGTTTCATAAATAAATCCGGAACCCACATGGCATAAAATAAATCCCGAGCCCGCATTTCTTCTTTGCCGTGGTTCTTTTTTAAATCTAGGAACTCCAGTATATCTGCATGCCAAGGCTCTATATATATTGCAAAAGATCCTTTTCGTTTTCCGCCACCTTGATCTACATATCGGGCTGTATCATTAAAAACCCGCAACATAGGAACAATGCCATTGGAGGTGCCATTGGTACCAGCAATATAGGAACCCGTCGCTCTAATATTATGAATTGAGAGCCCAATCCCACCGGCTGCTTGAGAAATTTTTGCTGTTTGTTTTAGTGTATTGTATATTCCTTCTATACTGTCATCCTGCATTGTGAGTAGAAAGCATGACGACATTTGTGGTTTAGGTGTCCCTGAATTAAAAAGTGTGGGGGTTGCATGGGTGAAATATCTTTTGGACATCTTACTGTAGGTTTCCAAAACAGCATCAATATCATCAAAATGAATTCCGACACTGACCCTCATGAGCATATGCTGTGGGCGCTCAACTACTTTGTTGTTGATTTTCAGCAAATAGGAACGTTCTAGCGTTTTAAATCCGAAATAATCATATTCGTAGTCTCTCCGGTTGATGATATGAGAGTCAAGAAGCTCGGCATTTTTTTTAATTATCTGGTAAACCTCATCCGAAAGTAAAGGTGCTTTTTTACCTGTCTTTGGATTGACATAATAATAAAGTGTTTCCATAGTATGGGAGAAAGACTTTTTTGTGCCTTTATGGAGGTTAGATACTGCAATTCTAGCTGCTAGCTTGGCATAATCCGGATGGGTTGTTGCCATAGTAGCAGCAATCTCAGCCGCTAGATTGTCAAGTTCTGAAGTTGTAACTCCATCGTAAAGCCCTTCGACTACTTTTAGCGTTACCCGCTCGGGGGTAACAATACTACTCAGTCCATAGCAAAGTTGGTGAACTCTTGCAGTGATTTTATCAAACATGACCCGCTCCTTGCGGCCACTTCTCTTTACTACAAACATTTGGTCATGGTATTTCCCATCATTTTTTTATTTGTCTATGATTAAAATTCTTCTTCAGTCCCAAACTCTTTTTTCCCTGATGCTCTTTCACTTGCTGATCTTTTAACTCCGGCTTTTTGATATTCGGCTACTTTCTTTTCAAAAAAGTTGGTTTTACCTTCAATTGAAATTATTTCCATAAAATCGAATGGATTTTCAACATTATAAACCTTTTCCACTTCTAGTTGAACCAATAATCTATCGGTTACATATTCCAGATATTGTGTCATCAGATCTGCATTCATACCGATCAACCGAACAGGTAGAGATTCTGTGATAAACTCTCTTTCGATGTTCAGAGCATCTACTAGTATTTCTTTAATCCTCTTTTTAGGAACTTTATTGACTAAATGATTATTATGAACGTGTACAGCAAAATCGCAATGCATTCCTTCATCCCGCGAAATCAACTCATTAGAAAAGGTAAGTCCGGGCATGAGGCCTCTTTTTTTGAGCCAAAAAATCGAACAAAAAGCTCCAGAAAAGAAAATCCCCTCAACTGCAGCAAAAGCAATCAATCGCTCAGCAAAGGAGTCTGAATCAATCCATTTTAATGCCCAATCGGCTTTCTTTTTGATGGCTGGAAAAACCTCAATGGCTTTGAACAGACGATCTTTTTCTTCCGGATCTTCCACATAGGTTTCAATTAATAGAGAATAGGTCTCTGAGTGAATATTTTCCATCATAATCTGGAAGCCATAGAAGAATTTTGCCTCAGTAAATTGAACTTCGTTGACAAAATTCTCTGCCAAATTCTCATTAACTATACCATCCGAAGCTGCAAAAAAAGCTAGAATATGTTTGATAAAATATCTTTCCTCGTCATTCAACTTGTCATTCCAGTCTCCGATATCGTTGCTCAAATCTATTTCTTCTGCTGTCCAAAAGCAGGCTTCACATATTTTATACCAAGTCCAAAGATCAATATGTTTAATTGGAAATATTACAAATCTATCTTTGTTTTCTTGTAAAATCGGCTCTATTTGTCCCATAATTTTAGAGTATTTAATTAGTTTATTTAATGAATTTAAGGTCTGATTTTAGATGAAAAAAGGATAAGCAATTTAATAGAATTTAAATTCTCAATTCACGTGAGAATTTGACATTTCCTGATGTAACCCTGCAATATATAGGATAAAATGCTCTCTAACAAATAGTTGTCAAGTAAGCTAAATTTTTCTATTTCCTTTGATTGGTTGGGTTTAATTCTGGAAAGGAACCTCCCAATCTGTCTATGGCAACACTTCAAATCAAAGAAGTATTTTTCTCAATTGTAAGTCTCTGTATCTTTAAAGCGTTTATGTACATAGGGAGTTAGCTTATTGAATTGTTTCAAAATTTGTAAATCTTGATTATCATAGAAGAATTTTTTGAGAGATGAATCAATATACTCTCTATATTGTATGGGATTCAAAGAAGTATCAATTTCATTTACCTTGTTCTTGTTGTAGTCCGTGATTTTTGTTTTAAGATCTAGATACATCCTAAAAAATTCGTCCCACCAAAACCATCGATGCCTATCTTCATGGGTAAGATTACCAAAATCGACATGATCATAAGGATGACCATACTCTAAGAATACCTTATCTATTCTATTTATTTGCTCTTCTATTTGTTTCACCCACTCCTTGTCTTTTTGATTGTCCATTCTGCTTATTACTTAATGGTTGTCTTTTGAATACTTGGATTTTGGGGATTTATTTCTCTTTGATTATCTGTTTTCTCTATATACTCGTTCATTAAAGACATAGGCTTAATTGAACTATCTATCATAAAATCATAAAAATAATTTAAGTCTTTGGTTTTATCTGTTTTTTCGAGTGCTTCAAAGTAAGCATCTTTTTCTTCATTTAAGACAAAAGTCATCGGTAGGTTATGATATGCCTGAATATAATTCATCAATAACCTGGATGTCCTACCATTCCCATCGCCAAAAGGATGTATGCTCACTAATTTATAATGAGCTTCGAAAGCCAATAGATTCGCTGATTTTACATCATTGCTGTTTTCTAATCTAGAATTGATGTCACCTAACAAAATATTGGTTTGATCTGGAACTGCCTTGGGATGCATAAATACTTTTTGACCTCCTCCTATTAAACCGATACCAACAAAATAAGTTCTCAATTCTCCTGAAGCCGTATTATATTTTTCGCCTGTTAGAGGACAAAATCCTTCTTCTCCAGTTCTCTTTTTAACAAGAGAATTAATCTTTTTTAGCAATGGTAAGCATATAGAAAGATTTTTTTTTGCTTGTTCTAATACATAAAGAAGTGCATTATAATGATCAATCACCATGAAAATCGATTCTTCTTTGTATGGTGCATTTGATGGGAATACCTTATGTTCTAGTAATTGCCAACTTTCTTTGATGGTTAATTTCGAACCTTCTATAGCAGAAGAATGATGGGCTATACTACATAAATTGTGCTTATGTAAATAAGAACGACCAATTAAGTGTTTTTGGCATTTTTTAGATAAATCAATGAACTCATTCCACTTGGACATCTTCTAAATTAAAAGAACAGATAGTACCATAAAAATAGGGAAATTACCATTAGTTTATGGACTCAAAAGAGGTCGGGGAGTATATAAATAACTGTTTAAATAGAAATTAGATGGGTCCGCTAGACTTATCTGAATTTCTGTATTTCTTGAGTGTGGTTTACCAATCCCATTTCTTAAATGGTAAATTTATATTTTGATTGTAAAAGACAAACTAATTAGAGGACGTAGCATATTAGCCAATATCAAAGCTATTTCTAAGGGTACCTTGTTAGGGGGATTTTGCTGAAGTAATCGAAATGCTTTTACAGGTGGTACAAGAAGAATGCCCACGATGATTACACATCTATGAATCTAAAGTCTGTGTTTGGACTTTTAAATATCCAATGTGCCTCGTGATTGTAAAAGGTTTTTGAGCAACAGATATTACGCAAGCCAAGTGATATAAGTCCTAGGAAGAATCCAGTCCATCATATACAAAGGAATTAAGTTTGTAATATAGGCATAGGATAGTTTTAGTCATTGATGAAAGAACAATAGTAAACAGAACCTATACAAAAAACAACCTATTATCTTATATTTAGCAATAATGAATCGCCTCATCCTTTTGATAAGTTTCTTGTTTTTGACACTTTATTATTGTAATGATGATGGTCCTACTGGGCCGAAGTTGCCAGTTGAAATGCCTGAACCAACAAACGTTGAAGAAGAAACAAACACAGAGCAAACTGACAATGATCAGGACAACAATAGCACAGATGAAACCAATGACGATAATAGCGACCAAAGTAGCACGGATACTGATCAGGATAGTAACGCAGATGAAACCAATGACGATAATGGGGACCAAACCAGCACGGATACTGATCAGGATAATTCAGAAGATAATTTTTCGCACACTGTTTTACCTGATGCTATAGAAGATCTATTTGAAATGAAAGGAGATATCGAATCAGATACGGTATGGGTTTACATTCAAGGTGGTGCAGTATTAGATAGAGACTATCCCCTTAACAGTTCTAACTCTTCTGGCTGTTCAAATTGCGACCAAGACGAAGCAGAAGTTTTTGACTATCCCTATTTTGTTGATGATCTAATCGTTTATCCATTTCAATCTCAGCATCTCAACCCCTACATACACAGAGAGAGCGAATTGACTTTTGAACAGGCAAAAATTGAAAGCGCTCTCAGTGCTGAGATAATTAAAAAAGTAATTGACCACTTCAACACTATGGAAAAGACCATATACCTCATTGGACATTCCTATGGTGCTTTTTTGGTCAATGAAATCCTATCAAAATACGGGTCAATTGCTAGAAAATCAATTTCACTCAACGGTAGACTAGATATGGACCAGGTAGTTGTAGATGGCTTTTCTGAGGGAATAGTCTGGCTCTTTGATGAAAACGGTCAGAATCCATATGAAGCGAAAGTTCCAGAAGAATATGCTAGCGAAATCAAACTAATAAGCAACCTATCTAAGTTAAACGCAGGATTGGGTTTCAATCGTTATACTGAAAAATTAGCAGAAGTAGACCTTTCTGATGCTATTTTTTTATTCTCAGAATATGATATGAACGTCGGCGATTTCACGCCAGAGGCAATCAAGCTCTTGAAAGAGACCAACCCAGCAGAACATCTGATTATTCTCGAAAATGGCACCCACGAAACAATATTTGCTGACCTCCGGGAAACAAAAAAACTACACGACTTGATTATCATGGATAATTGACCGATTCAATAACATTCGTGTTTTATGAAAACTCTATCCCACAAGTTGCATTAATGAGTTTATTCTAAGCATAGGAAGTTAATTTCATGCTTAACAATGCGATAGGTATCATTTAACCCATGAAGAACATGAAAAAGTTGAATAGGATTTACTAACAGGTTCTTATTTTACAATAATTAGCAACGCATCTCATTTAGTGATGGTCAGTAATAAGATTTGACAAGAAACATATTTTTGTCAATCACATTTTAATTTAATGACTATGAGTTTAATAGCATTTAAGATTGCTCTATTATCTCTTCCTTAGATGTCGGTTTTTGGGATTCGTTGGCTCTGGAAATGCGCCTAGAAAAAAATACTACCATCATAACACCAGTAGTAATAGCCGTATCAGCTATGTTGAAAACATATTGAAAAAAAGTGTACTCCTTCCCACCAATCAAAGGGACCCACTCAGGCCAGACCCAACTAAATAAGGGGAACTGAATCATATCCACCACATGACCAAGAAAAAATGGTGCATAACCCTGTTCAGGTAAAAATTGAGCCACCTGTCCATAGCTGTGGGTAAAGAATACTCCATAAAAAATAGAATCAATTAGATTACCCAGAGCTCCAGCAAAAATGAGCGCAATCGACCATTTAAGTACTCTGGATTGCTTTTGAATGACTCTAAAAAATAAATATAAACCGATTCCGGTTATGACGATCATTCGGAAAAAAGTAAGAATCAATTTAGCCGTTTCTTCATCGCCGATGGGAATGATATCACTAACCTTGGTTCCCATCGCCATGCCAGGGTTTTCAACAAACAAAACCTTGAAAAATCCCCAGTCCAGAATTGCTGGCGAAAAATAACTGCTGATGGGATAATTTAGTTTGATGTAAAATTTTGTCCCCTGATCTAAGAGCAATACCCCAAAAATGATTAAGATGACCCAATGAATGGCACACCGTCCAATCCTCATAACCAATATTTAATTAACAGCGGTAAATTTAGCCAATAAGGTTTCCTAATTATAAACATTTCCTAGTGTTGTGCCAATGACTAAATTGGCCGAATACTCCGGATTAAAAGTTGTCAATACAAGACCATATTTACTCCGAGCATCAACATTGACTTGAGAATTAACTAT
Organism: Flavobacteriaceae bacterium bin25; assembly: GCA_002238525.1. Lineage (GTDB taxonomy): Bacteria > Bacteroidota > Bacteroidia > Flavobacteriales > Flavobacteriaceae > Bin25. The sequence goes on from MPMN01000002.1 coordinate 88,249, forward strand.
GCAAATATTGGCTTCTAAAGACTCTATGGAACTTTTAAAGGTATTTGCTTCAAAAGAGCAAAATCCCGTATTCAATTGTAGATTGATGCGGTTTAAATTTCCTTTGACTTCCACCCTACAATTATCTACCATTACCCAAACCTCTAAATCACTTGGCACAAGCAATTTTGCCTTTGTGGCGTACTGTTTGTGGACACTTAACTTATCATGATGTAATTCAAAGTTTGGATTTGAAACCTCCTCAGCATACAATACTCTACCTATCGTCCTGATTATAATTGTACTAGCAGTCTTGTATTCTCCATAACTATCATACAATAAATCAACTTGATCAATTGAATCCAATCCAACAATTTCCAACTGATAGACCCAGGGCAGTCGAAACTCTGCCTCAGTAATTTGTTGAGCTGAAATTTGTTTACTGACTACACTCTGACCCAAAACGGGGAAAACAAAGCCCAAACAGATAATTGATAAAAATCTCCTTATTTTTTGTTTCTTTTAGCCTCAATAGATAAGGTGGCATGTGGCACCAATAATAGCCGTTCTCGGCTAATTAATTTCCCCGTAGCACGACAAATTCCATAAGTCTTGTTTTCAATCCGAACTAGGGCGTTTTTAAGATCTCTGATGAACTTTTCCTGCCTTAGAGCCAACTGTGCGTTGGCTTCTTTGGACAATGTAGTAGAACCTTCCTCATAGGCTTTAAAGGTTGGCGAAGTATCTTCTGTGCCATTGTTACTGTCATTCATGTAGGCCCTTTTTAGAAAGACCAACTCCCGTTGGGCAGTACTGATTTTTTCTTCGATAAGTTCTTTAAACTTTTCCAACTCTTGGTCGGAGTACTTCTTTTTTGTATCTGTTATACTCATTATTAAACTTTTTTTAGGGCAATCTTAAATTCTAATTCGTCTAATAAGACATCCGTTCCATCAACAACAAAATCAACATAGCTTAAGCTTGTTGCAAGAGTCTCACTGAGAATATATTTTCGATTACTTTCAATTACTTGTTTTAGAAAATTTTGTTTCTCCAAATATATTTCAATTCTGTCAGTTATTTCAAATTTTTTTGCTTTTCGAAGATTTTGTATTCGATTGATGAGTTCCCGAGCAACACCCTCATAATACAATTCTTGAGTAATCCGAACATCTAAACTAAGGGTAATACCATCACCTTGAATTACTTCCCAACCCTTTATATCTTTAAATTGAATAAACACATCTTCAAGAGCAATAGTCGTTCTATAGGGTTGTTCCAGTACAAAAAAGCCATTTGTTTCCAATTTTGAAATTTCATTTTGATCTAGGTGAGACAACTGTATTGCAATCTCAGAAACTCTATATCCATATTTTGGACCCAATGATCTGTAATTGGGTTTCACTTGCTTTTGGAGAATAGGATGATTCCCATCTATCAATTCGACTTGTTTGACATTTATTTCTGCTTTGATCTGATCAGAAATGCTTTTAATCAGGGTCTTTTGCCTATCGGTATTTACTGGAATCAATAATTTTTGAAGAGGTTGCCGCACTTTAATTTGATGAGACTTTCTCAGCGATAGGGCCAAACTAGAGATATTTCTAGCCAAATTGATTTTTTCTTCCAACTGACTGTCAATAAATTCATTTCGGACCTCTGGGAAAGAATCAAGATGTACAGACAACTCTTTTTCAGGTTGATTGTGTACTAAATCGCAATACAATCTATCCATATAAAACGGTGCAATAGGAGCTGATAATTTAGCAACAGTAACAAGACACATATGAAGCACCTGATACGCTGCTTCTTTATCTGATGTATAAATATCTTTCCAAAATCTTCTTCTAGAAAGCCTTACATACCAATTACTTAGCTTTTCTAAAACAAAATCCGAAATACTCCTAACAGCTTTTGTTGGTTCATAATCAGAGTAGTAGCTATCTACAAGACCAACCAAAGTATAGAGCTCGGAAAGAATCCAACGATCCAATTCATTTAAAGATCCTTTATTGATTTTAGATCTATCTCCCTTAAAACCATCAATATTGGCATAGATGGCAAAAAAAGAATAAATGTTATAGAGGGTATGAAAGTATTTTTTCCTAATCTGTTCTATACCTTCGGTGTTAAATCTGGCATCATCCCATGGATTTGCATTTGAAATTAAATACCAACGGAGGGCATCGGGTCCATATTTATCTAAGGTCTTAAAAGGATCCACCGTGTTTTGTAGTCTTTTGGACATCTTTCGTCCAAACCTATCAAGTATCAATCCATTTGAGACCACATTTTTATAGGCTATGTCATCAAAAACCAGAACTCCAATGGCATGAAGAGTGTAAAACCATCCTCTTGTCTGATCTACTCCCTCTGCGATATAGTCTGCAGGATAAAATTCATTTTGATCAATTTTGTTTTTATTTTCAAAAGGATAATGCCACTGAGCATAGGGCATTGAACCTGAATCGAACCAAACATCAATCAAATCGGTTTCACGGTACATTGGAGAACCGTCTTCTGATGAGAGTACAATCTGATCAACTATATGACTATGTAAATCAATCCGATTATAGTTTTCTTTGGAATTATCTCCTACGATAAAACCAGAAAAAGGATTAGACTGCATATGACCATTTTTGATGGACAATCCAATTTCTTTGATCAATTCGGATACAGATCCGATGACTTTAGTGGTTTTATTGTCCAAGGTTCTCCAAAGGGGAAGTGGTGTTCCCCAAAATCTTGAACGTGATAGATTCCAGTCGCTGGCATTGGCCAACCAATTCGCAAAACGTCCTTGGCCTGTTGCTTGGGGTTTCCAATTGATTTTCTGATTTAAATCAACCATCCTCTGGCTAATGGCCGACACCTTGATAAACCAGGAGTCTAGAGGATAATAGAGAACCGGTTTGTCAGTCCGCCAACAATGAGGATAGGAATGAGTGTATTTTTCTACCCAAAATGCTCTGTTTTCTTTTTTTAATGTGATGGCAATTTCAACATCAACAGATTTTTGGGGTTCTTGTCCGTCGGGGTAATATTCATTCTTAACATATTTCCCAGCCAGAGAACCCATTTGTTGAACAAATTTTCCCTTTGAATCTACTAAAGGTGTTAATTCACCTATTTCGTTGTAAACCAATAATGGAGGTATAGGAGGAGAAGCTTGCCGTGCAACCTTCATATCATCAGCACCAAAAGTTGGAGCTGTATGGACTATTCCTGAACCTTCTTCGGTAGTAACAAAATTTCCGCTAATTACTCTGAAGGCATCTTGGCATCCCTCTGCCGGCAAAGGAGCTTCTTTCCATATTCTCTCATACCGTAATCCTACTAAATACTTTCCTTTTACTTGAGATAATTTTAGATAGGGAATATATTTATTGCTTGTCTTTTTCGATGAAAAATCTTGGATGTCTTTTGTTTCTTGATATGGTTTTTTGAGCAATTTACCCGTCAGGTCCGAGGCAAAAACAATCCGTATTTTTTGTTGCGTATATTGATTATAAGTTAGGACGATACTGTAGTTAATCTTGGGGCCAACAGTTAAAGCCGTATTAGAAGGTAATGTCCAGGGGGTTGTTGTCCAAGCCAAAAAATACAATGGTATTTCATGTCTTAAATCCTCGGGAAGACTTTCATCTATTGCTTTGAACTGGGCAGTTATTGAGGTGTCCTTTACCTCAACATACGTTCCGGGTTGATTTAATTCATGAGTCGACAAACCTGTTCCAGCCATTGGAGAATAAGGTTGAATACTATAGCTTTTATAAAGAAGACCTTTATTATAAATCTGTTTCAAGAGCCACCAGACCGATTCAATATATTTTGATTCATAGGTGATATAAGGATTTTCTAGATCCACCCAAAATCCGATTCGTCTTGTAAGTTCATTCCAAGCATCTGTATAGCGCATAACGGCCTTTCGACATTCTTGGTTGAATGATTCAACCGAAATCTTTTTGCCGATATCTTCTTTGCTTATTCCTAATTGTTTTTCTACCCCCAATTCAACGGGTAATCCGTGGGTGTCCCAGCCAGCTTTTCTAATCACTTTATACCCTTTCTGGGTTTTGTATCGGCAAAAGATGTCTTTGATTGCTCTAGCCATCACATGGTGAATTCCGGGCATGCCATTTGCCGAAGGCGGACCTTCATAAAAAATGTAGTGGAGTGCATTTTTTTTGGCCTGAATACTTTTCTGAAAAATTTCTCTCTTTTCCCACTGACTAAGGACTTCGACAGCAACCTGTTGAAGGTCAAGATCTTTATATTCCTTAAAATATGCCATTTACTGATTCAAACTGAACAGGCGAAAATAAGCAAAACTCTACAGGCTCTTAGGCTTATTTGAAATCTAAGGTTCTGCTGAAGTTCTCTGTTCTGATTATTTTTTCTGTTTTACAAGCTTCACGAATAAGAATGGAAGGAGCATTTCGAATAGATATGATATCGGCAGGAAAGACATACAGCATAAACATTGACAAAAATGTAATACACTTACTCAAATAATTGGTAAAGAGTTAAAGTTGGGGTTAGTATGGGATACAATTTGGAAAAGAAGGAATATGACCTGGAGATAGTTTACTATTTAGTAAAAAAGAAAGACACGAATCTTAAATACTAAATTCGCTCAAAAAGGCTTTGGGGTATAAATCATATCCTATTATGGATTTTATGAATTCAGACTTCAGTTGAGTAATCATCTCAGTTATTTTTTTCTTTAGAGATTCCATATCTTCAAAGAATTTCACAGCCACTCTTTCTTTCATCCGTTGCCAAACCTTTTCAGCAGGATTAAGCTCTGGGGTATAAACAGGAATTCTGATGAACGCAATATTTTCCGGAATGGTCATATTCTTAGAAGCATGAAAGCCGGCATTGGCTAACATTTAATTATTTTACTTAGATGGAACGCCTAACGCTATGCGGTTGTCTATAATCAGGATTTTAAATTCTTTCGGATTTTGTTTGCTAACCCCCTGAGAGGGAACAAGAACCTTTCAGAAAACCCTCGAAAAGATCATTAGACACTGATGATGTTTCCCAACAGAAGCTATTCCCTGTGATAGGTGAAAAGCATCCCCATAACCAAAACAATTGATAACTATGCTGATATTTACCAACCGGATGGACACCCTTGGAAACCAACACCCGCTTTTGTTTGGTCATTAATCCGAAACGGGATTCATCTTGAAAATAAAGATGCGCCGTGTCAAACTTATTCTTATTCTTAGCTGTACTGCTTTTAATTTCACACAGTTTATCCGGAAGATCTTCTTTAAACCCGACTTTCGCACTTTTTTGAGTGATTTTTATCACTTAAACGACTGTATGTCAGTCATATAGATGATATATTTTGGATTTATTTTGTGAAAAAGTTTCCATGTGAGATACTTTTGTATAGCTGTTTATTTAATTGAATGTAATATATTTGCACCATATTTTATATTTCCATGTTATATTACATCGAAATCGTACCCAATAGAAATTACAGACCAACCACGCTACTCCGTAAAGTCTGGAGAGAAGGAAAGAAAGTCAAAAGAAAAACCATAGCCAATTTGAGCGACTTTCACCCCTCTGTTATTGAGGGCTTTAAAGCAGCTATCAAAGGAGTAGTAGTCTATAAAGATATTTCCAAAGCCTTCCCCATCAAAAGATCTTTACCTCATGGGCATATAGCTTGCATTTTGGGATTGATCAGAACAAAATGTGTCCATTAAAGTAACAGTTGGAAATGGCACCTTTTTCAGGCCTGGTAAGGGTTTTGGACGTATTTCGACCCAAAAGTCAGGTTTAAAGGTCCGTTCAGCATCTTTATCTTTTTTATAATGAGATTTTCTGGACACTTTTAGCGTACTATTGTGATGTTTCCGGCAGTGCTTATAAAGAACTTGATCACTTGTATTGGATTGGTGATTTTTATGCACCCATGCTAATAACTCAACACAACTAGTTATCGTTGTTGTAGGATTTGCAAGCATAGATGCTATGGCTTGTTTGGTTTGTTCCGTTATCCATGGCGGAATACCACCTCGTTGTCTGATAGCGATCATTCCCTCTAAACCGCCTTCATCCTATAATCTAAGCCAATTGTAAATAGTCCTACAGCAAACCTTAAGCTTGGGGACTAAATCCCTAGTATAAATCACTTTCTCCTGTTTTATCAAGAGAAGCATCTTATCTTTATTTTTATTGGTAATGTTCTTTTGCTTGGGCATGAGCCTCCTCAGTTCATGCTCGCTCTCTTGTACCTATATGTCAATTTTTTTAGCTGCAGATTCAAGTCACTAATGCAACTTAAATGAAACGAAAAACAGTATGATTACAAGGACACAATATCCTTTAATTGATTAGATTCATCTGTCTGGGGGTTGCTTTGGTGAATGCTCTTTGATAATTTGAGGTATAATTTCATTTTTAAACCAATAGAAAGCATCATTTATATCATACTCAACACCTTTATTTAATATTTTTTTGGTGTCATTAATAAATTCAATGCTTTTTTCTTTTTCTTCTATATTCCGGATAAAATTCTTTTCTGTTGGTATAGTTGCCGGAGATTTTCTTTTTGGGAATTTGTCTGATTTTGGTTCAAAGAGAAAATGTTTTTGAAAGCATTGGGTTAGTTTGCTTATATCGAAATCTGGGTGTTCCGATGCTTTATATATATCAAATAAATCTCGGCCCTTTTTCCTTTGATATAGTGCACAGGCTTTTTGTCCGAGCATTTCATTGATATCAAGCGTAGGAATCATGATTGTTTTCTTCATCAAAGGATTATCAATGACTAATTCTTTTTTGATATATCCCAATGTAGTAAAATGTTCATGGCAATTGGTTTCTATTTTGAGTTTTTCTTTTTGTTCTGTTGTTGTTGATGGATATTGAACATAAAACTTAAAACCAGTTATGCTCTGTTTGTATTTTCTATCTAATTTTAGTTTTTCCAAAATATCATGTATGATACTCATAGAATGACCGGATTTTATAGCATATCTTTGGGATAAATCTATATCTTCTGAATATCTTAGGTTTCTTTTTAAATGCATTTTGTTTAGGGCAGTCCCACCCTTAAAAATATAATTGTCACTTAAATGCTTGTTGGAATAAAAAAAATAAAGGATACATTCAATAAGCAAATCCTTTTCTGCCTGGAAATCAAACAAAAATCCTTTTTCTTTTTTCCAGTATTTTATTATTTCCTTTCTAATGTTCATAAAATTCTATTTTATCAGTTGAGTAGCAATCCGGCCAGTCCAAATCATTATCTAAAATAAAAGTAATTTTTATTTGCCATTTTTTGGCTATTTTTTTGATTCTTTCATGTCGTTCTCTATCGATATATTGAGAAGTAACTTCCTTTTCTGTGGATAGTAAAATTGTTTCAAGCCCTATTTTCTCCATGTGTTTTCTTATAGGAGGGATCAAAGATGCGTTTTCGCTTAGTAATTCCATCAGAAACCCGAAGCGTTGTATAGTATGCTTATGTGGATACCAGCTAAGTAATTCTTCTATATCATCTATGGTCATTTCCTCTGATAATTCTTGTATGTTGGACAAGATACCGCTGATACCGCCATGGTATCTATCATGGATAAAATCTATGGCTGTTAAGCTCGGACTAGAAAAATTAAATCCATAACCATATTCAACAGATTCTTTTCTCCATATGTTTTTTCTATCAGTTTGATAAATAGGATATTTGGGTGTAATTCCCTTTAATCCAATGTATCCACTATCGGCAGAGAAAATAGGTTCCGTTTTTGGAGGAATTATTTTTGTTTGTTTTGGAGGAAAATCTCTATTAATGACTATACAGATTCCATAATAACCTTGGTCGATATAAATAATGTTTTTTTCTGTTTTCTTTTTCTCTTTATAATACTTCTCTTTTAAAACTTCTGGCACCTCATTTATGCTAAGAAAAAAATAAAAATACATCTGATGGCAAGCCCCATGATAGCGTGATGCGGTAAACCAACTAACATAGTATTTATCTTTTTTTTCTAAAAAAAATGCAAAATCTTCTATATAATTCATTAATTCTATCTGTTTGTTGCATCTTTCTTCTGGTGGAATGATAAGATAAAAATCTTCTAATAAAGCGAAAATGTATTTTTTGTCTTCATATTGCTTCAAATACTCTTTTATTTGATCTTTTTGTTTTTTTTGTATAAAGATATCCTTTAATTCATCTATAGAAAATGAGTATTTATATTGTTCTAATTTTTTATTTATAAAACCCAGAAAATTTGATGATTCTGTCTTTTTCATGTTTTGGCTTTAATCACTTTGTTGTGGAGTAGAGGTCGTTTAAATTTAAACGGCATCTATATGCACATATAGGATACACTCATGTTGACTTATCCCTTTCTTCTCATTTTCGACCACTTGTGATCCAAGGTGGTTAAAAGTTCGGTATTTATCTGCCAATTCTGACAATAAAAGTTTTTTTTCTTTGATTTCTTTTTCAAGAAGTGAAAAGTAAGACCTAATTATAAATATACCTAATTGTCATTAGATAGAGTATTTAAATAAATATAATCTTTTTGATTACAATTCAAACGGCATCAAATCTGAACAATACATTTTTTGTTACTTAGCATTATACAAATATAAACAATAGCGATTACTTTTGAATAAAAATAAATAGTTCATTTTTAACATTCCGCAAAAAGGGATTACATCCTTTTTTTAAAAAATTTATTAGGGCAATGTAATCAGTTATATAGTCAGAAAGATGGGGAAATCCACCTCTTTTCTGATAAAATATAAGTAGCATTTGCCATCCTCGTAAAGTTGCATTAGTGCTTTGAATCTGCGGGCTATAGAAAATTTAATCAATTAATTTTTTCATATGAATATAGTATAAATCAAATGGTTGATCAGATGGATTCTGTACTCATAAAATCCATTACAGAATATGAATGAGACATCAAATCCCTTTTGAGTAAATATAGTGTTTAAATGGTATAACATAAATATTTTAACTGTAAAATTTAAGATTTCTCGGAGGCCGTATCGGAATCTGAATTTTGGTCAATTCCGCAATAAAGTGATCATACCCACAAAATATTGTACAACCTTTTTGGCACACTGTGATTTTTTGAAACCAATGGATAACATAATCATAGATGTGCTGAAAAACCCTATAGTGTGAATACCACCAAATTCAGCATTGACCATAAATCGTTTTAGCAAAATATCATAAACCCCATCATCTATCTATAGATAAAAATTCTAAATCCCTATTATTAATGGCAAAGACCAGAGATGTTCCTTCAATATTGGCAAGTTGTATTAGTGCAATATGTTTGACTTCACCCTTTACGGAAATGCCACTTTCATGTGGAAATTGAGCCGTGAAATTACCGGACCCATCTCCCTTCATAAAAAGTCCATAACTAGCGTCGTTACGAGGAGTTTCCACTTCTGAGCCTAAAAGATTACCCGCCAATATCAAGTCCAAATTACCGTCATTGTCAAAATCTTCTGTGACAATAGCATTCACCGAGGATATTTGTGCTAATTCAGGTAAATTCCTAGCTATAAATCTACCTTCTCCAAGGTTCTCAAAATAACTCGTGGCAAAATTTTTCGCCTCATACTGAATAGCAGTATCAATATTTTCAAGACCATAGACATCCTTCAAGGACGCTTTTGCAAAAGCATCATACGTCTTGAACTTGTTCTTTATAAATGGCATTTGGTTTGATGAACATTCTCTTCCTCTTAATGGATATAGTTTCCCTTCTTCATAGAAACCAAGAACTATGTCAAATGTCCCATTGCTATCAAAATCTTTTGCATAAATTTTAAAAGGTTGATCATAATCTGCTTTATACTTGTAATTTTCCCCCAGGTTTCCTCCCAAAAAGTCCAGGTCCCCATCATTATCAAAATCCCCATAGACCAATGTGTTCCACCATCCATTTTCATTTGCCAGTCCTGATGTCTCCGAAATGTCAACAAATCTATTCCCTATGTTTTTCAATATCCTTATTGGCATCCACTCACCTGTGAACACAAGGTCTTCGTAGGCATCGTTATCAACATCTATCCATATGGCAGAGGTTACCATTCCAACCTCCGATAACATAGGAGCCATTTGCTTAGTGGCATCCCTAAAAGAAAATTCTCCCGTTTCACTTTCATTCAATAAAAGAGTACTGCTTACTGGTGATGGATACCTTCCTGGGACTTGCCTTCCACCGACAAAAAGATCTATATCGCCGTCCTTGTCAAAGTCACTGGGAACCACACAGGATCCACTTGATGCCACTACCGGAATTGTATTTGTTCTTCTATTAAAAATACCATCTACATTTTCATAAAAACGGTCATTGTAATAACTGCTTCCGGCCTCTTCTTCGTTGCCTCCACTTACCACATATAGATCAAGATCACCATCTCCGTCGGCGTCGAAGAAAGTAGCTCCGGTATCTTCATGACCCCTATCTCTTTCAAAATCGTTTGGAATAACGGTCTCAAACGTGCCGTTTTTATCCTGTATTTGCAGAACGGCATTTTGACCCTTGGCTCCCCCAATGTACATATCTTCTAAACCATCACCATTGACATCCCCAATGGCCATTGCTGGTCCAAACTGAGACATTTTGTGGGGCAATAAACTTTCCCTTGCAAAATCATCAAAATGATTTTCTTTATGCTTATAATCGTTATCAACTTTTAGGGAACTAAAGAGTTTATCATTCTTTTCTATTTCCAATAGGGAATTTTTCTTTTGGAGGTCTTCTTTTTTTTGGACAACCAATTCTTGATTTACCTTAATATTTTCTATAATTTGAAGATCTCCATCGGGCCACACAATTTCTAAGGAGGTTGCTTTTTTCATTTTCCCCAAACCAAAATGGACCACAGGCTCCATTGATGATTGATACCCCCTTGATAAAATCAACTCTTGGGTCTGTGTAATACCATCTTCAGTGGTAACACTTATTTTTGAACTCAACCCAAGGAAATTACTGGGGTCTCCTATCAATTTTAGACGAAGATAATTTTGCCCTTCAAATGTTTGTCTAGCCTTATTCTCAAAGACAAGTGCCTTGGCATCTTGATTATTGAACACCATATCTAGATCACCATCCCGATCAAAATCGGCATAGGCTACACCATGGGTATATCCTTTAAAACTTAGCCCCCAGTTCTTTCGTTCTTGATCCTTTTTGAACATTAATTTCCCTACATTGGCAAAAACATAGTTGTCAACAGGGTTTTCGGGTATAAAGTTTATCAGTTTGTGTTGATTTTGCGGGGTGATTTTCTTCTGAGCATATAGTCTATTTGAGAATAACAAATAATCATTATTGTTGACATTTCTTCTCATGCCATTACTTACGAACAAATCTTTCCGCCCATCATTATTCAAATCAACAAACAGGGATGCCCAGCTCCAGTCCGTATACCCAACACCAGACATTTCAGCTACATCACTAAAAGTTCCATCACCATTATTCAGCTGAAGACAATTCCTCATGTATTGGTAATGCAGCCCTGAGGCTAAGGCCTCGTCAAAAATCGCCGTGTTCATCGGAGACATATTGGTCTTTTTCCCTATATTGTTGTCAGACATCATATCGCTCTGAAAAAGATCCACATAACCGTCGTTGTTGAAGTCTGCGGCATCCGTACCCATACCAAAATTGGACGTGTGCGGAAAATATTTTTCTAATTCATCCTTAAATGTACCGTCGCGTTGGTTGATGTACAAAAAGTCCTTAGCGTTAAAGTCATTGGATACATAAATATCAAACCATCCATCCGAATTAAAATCTGATATGCTAGCATTTAAGCTAAGACCATAATTTAAGACCCCAGATTCTTCTGTGACATCAACAAATTTCCCCTCACCTTCATTTCGGTATAACCTATCACTTTCAGCATACTTGGGGTTTTCATTTTTCTCTTTGAAAAAGTAATTTGAATTGTGCAGGTTGAAGGGTGGATATACGGAAATGTACAAATCAAGGTCACCATCCCTATCGTAATCAAAAAAAACGCTCTGTACTGAATTGCTGTCATCATCTATACCATAGTCGGATGCCATCTCCTTAAAGGCCATATTACCCTGGTTCACATACAATAAATTGTTGCGTCTGCCCGGCGGGTCACTTACACTGACATAGATATCCAAAAGTCCATCATTGTTTATATCCACCATAGTGACTCCCCTTGTCCACCTTACTACATCCAGTGCCCCTACCCCTGATTTTTCGGTCACATCCTCAAACTGCATATTTCCTCTATTCTTGTACAGTCTGTTCTTAACCATATTACCACTAAAGTATATATCTGCCAGACCATCATTGTCCAAATCACCTACGGCAACTCCTCCTCCTGAATAGATATTTGGGTAAGTAAAATAATTGAGATTTTTCCCCTCGGTTATTTTATTTTCAAACTGAATGCCACTATGTGAAGGATCTACCAATGAGAAGTTGAGATCACCAATCGGTTCTAGTTTTTCAAAATCATCACTTTTATTCTTGCATGAAACGATAACCGCCATAAGCAGAATGCACTCCATCCCTTTTTGAAAAATTAACCTGATGCTGTTTTGCATACCCATTTGGTCCTAATCGTTAAATTTATTCAACAATCGAAATTAAATGTTCCGAATAGAGCCTCGGAAAACTACTAATGTTCTTTTCTTTTAATGTCAGATGGATCTACCCATAGGATTATTTACTATTGTATTCCACAAACTGTAAAGGTGCATTGTTCTTGGCAATGCCGAGCATATTATTTTTATTATCCTTTGTTCCCACCTTGGCAATATGTCTTACAACCCCATCTACCAAAATCCCCAATTGATTTGGTTCTATAACCTCAAAATCTCCTTTACCATCGCCTAGAAGCATCACCCCAAAACCAGCATCGTTTCTAATAGTTTCTACTTCGACTCCATAATTATTACCTGCCATAAAGGCATCAGTATTACCATCTTGGTCAAAATCATCTATATAGATAGAATTCACACACGAGATTTGAACCCTATTGTCCAAGGGTACTATTTTAAACTTCCCATTTCCTAAATTCTCTATGTATGATGTGGCAAAATTTTTCGCTTTAAAATTCAATGCATTTTCAAGTCTCTCCCCTCCGTATACCTCAATCAAAGAGGCTTTTGCATAAGAATCGTAATTTGGAAATTTCTTTTTGATAAATGGCATTTGGTCAGAGGAACATTGTCTACCCCTTAAAGGGAAAAGTTTATCTTGATTGTAATAGCCCAAAACAATATCAAGGGTTCTACTTTCATCAAAATCGGCAGCGTAAATCTCAAAAGGAGTTTTCTTAGTAGCCTTATATTTGTAGTTCAGCCCAAGATTTCCAACTAGAAAATCTACATCTCCGTCTTGATCAAAATCACCACCCCCAATGCTGTACCACCAACCTGTCTCATCTGCCAAACCTGTAGTTTCAGAAATATCTTTGAAACCGTGATTGGTATTTTGGAACATTTTAATGCCCATCCATTCCCCAACTAGGACCAGGTCAATGTTCGAATCACCATTGAAATCGGTCCATACGGCATCGGTAACCATTCCGATATCTTGAAGTTCTGGCATCATTTCACTAGTAACATCGGTAAAAGAAATATTTCCTTCCTCGCTTTCATTTTTGAGCAATACACTAGAGGTAGGGAAAGGATATTCCCCAGGTTGTTGTCTTCCACCAATAAAAAGATCAAAATCACCATCGGCATCAAAATCCCCTGCTTTTACACACGAGCTACTAATAGTTAGATTTGGAAGGTCTATAAATTTTGAAAAAACGCCTTTTCCATCATTTACGTATAACCTGTCCTGGTACCATTCTGAACCCTTAGCATATTCATTACCGCCACTTGTCACAAAAAGATCAAGATCATCATCGGCATCTACGTCAAAAAACAGAGCAGAAGCATCCTCATACTTATCTTCGGCTTGGAAAACGGTTTGTGCAGAAAATAAAAAGCCACCATCATTTTGCTGAATATAGAGACCAGGGGCATCATCTTTTGAAGCACCATAATAAATATCGTCCAATCCATCACCATTTACATCCCCTGAGGCGAAGGCCGGCCCCATTTCAGACATCTTGTGGGGCAAAAGAGATTCCCTTTCGAAATCATTAAACTTGTTCTCTTTATGTTTTTTGTTGAAATTAATCTTGTCCGACACATCGGTAAATAGTGTTCTTGATGCCCGTTCTTGTTGATCCGAAGTCTTGGAGTTGGCATAGTTGACATAGAATGTCTTATCAACCTCAAGGTCATTGATTATTTGTACTCTTCCATCTGGCCAAACCACCTTAAGCCTATCCAAATTTTTCTTGTTACCTACCCCAAAATGGATTGTAGGGTCCAAAGAAGACTGAAATCCGCGCGTCAAATAATGCTCATGGTATTGCAGCTGACCGTCATACTCCAAGTACAGCTTTGTCCCAATACCGAATGGGTTATCCTTTGTTCCCTTTAGCCGAACCATCAAAAAATTATTGGTAGATATTTCGTTGGAATTGTTCTTATACAAAAAAGCGTAGTCGTCCATATTATTAACCACAATATCCAAATCTCCATCGTTGTCCAAATCTGCAAAAGATGCTCCGTTAGAATAACTTTCAGTTTCCAAGCCCCATTCGCGGTTCATTTTCTGAAAACTTAAATCCCCTCTGTTAAGAAATACCGAATTTGTCGCAGGTCTATGAGGTATGAATTGTGTCAATCTATGTAACATCGAATCTTGGTCAATTTCCCGATCAGCATTTTGCAGAATCATTTTTTCCTTAAACTGTAAAAAGTCATTGTTCCTAAAGTCCCTTTTTATTCCGTTGGTAATAAATAAATCTTTAAAACCATCATTATCTAGGTCGTTCAATAACACAGCCCAGCTCCAATCAGAATTGGAAATTCCAGCTAAATGAGCCACTTCACTAAATGAGCCATTTCCATTATTAAGCTGCAAACTATTGAACATATATTGATGGTGAAAACCGCTTTCCACTGCCAGCCAGAACCTTTCCGGGTCCATCCCACTCATACTGGATTTTATCCTATAATTATCATCCGCTACCATATCAACGGAAAAAATATCCAAAAGCCCATCGTTATTATAGTCGGCCACGTCTACTCCCATGGAATAAAAAGACATGTGTTTTAATTGTTCCTTGCTTTTTTCAGAAAATGTGCCATTTCGGTTGTTGATATATAGATAGTCATATTCGTCATAATCGTTGGAAACATAAAGATCTGGCCAGCCATCATTGTTCAGATCACCCGCTGCAACGCCGAGACCATAGCCTATTTCATTTCCATAAATTCCTGATTTTTCACTAACATCCACAAATTTTCCATCGTCATTTCGATAAAGTTTATCCCCTACCAACTTATCTCTTTTATTTCTATCAAAGCCAACAAAACTTTTGGTGACCACATTGTGGTTCAGTAAAAACATATCAAGGTCACCATCCTTATCATAATCAAAAAATAGGGATTGGGTTGAATAACTGGCATCTGCTAGACCATATTCCTTACCCATTTCCTTAAATTGTGGAATATTCTTGTCATTGGATCCAAGGTTGACAAACAATTTATTTGTTCTTTGATCCTCATCCAATCTACCAGACCTACACACGTATATATCAAGCAAGCCATCGGCATTCACATCTGCCATTGTAACTCCAGTTGTCCAACTGGGCGTATCCATGATCGCTGCTTCATTGGTGATATCTTTAAACTTCAAACCTCCCATATTCATATAAAGTTTGTTGGGAGAAACGGAAGCTGTAAAGAAAATATCGGGCAGATTATCGTTATTCAAATCTCCAATGGCAACACCGCCACCATTATAGTAGTATTCATAAGAAAGCCCATTCATTGTCTTTGATTCGGGGACTGGGTTTCTAAAAGCCAATCCACTTGTTGTATACGGTACAAGTTCAAAGCGTTTTTTTTCTTGAGTTACCTCATTGTTGTTTTTCCTACTATCCTTACAAGTAACCAAAGAGAGTAAAACAACAAACGGTAGAATACTTCTTTTCATACTCTAAATCTCAATTTTTCGACTGCTATTGTTTGAAAAAAAGAAGCCCTATTTCAAAAGTAGGGCTTCATAGCAAATTAGTTCAAACTGCTCATATGTTGATAATTACACAACTCAAACCGATAAAAATTTAACATTAAATTTTTAAAATATTTTAGTATCCAGGATTTTGATCCAATGTCCCATCAGAGAAATCAATTTGTCTTTGTGGGATTGGCAGCACCTCATCTTTTCCAGATTTGAAATTTTCAAATTCTGTGAGAGGTGAATCTATACCTGCTTTGGAGGCATACCATTCTGATGCGATACCCCATCGTCTTAGTGCATATCCGAATCGAGCTTCTAATGCTAGCTCCACACGATACTCGTGATAAAGTGCCTCCCAAGCCTGTTGATCCGTTAAGGTTCCAGGGTCTAATAATGGTAAATCTACCGAAGGCCTCGCCCGAACCCTATTGATCTGTTCTACTGCTGCATCCTTTTGCCCATTACGTAACAATGCTTCTGCATATAGCAAGATGACTTCAGCATAACGAATTTCATGAAAATTCTGAGGAGCATAATTAATTCCTACTGTGGTTCCACTGGGCGGATCTGTAACATATTTTCTCGTTCCAAAACCCGTGCCGTTTACTCTATCTTCAAAAGTGATTACAGAACCATTATTTTTGGTAAAAGTATCACCAATTTCAAATACGGTAGCAGATTTTCTTGAATCCCCTTCTTCGTATTCATTCACTAAATCTGGCAAGGGTCGCACAAAGCCCCATCCACCATTTGGTACCATACCTTCACCATTAGGTCCATATATCAAAGACAAAGACGACCCTGTATTTTCACCAGTTACTGCTGCAAACTGGATTTCAAAAACCGATTCTGAACTGTTCTCATTACTACCATCAAACAAACTAGTATATTCGTCTACGAGGGAATATCCCATACCTTCAATTTCCTGGGCCTTAGCCAATGCTGCTGGGTAATCCTTTTGCCAGAGCAAAACTTTCAGCAACAATGCTTTGGCCGCTCCTCTTGTTGCCCTACCCACATCATCACCCGAATAGCTTGTAGGCAACATACTCTCAGCTTTTTCCAAATCGGACTTCACCAAAGCCAAAATCTCCTCTTTGGTAGAGCGAGGAATAACAAAATCCTCCTCCTGGCCAGGATCTAATAATCTATCTACAATAGGAACTCCTCCGTACCACATTGTCAGATAATGGTAATAAAGGCCTCTAAGAAAATAGGCTTCTCCTATTATTCGATCACGAACTCCAGAATCTATGTTCTCTATTTCAGATACATTTTGTATCACCTGATTGCAACGCTGGATTCCTACATAACCCCTCCACCAATTGTGGTTGGCCAAATTATCTGTAGGCTGTATTGTAAAAGTACGGACAATACCGAAAGTAGACACCAAATCCGGATGTTCATGTACATTACCAGACCACATCAGTCCAGTAGCATCATAAGCATTGACATCGTTTCTCCCACCATGCTTAAATCTTTTTAATTCTTCATAGGCAGCATTAACAGCCAACAATGCATCTTGCTCGCTAGTAAAGAACGCATCTGAAGATGTTACCGCAAAGGGTTGCTTGTCCAAAAATTCGTCAGTACATGATGATACCAATAGAATCACCATGGCGAGTATCGTTAGACCATTATATTTTTTCATAATCATTTTTTTTTAGAATGTTGCGTTTACACCGAAATAAATTGATCCAGCTACAGGATATCCTGTATAACCGGTTTGCGGATCAAAACCGTTAAAATCACTAAAGGTAAACAGGTTTTGGCCAGCTGTATATATCCTCAAATTGGTCAGCCCCCAATCTTCTATCAAGTTTTGGGGCAATCTATATCCCAACTGAATGTTCTGAATCCTAAAATAATCTGTATCTTCCAAGTAAAGGGTTGAGAACCGCCGGTTGGTATTGGGATCACCTTTAACTATACGGGGCAAGAAATTACTAGTTCCTTCTCCACGCCATCTGTTTAATAATGCCGCACCAGTGATTTCCAGAGGACGTATGAAATTGTGATATCCAAAGAAAGGATCCCATGCAATATCACCTCCAGCTTGACCCACTCCCAAAATATTAAGGTCAAAGTTTTTGTATTCCAACAATATGCTTACCCCAAAATCATGTGGTGGTAACGAATTTCCGATCCAATCTCGATCATCTGCATCAATTTTCCCATCACCGTTCAAATCCTTAAAACGGACATCCCCTGGGGCTGTATTCGGTAGTTGAGTGGCATGGGCATCTACCTCTGCTTGGTTTTGAAAGATTCCATCAGCTACCCATCCAATTCTTCGGGAGAGCGGTTGCCCCACTCTTGACTTTCCTATGGAAGAATCCCTTAAATCCTCAGAGGGGCTCAAGGTAACCACCTCATTTTTGACATAAGCGTAGTTAGGACTGATTTCAAAATATAGTTCACCAATATCATCGGCGTACGTAAAGGCGATTTCAATTCCGGAATTACGAATATGTGATGTATTTTGGAATGCCGGTGGCAAACCGAATAGGGCTGTAAACTCGGGCTGTACAATAATTCCTTCGGTATCCTTTTTAAAATAATCAAGGGTCAACGATAGCCTATTGTCAAATAAATTAGCATCTAGACCAATGTTTGTCGTCGTAGAGACTTCCCATTGTAGCGCGCTATTCTGAATCCTATCTGCTACAACATTGGGGACCTGGTTTTGATTAACTCCTAAAATATATGGGGTATTATTGGGCACAAATGAAGATTGATAAGGGTAATCCGAAGTTCTTTCATTACCAATTTCTCCCCAGCCACCTCTAACTTTCAATCGATCAATAAAGAGTACATCAAAAAAAGATTCCTCGCTGATTACCCAACCAGCTGATACTGACGGAAAAGTAGCATCCCTAAAATCGGGGTGTATTCTGGAAGAATTATCCCTTCTTACTGTTCCAGTCAGCAGATACTTTCCTTTGTAATTATAATTCAATCTTCCCACTAGGGATGAAATGGCCCATTGTCTCCTTCCATTATTACCTGTCAGCTCATCCAATGACAAGGATGCGTCTATCACATGGAGGCTGGGATCATTCGTCAAAAAGTCACGGGCAAACAATCCATAATTTACAAAATCCGATTCTTGGGCTGTATATAATAGGATAGCATCCAAGGTATGTTCTCCAAAAGCCTTTCTGTATGAAAGCTGATTGTCCCAGTTCCAAACAAACAATCTATCGGTACCTACGCCCAAACTATTGTTGGGTCTATTATTGACATTGTTACCATCCGTTGGATAGAGTGCTATTGGACTAAAGTTTTTGGAATTATTGGATGAGTATTCCACTCCAAAAGTGGTTTTGAGCTTTAATCCCTGTAAAATCTCATATTCACCAGAGACATTTCCAATTCCTCTTAAATTGCCCTGATCATATCCATTGTTTTCCAATTCAACCAAAGGATGTCCTAAGGTAAAACCGGGTCCCGCAAAAACTAAATTGCCCTCAGCATCACGCACCGCAAGGTTTTTGGGATACTGAAAAGCACGATATACGATACCGCCTTCAGATGTTCGAGCTCGCTGACCATAGGTAATATCTAGTGAAGAGGTCAACTCAAACTGCCTGCCTACATTTATATCATTATTTACCCTAAAGCTGTATCGATCAAACGAAGTAGTCTTTAATAAGCCTTCTTGATGAAAATAACCAGCTTGAACAGCATACCTATTGTTTTCACTTCCTCCCCTCACCGCTAAATGAAAGTTTTGTTGAGATCCCGTTCTAAAAACCTCATCCAACCAATTCGTATCACCGGCTACTGCTGGAGTTAATGGGTTTGGTTCTTCACCTGCATTAATATACCATTCTTGATTTAGAGTTACATAATCTTCCGCATTCAACAACCCAACTTCATTGGTCATATTGTCAAAAGAATAATAAGAACTAAACTCTATAGTAGGCTTGCCTACTATACCTCTTTTAGTAGTAATCAACACTACACCCGCCGCAGCTCTACTTCCATAGATTGCCGCTGCAGAAGCATCTTTTAGTACCGTTATAGATTCAATATCGTTAGGATTTAAAAACGATATACCAGTAGAAACTATCTGACCATCAATTACATACAGCGGTTCATTAGAGTTTCTAGAGGTGGTTCCACGAATTCTAATTGATGGTGCCGCACCAGGGCTACTTCCTGTATTTACCACGCGCACCCCTGCAATTCGTCCTTGTAGTGCTAAAGTAGAATTCCCTCCGGTGGCATTGTCTTTAAAGTCATCGGATGAAATCTGCTTCACAGAACCAGTTAGGTCTTTGGCCTGTTGCGTGCCATAGCCAACAATCACAACCTCTTCTAGTCCAGATGTTGATTTCTCTAAAGATATGGATATATATGTCTGGTCACTGATAGACGTTTCTACGGTTGTGAACCCGACATACGAGATGACTAGTGTAGCATTCTGGTCGCTGACTACAAAGCTGAAGTTACCATTAAAATCCGTTTGAGTTCCGTTGCTAGTACCCTTTTCGAGAATAGTTGCTCCGGGTAAAGGAATTCCATCTTGGTCAATAACAGTCCCAGAAACTTCTTGTCCTTGATAAGCATCAAGGCTTAATTCTAATACCCCCCCCTTTCCGGAATTAGGAGTACATGCCCGTATGTTGTCATCGCGGACAACAAGACAAACATTAGTAAAATGTCTTTAATCATGTAAAAGTTTTTCTTAATTCGAATATACAAGATCCCAAACTATAAAAAGACCTTTGCACTGAATTTTTTAAAAATCATACGGAAGTTTAACATTTCATTTTGTAAGTGGCTGCAAATCAGCATTTCCAATTTTAAAAAATTCACTACGCCTTACATTTTTATGATTTTTTCTCCCTAAATCTCTTATCTGGTATATGCATAATTGGTCTTTTCCAAAACAACATCACCACGTTGCCACTTATTCAACTCTCGCTGAATAGTTCTCCAACTATCATCTATCCCCCGTGTCTTTAATTTTCTCCGGATCATATGAACTCCATAATAGGCCAGTACAATAATGAAAATAGGTGCCTTTATCCCATGGTCTTTCTGATAAACAATCGGCCTAACCTTCAAATCAGTTTTTAAAGTCCCAAAGGTGTGTTCTATATCATTGAGCTTGTGGTATTGCATCACAACGCTTTCTATGGACCGCCCTACATGACTCCTTCTGAAGATATAACCACCAGAAGTATCTGTCCTATTCCGATGTAAAGGCTTGGCGGTATAGGAAACCTCCAAAGCATCGGTGCTGTTTTCTTTGGGGACCACCAAAACATCATAGTGATGCGACACCAGCTTATACCATTTAAACACTATATTCACTCATAATTGTTGAGCTTATTCCAAAATAAGCCTAAGATTCTGAGCCTGCTTCAATAGAATGATAAATCAATTTTTGTATGTTGATGGGTAACTATATATACCATCATTTGTTTTGGTACCAGTAGGTCCACTCGAACTGGCTTAAGTCAGCACCTTTTTCATTTCCAGATGTAACCAATTCCGCAAAGGAAGAGGACTCTCTGGAAAACTGACTGCTTTGGTCATCAGTATGGTCATAAAATAGTTCATTTACTGTTGGTGCATCACATCCCTCTGAGAAAACAATATCTATATCCTGGAAAGATAAATCCCCATTTACATAGTTTTCTGTAGCCTCAGGATCGCCTAACCAAACAGCAGTATCGTCGGCAATTAAATTTGTACAAGCGACTTGACTTACACTCCCTAATAAATTACCCAATTCGATATAAATTTTTGGATCTTGTTCAGATTGGCAAGGAGAATTTAATTTGGGACCTAAGATTGATGTATTTGAAATCGTAATCTTTTTTTCATCCATTGATAAGTTCTCTATGGATGAACCTTCAACTGAAATTCCAGAGTAGGTCTGTTCATTTAGATCAACAAGTGAATTGTTTAATTCTCCTCTATACCCGTTTAGCCATATACCAGACTCCGCTGGTGAATTAGAAACAACCAGCCCCGTAAGATTAACATCGGAATCAGCTACTATCGCTCCATATTCTAGACCTCCTACAACCTCTACATTTTCAATAGTTGTCCCAGAACCAACCCCCAACAATACTAGCCCGGTAACTTGAAAATAATCAATATCTTCAATAAAAGAACCTCCATGTCTAATAGAAACATAATGTAAGGTGCCGGAACCGTCATTCGGATCAGAACCGCCAACTTCATACTGCTCTCCTTTCAAACCGAAAAATGCTGTGGAAGGACTTATTGGAGCTTGACCTAAAATACATAGTCCACCCCATCTATGTTCATCAAGCAATGGTTCCGGAGGGGTTACTCCTTCCTCATAAGTCCCATCAGCTGTAATCGGATCCCCTTCATATGTAAATATTATCGGATTTTCAGCAGTTCCATTGGCTTCAATTTTTGCGCCCGATTCAATAATTAATGTTGAGATACTCTCTCTAGTAGTTTGCTTCGCTTTGATAATGGTTCCTGCTTCAATGCGAAGGGTTGACCCTGCAGGTACTGTAACCCAGCCATCTAAAATATATTCTGTTCCAGCTTTTAATTCTGTCGTACCACTTAATTCGCCATATAATACATTGGATGCTTTCCTTTCAGGCAATTCATCAATTAATTGTTTAATAGCCGAAGTGAAATCAACAAATTCTAATTCTCCTTGCTTCAATAGTCTGATATATATCAGAAAAGAACTAGACACCTTTTTCAGTTGGTCTATATGTTGCTCATCAGCATAGCTGGTTTGGATAAATAATATGTCTTTTATATCGGTTAGCATAGAAACAATGAGGTTAAATAGGTCTTCAACTTCTTCAGGGGACATGGAGTTCTCAAGCGATTCAATTGTGCGTTGTAATTCAGAAACAATAGCATCAAAATCTTCTTGGGAAGGAGAGTTCTCAAGTTTTTGATTTAACGACTCAATTGCATTTTCTAATTCACCAATCATTGCATCAGCATTAGACTTTGCATCTTGTGCATTTTTTAACTGAGTTTGCAAATTGGTAACCTCAGCATCCGAACTGCTCTTAGCATCTTGTGCTTGCTTTAGTTGAGTCTGCAAAGTCGTAATTTGGTTTTGTAAATCTTCAATTTCACCGTCTTGATTGTTACAATTCGTAAATGAAACAAAACAAAGCAAGGAAGCGAAGACAAATAAAAAGGGGGTAAGTATTTTCATGAAAGGTAAAGTTTTTTAAATGATAAAATGTGTTTTTTTAAATGATAAAAATAATCTTATGCACGAATTACGACTACTCAATAGGTTTTGCGTTATTTAAATCTTCAGGTGTAAAAATCCAAGAAAGAGTGAAATGGTGTTTATTATATCTGTGTCTACCTTTTAATTTCCTTATGCTAAGGTGACCATCGTATCTCTTGTCTAAGTTATCTTCATATCCCATATACCAATTTGGATAGAAAAGGGTTCTTTCACTCTTATCAGGTTTGTCTACTGTATACTTCATGGTTCTTTCATTTTCATATTTTACTACAACAGAATCAGTACGTGCATTTTGAAAAGCAAACGGTGCTACAACACCATCAGTATTTATAGGACCTATTATCGCAGAATCTTCATTATCTATTTTAAACTCTCTATAACTATTCGTACCATATATTTCCATAACTAATTCTACTCCAGAACGATTAAAATAACAATATGTAACCCAATATTGATGGCTCACTACTTTAGTACAACTAATAAAAGCTGTCATGAGTATAGCCGATAAGCATATCAATGTTTTCACAATTTTTAATACGTCAACATGAATCCCAATGCACAAAGCACGACTACTCAATAGGTTTTGCGTTATTTAAATCTTCAGATGTAAAAGTCCAAGAAAGATAGAAATGGGGGCTAACATATTTGGGTCTACCTTTCCCGTCTTTGTATTTCCGGTTTAAATTCTCTTCATAGTGCCTATACCAAATGGGATAAAAAAGGCTTCTTTCACTCTTATCAGGTTCGTATGCTGTATACTTCATGGTTCTTTCATTTTCATATTTTACTACAACAGAATCAGTACGTGCATTCTGAAAAGCAAATGGAATTGGACCACCATGAGTATATATAGGACCTATTGTCGCAGAATTTTCATTATCTATTGTAAACTCTCTGTATTGTGTGGAACTATATATTTCCATAACTAATCCCACTCCAGAACGATTAAAATAAGTATATGTAACCCAATATTGATAGTCCACTGTTTTGGTACAACCAATAAAAGCTGTCATGAGTATAGCTGATAAAAATATTAACGTTTTCACAATTTCTAATATGTCAACATCAATCCCAATGATCAAACAAAGCGTCTAGTTTAGATTCAGTTGGGTTATTATACTTCTTTTTGATATTATCTCTCCATCCAGTCCATGTGCGCTGACCATCCAATGCTCTCTCAAGTTGTGAAATTGTATATCCAGTTACTTGATCATGTCCACCATCAATCATGTCTTGAACTACTCCAGTGTATTTACCTAATCTATACCATGGCGTATAATTACTATAAACCATATTGGTTAATACCCATTGAACTCCTCTTGCCCAACTTTCTCTCACTATATCAGAGATGTTCCTATAATCGGCTCTTCCCATATTCCAATGGGCGGCGTGTGCAAGCTCATGGATTGTCGTCGCGTAAACAATCATACTTTCGGCACCATATAGTTTAATCCGTATAGTACTTCCAATACCTAAAAAATCTCTTACGGAACTGAAATTTCCTGCATTCTGACTTAATTGTTGCAAAGCTTTTAATTTTATCTGAGTCCTAAGCGCACTGTTACCTGGTGGGGCACTTAGCCCTTTTATATCTCTATAGTAGTAGTGATAGGCAGCTTGAAAAATAGTTGCATGGTACGTATCTTTTTTTCCAGTTAAAGTAAGGTACCAAGACCCTTCTTTTTTTGGAATACTTACCCCAGCTGTGTTGAATAATAATCTCGCATTACGAACCTTGAAATCATATACGGCAAAATCAAAAGAATAATTTGCAGGACGTTTAAATGTGCCATTACAACTAAACCGACCATTTGAATCCGTTTGCCCACTATGGGTAGTAAACCAACGCCTTGCCCTAACTATCAGACCTTGCACACCTACAGATCCATTTGATGAATCATAGGTTTGAATTCTACCCGATGGCCTCCAATAACCCCTTCCATTTGGAGAGGGTTGTATCTCTTCTTCCCAATTACCGGTTAATCTCAATGACTCATCAACAAGAGAACTGATAAAGTTTTTATATCCCCGGTGATTCGACTGGACTATCTCATAATCACCATCAGAAGAAGGAATGTGTAGATCACTCAATACTTCATATGGAACATCCCTTGGAAAATCATAGTCAGCTTCAACGGACAGATAAAGAGGCATGGGCCGACCTTCAGGCACCTCAGTGTCTATGTAGTAGTTTCCTTGAACAATAATTTCTCGGTCAAGTGGATAACCATAAAGAATGAGGTTTTTATCTCTCGATAAAATATCAAGGTGTTCTTCTGACTCTGGGGTGTATTTCAGATAGTAATGAGTCGTTGTGACTCGGTAATCCTCAAACTGATTATATCGAGATGACTTCCGTAAGCCAGCAAGAGCTTTTTCCATATTCTCAACTGAATAAGGATTTTCAAGTTGAGATCCTAAGACCATCAAATCGCCAGGTTCCAGGTTGAACATCTAGTTTAATTGAAGACACTAATGGTGTTTGGTCTATCGGTTCGATTGATCCAATTTGCTCTTCTTTTTGACAAGAAATCAAAACCAATGCAAACCCAATTAAGAACCAAAAAACTTTCTCCATTTAAGACTTTATTTACTCACGATTTTTAGACGAATTATAAATTGAAATGTTACAAAATATTTTTATGTGCTTAAAAAATATCTGATGTAGGATACATTATTCCAATAATATATTCATTACGCAAGTTTATCAAAAACCAAATATGTTTACCCCCCCCCAAAATTTTCGTTAGTTCATTGAATATATTACAATTATTAAGCCTTTCCATTGATATGTTTATATCTGTAGGGAAATTAATTGTCATATTGCATGTTTTTTTGAAAATCCCAGATGTAGAGTTTATGCATTGTTTTGTCTTTGAGGGTTTGCTATCACATATCCGAACAAAATTTTACTATATGTCTATGCTAACAAAAATCAATATCCCAAAATTAAAACTAAATAAGGTTGCCTTCTCCCTTTGTAGAGCAGGATATATTAACCAAATACTTCCCCCCGATCAACCTGACCAAAACGGTTCAAGCAATAAGGCTTTATCATAGTAGATAAATTCATAAGCAGTTGATTATCAAGACTATAATATCAATTTTGACAAACATGTGCTAAATACCACAATTCATAAGTCCAGCAAGAGTTTTTGGTAACACTAGGGCCTAAGGTCAGCCTAGTGTAGCTGGAAAAATTGCCTAAAACCGATATTGAACCCCTATTCGAAAATTTCGGCCCGGAGAAGAAATGCCAGAAGCAAATGGCTTATAATGAATATCAAGAATATTCTCCACACTAAGACGTATAGTCGCATTTTTCAATAAGTAAATCTCACTTTTAAAATGATAAACCGCCGAAGATGGTGTACCCGCATATTCTGTATTGCCACCACTGTCTAACGCAACCAATGGCGTTTCTTCAAGCCCATCTTCACCTCCAACACTATAATCCTCAGGATATTTACTATCATTGAATTCCATCTCAAGCAACATCTGAAATCGTTTGTTGTTGTATCGAAGCTCAGCACCACCAAATAACGGTAAAATTGAAGGTAAAGGCCCGTAATCTTTATGCTTCACACCCTCAGTAATGGTCAAAGAAGAAATTAAATCTAAATTTTTTATCAGTGAAATCCTAGAATCATAAGTAGCACCATAGATGTACCGCCTACCTAAGTTTTTATTGGCCTCAGTCTCAACTACATGATCGCTATAAATAATGGTAGCATTATCAGGAGTAGATATATCTGAAATAATTTGGTAATCATCTCGCCCGATATGTCTTGAAAGTAATGTCCCGTATGCCCTCAAAGAAATATAATTTGATGAACGATTGAATCTTCTGTTGTAGCCAATGTCCAAACTATAAGCATATTCTGCTTTTAAAAAATCATTTGGAACCAAAAGAACTCCGCCACTCTCCCTAATCTTACCCAAATCATCTATGTTGGGACTTCTAAAACCACTTGAAACAATAAAATTCCACTGAGTCAAATTCTTCGGCCTATAAATCAATGAGACTGTCTCACTAGTCACTCTATTGATCACATGTGAATTGTTTAATAAAGCATCAATATTTGCTACTTCATTCCACTGAGCAAAAACTTCAACATAGTTCATTCGAAGGCCTAAATTTAAACTCAACTTGGGATTAAAGTCCCAAACCCAGTTTCCATAGGCAGCTAAGGTGGTCACATAGCTTCGGTCACTTGGGTAACGAGAAGGGATAGGCATAGTATTAACAAAATCAATAATTGGTATGCTCTGAGTCGAATTAGGTAAGATGGAAAAACCTACCTCAGGCGGTAAAATTTCAGTTTCTTTACTATAGACAATCTCCTGGGAGTATGCATTAGAATCTACTAGATTGTGTGTAGCCTCAACACCATATGAAATCTTGTGGATATCATTAAGCTTAAAATCAAAATCGGCATTCAGACTAAACACATCAACAGCTTCATTTTGATGCGACCTGGTAAGACTATTGAAACCCCTATTGATGCGAGATTCGTTAATGTTTTGATAGGCAAAAGTGATCAAACCTTTGTTCAAAAATTTATGCTCTGAAAAAAATTTGTACTGGCCACTGATTAGAAATCTCTTTTGAGGACCATAAAACCATTCAGCAAAACGCAATTTGCCTTCTGTATTTTCCAACAATCGGTCAAAACGTGGAACATCGGATGTAGTAGAAAATTGAAGATTCAATAGCAACTGATCTTTTGAATCGATTTGGTAAATAAATTTTTGAAAAAAATCTGCTTGTTGATAACCTGAGTTTTTTTGAACCAATGGATCTATGTTGCGCGTTGGATAAGGAGAATAATTCTCACGGGTGTTTCTAGAATAGTATCGCACCAACCCCCAATCATCATATCCATGTTTTCGGACCTTACCCATTCTGATATCACCAAAGTCAGAATAAGTGAAACTAGTGAAACTACCCCATTTCTTAAATCCCAACTCTACGGATATGTTGTTGATTAATTGGTTATCTGTACTACTGATGCTACTATTCAAACTGATATTTGAATAACCATTGGGATTTAACCTGGGGGTTTTGGTATAATAATGAATCACACCACCTAGACCATCGGAGCCATAACCTACAGAAGAAGATCCAAAAGTCACCTCAACACGCTCAATGGTATTGGGATCAACCGATAAAGAATATTGATGATGACCAGAGCGATAAATTGCATTGTTCATGCGCACACCATCAATGACCATCAAGATTCTATTTGCCTCTAATCCCCTCAAAATTGGACTTCCTCCTCCGCCCTGAGACTTCTGTAATCGCACTCCCGGGCTGAGCTTCAACAAATCAGCACCAGTTGAAGGCTGATTAAATTCTATCTCACGCTTTGAAATAACGCTGACTTTTTCAGCAATCTGGCTGCGAGAAGCAGTACTACGGGCAACAGATAAAACGACTTCATCAAGATCCAAGTTTTCTGGTTCGAGAAAAATCTCAATGAGTTGCTGGGATTTGTCTAATACAAAACTGTAGTCCTCGTATCCTAATAAGGAAACTGTAAGACTCTGATCAGAGTCAAAATCTGACAGTAAAGCCTGGCCTTCAATATCAGTGATTGCCGCATTGTTCTCCGAATCAAGAATAACCGCCGTTTCTAGTGGCTGTCCTGTTTGTTGGTCTTTGACAATAATCTTCTGGGAATATGTCCACATTCCAAAAAGAAAAATGCCGACTGAAAACCACAACCTATTCGACCAAAACCTCATCTAGCATTCTTAATGAACAGGGAATTTTAAACTCTAAAAAATGATGACCATAATAGTCAAAAATGTTCCCCAGCATATCCATTCTTTCCGATGGGCTGAAATCCCTCATATCAAGATCATCAAAACTTGTGCCAAGAAAATAACTCCATCTATCCTTGTCTTGTCCCTCTAAATATTTTCCCTTCGGTAATTGATGAGAAAAAAGTGCCTTTTCAAAATCAAAATACGGTGCATCATGATTAGATAAATCAGGTAAATATCCCAAATGTTTTGTCATCTCTAATAAAAACTTTAGATAAAAACCATTGGTGTTATTGCTTTTATCATACCATTTTAGACTTTGAGTGATATAGTCATATAACTGGGCATTAACCCCTTCTTCACGAAGAAGTTGGTAAAGGAGTTCGAAGAGAAATAATACAACTGTTTTTTTTTGATAGTCATACTGCATTAATTGGTAATGATATCCCAGTCTTGCTTCAGTGAGATACCCCAATTTATTATTTGGGTATTTTTTGGCAACGATTTCCAAGATGTTGGTCGGCTGGAATAATGCCCTTGAAAGACCTCTTTTGTTTTTGTTCCGGCGGATTCCCTTCAAAATATAAGACTGATAACCATACTCTTTAGTATAGGAGTTAGCTATTAGACTAGTCTCCCCATACTTTATTGTTCGTAAAATAAGTGCTTGTAGAATCTGCATCTGTAAGTTAAAGATTAAACCACACCTTGTGATAGCATAGCGTCTGCAACTTTTACAAACCCAGCTATATTAGCTCCTTTTACATAGTTTACCTTTCGGCTTTCTTGGCCATATTCCAAACAAGTCTGGTGAATATCTCTCATGATTACTTTCAGTCTTTCATTGACTTGCTCCCTAGTCCAACTGATTCGGAGTGAATTTTGAGCCATTTCCAAACCGGATACGGCCACTCCTCCGGCATTAGAGGCCTTTCCTGGAGCAAAAAGTACATTTGAATTCAAAAATTCATGAATCGCTTCATGTGTTGAAGGCATATTGGCTCCTTCACCAACAGCAATACATTTATTGGCTATCAACCCTTGGGCATCCCTTCGGTTTAATTCATTTTGGGTGGCACATGGAAGGGCGATTTGACACGCTACCTCCCAGGGAGTTTTTCCCTCGTAATATAAAGCCTTTGGGTATTTGTTGAGATAAGTTTTGATGCGGGCTCTTTTTTTATTTTTTAATTCAATAATAAAATTCAGCTTTTCACGATCAATACCATCTTTATCATAAATAAAACCAGAAGAATCAGACATGGTTAAAACTTTCGCCCCCATAATTATAGCTTTTTCAGCAGCGTACTGAGCCACATTTCCAGATCCCGAGATAACTACAGTTTTCCCTTTGACACTATCCCCGATGTTATTGAGCATATTTTCAACAAAGTATACCACTCCATATCCTGTGGCTTCCGATCGAATTAGGGATCCTCCCCAGGTAAGTCCTTTTCCTGTGAGAACACCTGTAAATTCGTTTTGGAGTCGCTTGTATTGCCCGAACATATAGCCGATTTCTCGGCTGCCGACTCCTATATCTCCGGCAGGAATATCTCTGTTTGGCCCTATGTGTCGAGCCAGTTCGGTCATAAAACTCTGGCAAAATCGCATCACATCAAGATCGGATTTTCCCTTTGGATCAAAGTCAGAACCCCCTTTTCCACCACCCATGGGCAAAGTTGTTAGGGCGTTTTTAAAAATTTGTTCAAAAGCCAAAAATTTCAGAATACTCAAATTTACATTGGGATGAAATCGAAGCCCTCCTTTATAAGGTCCAATAGCCGAATTCATCTCCACACGATATCCTCGGTTTACTCTGATTTCACCACTTTCATCTACCCAGGCGACCCGAAACGAAATAACCCTTTCTGGCTCAACCATACGCAACAAGATATTTTGACCAAAATAAATATCCCTCGAAACAATGTAGGGCAACACTGTTTCAGCCACCTCAGCCACAGCCTGCATAAACTCAGGCTGGTTCCGGTTTCTTTGCTCCACTTCTTTTAAAAAATTCTTGATTATTTTTTCCATAAGTTGAAGTTTATTGATATGCTTTGTCAATAGTAGATAAAATTGATGAAGAATTAAGGTCTGAAGAAATGTTGAATCACCTTTTCTATTCTTTCCGACTGGTAGAGTTTGATATCATGTATTTCCTCTACAGATTCATTGTGTTTTGACATGACAAATTCTTTATACCCTCTTTTTTGGGCTTCTTTTATCCTGATCTCTATTTTCGGGACAGCTCTGATTTCTCCCGAAAGTCCAATTTCCGCCCCAAAACAAGTCGATTGAGGAATAGTCAAATCGTAATAACTCGAAAGCACGGCCATCACAACCGCCAAATCAATGGCAGGCTCTTCCACTTTAATTCCTCCCGTTATGTTGATAAAAACATCCT
Organism: Flavobacteriaceae bacterium bin25; assembly: GCA_002238525.1. GTDB lineage: Bacteria > Bacteroidota > Bacteroidia > Flavobacteriales > Flavobacteriaceae > Bin25. The sequence goes on from MPMN01000002.1 coordinate 119,711, forward strand.
TGGTCCCAAGTGAAAAGCCAACCCTTTTTTCTAAAATAGCCAGCAGCATATTGAGTCTTTTACTGTTGAACCCTGTACTACTTCTCTGGGGGGTACCATAAACAGCGGTACTCACCAAAGCTTGTACTTCTATCAAAAGAGGGCGTATCCCCTCAACTGTTACTCCGATTGCATAGCCACTTGAATGACTGTCTTTTTGACTAATCAATAATCTACTTGGATTTTCAACCTCTGTCAAACCATTGCTGTGCATTTGGTATATCCCGATTTCTGAAGTTGGTCCAAATCGGTTTTTTTGAGTCCTCAATAGACGATGCGAATAGTTTTGATCTCCCTCAAAGAGCAGTACTGTATCAACCATATGCTCCAAAACTTTGGGTCCCGCTAGCTGACCTTCCTTGGTAATATGTCCAATCAAAACCACCGGGATGAGTGTTTTTTTTGAAAACTCTAATAATTCAGAAGTGCAAGTCCTTATCTGGGTTATTGATGAAGCTATCGAATCCACTCTAGCGGAAACAAGAGTTTGTATCGAATCAACAACCACAAGTCCAGGAGAGAGTCGATTGATATGCTCAAATATGGATTCAAGCTTGGTTTCTGCAAGGACATAACAGTTTTTTTTGTTCCCTCCAATTCGATCTGCACGAAGTTTGATTTGTTCAACACTTTCTTCACCACTTATGTAAAGAACTACTTCTTCAGCATCCAAAGATATTTGTAATAGAAGGGTTGACTTTCCGATACCTGGTTCTCCTCCTATCAATACCATTGACCCAGGAACCAAACCTCCACCTATTACCCGATCAAATTCCTTGTTCTGAGTTATTATTCTAGGTCGCTTGCGAAGATCAATCTGGTCAATTTTTATTGGCTTTGAACTTTTTGTAGCATGTTCATTTCGATCCCATGCTTTCTTGGCTTTGGTCTCCAGCTCTTCTTGGACAATAGTTTCCCATTGCTTGCATGAATTACATTGTCCTTGCCATCTGACATATTGTGTACTACACTCTTGACATACATAAGCGGTTTTCGATCTACTCACCGGATTTTTTTCTATGTTTATTATTTCGATTCACTATGGGTAAGGCCACAAAAGCCAGACCTCCAAAAACCACTATCAAAACAGTCTGTGTAGTCCATACGATCCAGCCAAAAGCCAAACCTGATTCTTGTGCCATCCCAAACGAAGTTAAATAACCTCCCACCGCCAGTGGGTATATACCCAAGCCACCGTTAGTGGTTGCAATAGTCAATGCCCCTACAATAAACGCCGGCAATAGAGCTCCTATTCCAAGTTGAGAAGCATCGTCAAAGGCAAATTTTACGATATAAAACATCATAAAATACATCACCCAAATAAATACCGAATGCATCAGATAAATAGCTTTATCAGGCATCTGAATCAGTACTTTGATTCCGGCCACAAATTCTCTTCCAAATTTCTGAATGAACACCTTTTTTTTTTCTGTAACCCTATTGAATAAAAAACGTAATGGATAGAAAACGACCAATGCAACTATAACCACTATCAAAAAAATTCTAATCCAATTAACTGAACTCTTCTCTACCAAGAGTTGCCCGATGACTTGAAAATTCAAAACTAGTGCAACAGCAATAAATATAATCAGCATCAATAAATCTATTATGCGCTCGGCTATAATATTTCCAATCGCCTTAGCAAAGGGTACTCTTTCATATGTAGCGATTGTGGAAGCTCGAAGGATTTCTCCACTTCTTGGAACTCCGAGGTTTCCTAAATAAGCCACCATTATTGATAATAAATTATTAATGATTCTAGGTTTGTAACCCATAGGCGCAAGCATATAGTTCCATCGAATTGATCTTGATAAGTGACTGAGTAATCCAAAGAGCAAAGACAATACAATCACCCAAATTGGAGTTTGCGACATATACCCAATAATTTTTTGACGCTCTTGGTCTGTGGTAATTTCAAAGGTCAAAAAGATAAAGAATGCTCCCAAGGCCAAAGGCAAAAAAATTTTGGCCAATTTGACAAGTATTTTTTTATTTTTCAATTCTGAGAATTGGATAGCTGATTGGTCTTTTCGTCAGGATAGATGATTCGAGGAAGAAAACTTCTGGCTTTATCAATATCCATTTGAGCATAACTAACAATGATGAGAACATCTCCTTTTTCAGCCCACCTAGAGGCAGGCCCATGAAGAGCTACTTCACCGGGTGTCTGGCTTCTGATGACATAGGTTTCTAACCTATTGCCGTTGTTGACATTGAGCACATGGACCTTTTCTCCATCAACCAGACCAGCTGCTTCCATTAAATTTTCATCCAAAGAGATGCTCCCGATATAGTTTAGATTTGTATCAGTCAAGCGGACCCGATGGATTTTTGACTTCAGTACTTCAACCAGCATTTCTTGCATTTTACCGCCTACAAAGATACCATTCTAGGCTTGGGAATTTTGGCTTTATAGGCTGACCGCAAGATTGTCTATCAGTCTAATATCGCCAGCATAAACGGCTATACAACATTGATATGACTTGCCTTTGATTAACTCAGAAACAGGTTGAAGAAAATCTTTTTCTATTATTTCAAAATAATCCAATTCAAGATATTGGGTTTGGTTTATTTTTTTTGTTACTACCCTTTTCAATTCTTCTACTGGCATATGCATAACTTGCTTTTTGGCTAATTTCAAGATCTGATAGATTAATTGGGCTTCTCTACGCTGTGGTGGAGATAACAGAACATTCCGAGAGCTCATGGCAAGTCCATCGGATTCTCGAATTGTAGGACAGCCAATAATTTTGGTTTTCCAGTTTAGTTTTTCCCTCATCAATCGAATTATTTGTAGCTGCTGGAAATCTTTTTCTCCCAAATAGATTTTAGTTGGGTTGATGATTTTCAGCAATATATTCATCACCGTTATTACTCCTTGAAAGTGATTTGGTCGGGATTTCCCTTCCATATGCTTATCTAGGTATTGTAAATCAAACTGCTCTGCTCTGACGTGTTTTCCATAGATCTCATAGGTATTTGGCATGAAGATCAAAATATTTTTTCTATACCGATTAAGTATTGTGATATCTTGATTGAATGTCTTCGGATAGTTTTCTAGGTCTTGGAGATTATTAAACTGAGTAGGGTTTATAAAGAGACTCAGCACCGTTAAATTGTTGTCTTGAATTGAACGTTCTAGTAGACTTAAATGTCCTTGATGTAGTGCCCCCATTGTGGGCACAAATCCCAAAGATGAAAAATTCAATTTGTTCAATTGCTCTTGAAGTTCATATTTGTTTTCAAAGAGATTCATTCCACTTGGATAATTCTTGGCAAATTACTTTGGATTAGGCAAAGTATCATAGTTTTCTTAACTTTGTGCTCCGGTATGCGTGCCAAATCAAAGGTCTTAAAAAACAAGAGGGTATTAATAATATCGTCCGATGTGGTGCCCTATATGCCTCAATCTAGTTCGGCTATTAAGTCTTTTGAGCTGGGGAAGAGCATCAATCTTGCTGGGGGACAAACTAGAATTTTCATTCCGCGTTATGGTTCTATTAATGAACGAAGGCATCAGCTACACGAGGTAATAAGGCTTTCAGGTATGAACTTGGTAATTAATAACTATGATATGCCCTTGTATATCAAAGTAGCTTCTATCCCTAAGCTCCGAATGCAGGTATATTTTATTGATAGTGATGACTATTTCAATCGCAAGGGATACCTCAAAGATTTGTCAGGAAAATACTATACTGACAATGATGAGCGAATGATTTTCTTCGCCAAGGGAGTCATTGAAACGGTAAAAAAATTAAATTGGGCTCCTCATTATATCCATTTACATGGATGGTTTACTTCCTTACTCCCACTTTATTTAAAAACTTATTATAAAAACGAATTGTTATTTACCAACAGTAAAATCATCACTTCCTTGTATAGGGATGCTTTTTCAGAAAAGTTAGATTCTGAGTTCAATAAAAAGCTTGAATTTGATGGTATTACTGGAATCGGTTTAGAGGATTCGCCTTCTTTAACTATTAGAAAACTATTAGAAATTGCTGTTACTTATTCTGATGGAATCGTTTTGGCAGAAGAGGGAATTGAGAAAAAAATTATTGAATTAATAAAAACCCAAAAAAAACCTTTTTTGACTTCCCAAGAATCACTACAGGACAGTAATGTAGTCGATTTTTTCAATCGTGAATTTTCATAACCCTTCTTAAGTTGTTGCGTTTTATTTTTTATCCTCTATTGTCATTGGTAGTTTTGTCTTTCCTATTTAGCGGATGTGAAACAGATTTTCATCCGGTAGGTAAACGCCTTTTTGAAAGCCAGCAATTCGTTTCGGGAAAACAGCGCTTTCCGGTATACACTTATCAGAAAAGGAATCAATCTGTTCAGGCCAATGGGTTACCTACTGCACAACTTGGGAAAATTGAACATCCTATTTTTGGAATCAGTACTGCCAAGATTATCTCGGCTTTGACCATTAGTCCAAACCCACGCTTTGGTTCTTTTCGACAGTCTCAAGAAGACCGCCAGGAAAATGCCATACAGGAAGATGAACAGGTGACTCAAGTATTTCTTGAACTACCTTTTTTTACCAATCAAATAGACGAGGATAATGATGGAGTGATTGATTCATTGGATTCAGATGCTACTAATCCCAATAGTGACACAGACGGAGATGGGATATCTGATCTTGCAGAAAGTCAGGGAAACACAAACCCACTCTCTTCGGACAGTGATGGTGATGGCATACCTGATTCTGATGATTCCGACAATGCTAATTACGATCCAGAGAATTCAGTATATGCAATTGATTCGATTTATGGTAATCGCTTTGCTTCTTTCAATCTTAAGGTCTATGAGCTTACCTACTTTCTAAACGAGCTAGATCCTTCTAATAATTTTGAATCACAAGAGGTATACTATACCGATCAGGATTTATCCAAACAGGGATTCACCGGTGCTCTTTTGGCCGATCATAGGCTAAAATTAAATTTTGAAGAAGTCAGAATCAATTATGAAACGGATAATCCTGATACTCCAGATGTAGATGAGACTACTAGGGCTGAAACTCGTTTGACACCTAGAATAAGGATTCCTTTGGATAAAGAGTTTTTTCAAGAACGAATCATTTCTATGGAGGGAAGTGAATATTTTGAAACTGCAGGAAAGTTCAGAGAGTATTTCAAAGGAATTATCATCCAACCTGAGGTAGATACTTTTACTGATGATTTGTATCTAATTCTTGATATAAACAATGCTGTAATCCGAATCGACTATCAATACAACAAAAACGATGAATCATCAAACACGGTAATTGTTGATAAGGGTCAATACCTGATCAATGTCAATGGATTGCGTTTAAATATTCTTGAAAACAATTCTTTTGACGAAGAAATTTCCGAGCGGATTGTCGCTTCAAATCAGGGGCAATCAGTCGACAGAATCTATATTCAAGGAGGGCATTTTCATGGATCTTTACGTTTGTTTGACAACCTTGTTGATGATGAAATCAATGGGATCATTGAAGATCTTAAGAAAAACAATTGGTTGATTAATGAGGCCAATCTGGTCTGTTATGTTGACCCGAGCACTCCAAAAGAATTCTTATTAGCCGAGAGGCTTTACCTGTATAATTTAAAAACTGGAATGCCTTTGAGCGACTATAGCAAGTCCTCAATAAACAGTCAAAACAGCAGAGACCCTGACCCAAATAGAGAGCAATTCGGAGGTATTTTGGAAACAGATGATAGCGGAAATCCTATTTCATATAAGTTTCGCCTAACTGATCATATTTATAACATTTTACGAGATGGTGCTGAAAACGTAGAACTTGGACTGGTTGCCATTTCTGATATAAATAATACCATCAGTAGTCAAGCCATTTGGAATGATAATCAAGCTCCTGTCAAAGAATTTCCTCAATCGGCTATCATCAATCCTCTGGGTGTTATTTTGATTGGATCCAACCCTCAAAGCATATTAGGAGAAAAAGAACCAACCTTAGAAATCATCTATACCGAGCTCTAATACCAAGCGCGGCATAATAATCACTTTACCCGCATTATTCGAACCGTACGATCAAAAAAGATGGTTCCATTAGACCCGACTTTCGCACTTTTTTGAGTGCAGACTCAAGTCACTAATGCAACTTTATGAGGAGAACAAATGCAACTTAAATTTTATCAGAAAAGAGGGAGAAAATCCCCCTCTTTCTGACTAGATAAATGATTAAATTGCCCCTAAAGTTCAATAGAATGGGGCATGCAATAGACCCTGAAAGAGGCATGCTTTTTCATTACAACACCTTTTTTGGAGGAAATGATACTTACTTCGTTTCCAAAATAGTTTTTGATATCACTTCTGAAAGTTGGTTTAAGTCAGCTCGTGGAGAAAAGGAGATTCGAAAAGAACTAAGTTCTATTGATTTTATAGGAAAAGTTAATCTTATTGATTTTCTTTTGAAAGGTTTGTCCGCTCCATCCCCTAATGAACTAATGGATATTGTACAGGGAACGGAGGATGACGTCTATGATATTTCTGATTATGTTGAACGGAATTTTCCTAATTTCAACTCTGAGCTACGAAACATTTTCGAAAACTCTAGTTGTTTGTACTTAAGTAATGGGGCAGATTCCGAATTATTTTTAACTTGGGATAATGTGATTGCAGAATGGGATTATCAATTTTTCCCTAAAGTCTCAGTCATTCGAGATAGGAAAACATTAAGTGAGGATGACATTACTTATATTACAATGAATGAAGTCTTTAGGTTAAATAATATAATTCCTGTTTCTGTTAGTTATCCTGGCGCACAGTCAGACACTCCAATTCTTGCTGACCCCAAATCGGGTAGAAAACAATCAAGGACTTATGTTGATTCTGTAGGTATTAAAGGGGATTATCTGATTCTTCAAGAAAACAAAGGGTCCTTTGAGTTGAAAAAGGTTGCTGAAGATATTAAAAAGATATCTAAATTCAAAAATGATTCTTCCCATGTTCAGGCTGTTTTTCATTTTACTGTTGAAATGGGTTTAGATGTTAAAGAAATTTTGATTGGAGTTGGTTTTAGAATCTCTGAATCAATGTAGACCAAGATAGGTAAATGCGGTATCGAAAACGCAGACTATTTTTTAGTTATTTCTACAGAGTTAGATAAATGGAAAGTATTTTCAAATATTGATGACGATATTTTTCACATCAAATCTTCTAAAATAAATTACCCAAAAACCTATGATGTGATTAAGGATTCTTGATATCTTTATAATGTATCAAGAACGTTTATTGCCATGACCAACCGACCCTCTCAAGGCAGGGTGGCTTAGAATACGGGAAAATCTTCCAAACTAATTGAGAATCCACAGTCTAAGATTGATACAATTATTTGTTTGACCATTACAGATTTAACCTATTAATCCTGACTTTCGGGTCGAAATACGCCCAAAAACCTTACCAGGCCTGAAAAAGGTGCCATTTCCAACTGTTACTTTACTGGAAACATTTTTTTTCTGATCAATACCAATAAGTACTAATACCCTCCGTTGAATCTCCATTGCCTGAGACATTACATGAATCACTTGGTCAGGATTTCCAGGCGGACTTACCTCATTCAACGTCAAGGTTCCCAGATCTTTCATCAGGGTTTTGAAGCTATGTACAGGATGACCATCTTCTGTAGTTCTGTTGTCCTGTTTCTCTATGGCACTATCTGATACTTCATGGACATCAACCTTTCCCAGATTCAATAAAGCCCCTATACTGGTGGTAACGGTAGGTTCAGACAACAGACGGGCGGTAGCTAGTTTGGAAAGAGGAGAAAGAATCCTCATGATAATAGCACCAAGAGCGATGTTTCTCGTTCGGTTAGATTCTCTATAGAGAAGGCGATCAAACTTCAGTTTTTGGACCAATCCCAGAATGCAAGCTATATGCCCATGAGGTAAAGATCTTTTGATGGGGAAGGCTTTGGAAATATCCTTGTAGACTACAACTCCTTTGAGAGCTGCTTTAAAGCCCTCTACAACAGAGGGAGGAAAGTCGCTCAAATTGGCTATGGTTTTTCTTTTGACTTTCCTTCTCTCCAGACTTTACGGAGTAGAGTGGTTGGTCTGTATTTTCTATTGGATACGACTTCGATGTAATATGACATGGAATTATAAAATATGTTACAAATATATTCAATTAAATAAACAACAAAAATAAGAATTTTACATGGACACATTTTTCACAAAATAAATTCAAAATATATCATCTATAAAATTGAAATACAGGTGTTTAAGTGATATAAATTACTCAAAAAAGTGCGAAAGTCGGGATTAGTGACTTGAATCTACAACCAAAAATTGTATCCGTTTTAAAACAGGGGTTCGGGGCAAATTCCCCCGCATGTCAGATTTCTTTTCTTTTAGAAGGAGAATATCCTTAAATCTAAATTCTTGAATTAATCAAGATATCATAAATAAAATGTGCAATGGATTTAGTGTATTGACCTAGAAAGTATTTTGCTATGACAATATAATCTTTGCCCTGCAACAAAGAAGAGAGATAGTCATTTTTATGTGCGCCTAAAAGTTGTCCATTATTAGCATAAGTCATCAATGTGAAGACTTTTTTTTGAGGATTTTTAAAAGGACCTTCGTAGGGCTGTTTGTATAAAGATATTTCTCCTTTAATCTTATATACCCCTTCTGAATCCCAATCCGCCCATGTAGTATATACATTGAATAATACATCTATAAACACATGATTTTTACGTTTCTCTATCCATAATTTCCATTGTTTCTTTTCATGCAATAAATCATGAAGTATTGCCTTTATACACAGTATTTCCTCAATGCAATCTAATTTTTTAAAACTGTTATTGAATGACCTTGCATAATCATTGACTTCCACATCAAAAGATAGTTGATCCATATTTTAGTTGCAGGTAATGACAATATGCCAACATCGCATCATTGTCACTATTTTTACGATGAAATTATACGACCATCAGTGAATTCATCGGTCATATCGATACAAGATATCGGAATTTTCCACCAAATTTGCCAACTCATTGAAGGGCTTAAACTAAATATCACACCATATTGATTCTGGTTTTTATAAGAAGCACCTTGTTTTCTCCAATTATTACTGTCTATTTCTCCCAATATGTAATGGTTGATATAGCAGAGACGATAAATATGAGACCTTCCAGAAGCATCATCAACTTTTCTATAAGGCGTTGCAATATAATTAGCAGTTTTTCCATTTAAGTATTCAGTTATTTTACCAAAATCTCCTTTAAATCTGCCCAGTCTATACCCAGAAAGTGTTAATATGGAATTGTTTTTATTGAACTGACCTGATTTTACTTGTATATGGTGTTTTTTGCCATTTTCTATAATCAATATATCTTTCTTATCATCATGACCTCCTTCCTTCCATTTCGGAAGATGATTCGCTGTCGTGTCAGATCGAATAGCTTTGACAATAAACTCTTCTAATTGCCAAGACTCACATCTCTTTCCATCTACTAAGTCATGATACCGTTTGATTAATTGACGGAGATTTTGCTCCATTCGTGGTGTTAATTTATACATTAGATTGTTTTATCCATTTATTTGCGAATTCAATATACTCTTTATTCATTTCAATTCCACACCATTTTATGCCCATTTCATTTGCAACAACACATTCAGAACCAGAACCGGCAAATGGAATAAGCAATCTGCTTTGAGAAAAAGAATTTTTGCTTATTGCCGATTGAATAAGTTTTTTGGTTAATTGCATCGGCTTCTGAGTAGGATGTTTCATTATCCGACATTTTCGATGATTCTTTATCTCCGAAGGATGAAAAACTTCTCTATCACAATCATAACACATAAACCATCTTTCGGACGATCCTGCACCACCAGCAAGTGCTGGAATTTTTAAAACGTCACGTGGTAAAGCGCCCCCATAATCGCGATAAATAGTTTTCTTCCCGCCACCAAATCTGGATTTAGTTCCAGCTCTTGATTTGCCGATATTTATTTTATATCCATTGGTATAAGGCTCTCTGATTTGATCTGTTTTTAATTTTGGTACAAAATCTGATTTCCAGAGACAAAGAATACTTTCATGTGACCTTTGCCAAAATTTTGATGATGGAACAGTCTTATTCGTGTAGTGCCAAATCAACCAACGTTGGCTCTTTAAGGGGAATAATACAGATAGATGAGCTAGTATCTCAGAAAAACCATACACATAAATAATGCCATCATCTTTTAATAGTTTAAAACATAAAGACAACCATTCTTTGGACCAATGAACATATTCTTCTGTAGATTTTTTCTCATCACCATTGCCAAAATCTTTGCCGATATTATATGGAGGATCAGCTATAATAAGATCATATAAAGAGGAACTATTGTGGGCATTTAATACCTTTATAACATCACCGCAAATTAATCCGGAAAGATTTTGCGGGTGTATAGATTTATGTATTTTTTTGGGGGAATCAAATATTTTTGGTAATGAGTCAGGAGAAATGTTCATTTGATATTTATAGGCCCTCAAAAATACATTAATTGTAATGATTAAAATTAAGAGCATAAAATTATTTTTCCACATTCAATTTCAGATAAACTGCTCACAAAATAAAACTTGGATTAAATGAACGCACTTGAATAATTTTATTGAGGTCATCATTTTCGCTATACCAGATATTTTTGATAGACTTTTTCCTTGTTGACCATCTTTGTGATTAGATTGTTGAATATCGTCTCTTTACTCTGTGAACGATTGGTATAGCAGAACTCGTTGAAGTATCTATCCAGATGAAAGTCGCTCACCCATGAATAAGTAGTACGTATCCAAGACTTTATCTGGTGGTTCATCGTATGAAGAGCCTTGAAGTTGAGTCCATAGTTGCTCTCCATCTGGGTAATGTTATAAGCCTTGGCTATTGGTATATATCCTTTCCACTTGTCGGTGGTTATCTGGGCAGACTTACTAATATGGTTGGCAAAGATGGACTCAAGGGAGCGGGACGAGAAATCTTCTATGCCCAGGGCATACATGCGCCTAAGCTTTCCCTCCTTGGTTAGCTGTACCGCCGTTACCGCTTTCTTTTTCTTGGTATCATAGCTACGCCCTATCTTTCCTTGTTCCACTCCACCCAGAACGAACTCGTCGCCATGATCAACTCGCCAACGCGACATTACATACCCTGATTTTTTTGGTTATTTAGAAAGAGGTAAATTGTTTTGATGTTTAGTTATATTATGTTTTTTGTATTTGCAAGATACTTAAGTTTAGAATAAGTTCATAGCTAGATTTTTAGGATAAAGTTTTGATTGTACATCGGAGTTGGCCAAAATGGATGAGTCATAGTGTGCCAAAGAATGTGTACATAGGTAGAAGTGGTTTAGCAGATTTGGTTTCAAAGATGGGGGAAAGGGAGTGTGCCAAAATCTGTGTAAATAGGTTAACTCGGGTTAACAGATTTAGCTGCAAAGACAACAAATTCTGATAATTTTCAGATGTTCTTTTGTTTTGGCAAGATTTTCTTTAGTTCTCTCTCGCTCTCTTTTACTTGTACGTCAATTTTTTAGCCACCATATAGAAAATTTATAAATTTGTTGAGTATTATAAGTGTAAATATAGTATTAACCCAAAAGATGAAAAGAAATTTCATCAAACGATTTTAGACAGATTATCTAATGATGAAGAAATTAAAGAGAAGTATAGGATTCCAAAGCTCGTAAGAAGCAGAATAAACCACAGAATGCACACCTAGCTCAGATCATCTGGCTGCTTGCCAAAAACTGTGATAATATCAAGTTATCCAACTGAAATGATCATTTCAGCAAGAGACTACGGAATATGAAGATCTTTAATTAAATCAACAAAAGTAGAGAAAAACTGGGCCGTACTTACATCAGGTGACCCTTCAGTAGTATGAAACATTAAAGCCAAATACTTGATATAATACTTTTGTTCAATGTTCAATTGCAACGAAACATCACGACGTTTAGAATCTATCTTCGGTCTCTTACCTCTACGAGATATAAACCGGACATACTGATTTGGGAGTTTTGAAAGTTCATGATTAGAAATCAAATGATCAACACAAAGACTAAAAAATCCGGCATTTGACCCAGCCTTTAAGTAGTTATGGGTACGTTGTAAATATTTCTTTTTTAATTGATCAAAATTTTCTTTGTCCGATTCTGTTATATGCATAATCAGACGCTTAAACTCGTCTGTTTCGGTAGAAAGCGAATAAGATGCTTGAGTTTCGGCTTTTTTTCCGTCTAAATTGAAGAAGTTAGGTTTCATTTTATAATGTTTTATTTCCAGCTATTGAGTTTCATAATCATTGATGCGAACTCCACATTGTCAAGTTAACAAAAATTTCTCTGAATTAATAAGAATAAGCAATCTACCCGCCAAAACGAATCTCAATATATTGGAGTGCAAAGTTACCAAATACTATACTTTTTATAGCTATATATTAAAAAATTAAACTAACCAGTTTATCTTGATCATTAGGGGTAAAAACAGAATGATTAAAAAATGTGTTGAAATCTATCATAATTAATACCATTTAAACACTATATTTACTCAAAGTATAAGTTTTTTAGGATTTTGTTTGCTAAACTCTATCAGAAACTCTCGAAGATGGGATTATACTACTATATTTATATTAAACCATTTAAACACTACATTTACTCAAATTAAATTTTTAGAATTTTGTTTGCTAAACTCTATCAGAAACTCTTGAAGATAGGATTATACTACTATATTTATATGATACCAACCATTAACTTATTAAATTTTCAACATGGCTAAAAAAATGGACATACAAGTACAAGAGAGCGAGCATGAACTGAAGAAGTCCATGCCCAAGCAAAAGAACCTCCCCAATAGAAGTAAGGTTAAGATGCTTCTGTTGATAAAACAGGGGAAAGTGATTTATACTAAGGATTTAGTTCCCAAGCTTAAGGTTTGCCGTAAGACTATTTACAATTGGCTTAGGTTATATGAACAAGGCGGTTTAGAGGAATTGCTTGCTATCAGAAAGCGAGGAGGTATTCCGCCCTGGATAACCGAACAAACCAAACAAGCCATAGCATCTATGCTTGCAGATCCTACAACAACGATAACTAGTTATGTTGAGTTATTAGCATGGGTGCATAAAAATCACCAATCCAATATAAGTTATCAAGTCCTTTATAATCATTGTCGGAAACACCACAATAGTGTGCTGATTGTTTCAAGAAAATCTCATCATACAAAAAGATAAAGATGCTGAACTGACCTTTAAAGAAGAGAAACTTCCAAGTAAACTGCGTGAAATTAAAAGCAGTACAGCTAAGAATAAGTTTGATTCCTTCAATCTTTATTTTCAAGATGAATCTCGTTTCGGATTAATGACCAAACAAAAGCAGGTGTTGGTTTCCAAAGGTGTCAAGCATATTGGTAAGTATCAGCACAGCTATCAATCGTTTTGGTTATGGGGATGCTTTTCACCTATTACAGGAAATAGCTTCTATTGGAAAACATCATCAGTGTCTAATGATATTTTCGAGGGTTTTCTACAAGAATTGAGCAAACAAAATCCAAAAGAACTTAAAATCCTCATTATAGACAATGCTGGTTTTCATGCTTCTAAGAATATGACCATTCCAGAAAACATTGCGTTCATCAGAATTCCTCCTTATACCCCAGAACTTAATCCTGCTGAAAAGGTATGGCAATGGATGAAAGAAAGAGTGGCTATGAAATTCTTTGAAGATCTTGAATCTCTAAAGAAAAAAATAACGGAGATGATTACGCAACTGAAGTCTGAACTCATCAAATCCATTACAGGATATGAATTATACACCAAAGCCTTTATGAGTGAATTCAGTGTTTAAATGGTATTATATACTAAAACCTTTATGAGTAAATATAGCATTTAAATAGTATAATATGTACCGGATGTTTTCGGCAGCTACTTTCTTTGATCAAGACATCGGATCTTGGAATGTTAGCAATGTGACCAATATGAGTGAGATGTTTTTCTATGAAACTTCCTTCAATAAAGATATTGGTTCTTGGGATGTTAGTAATGTGACTAATATGTACCGGATGTTTTCGGCAACTACTTTCTTTGATCAAGACATCGGTTCTTGGAATGTTAGCAGTGTAACCGATATGAGTGAGATGTTTGCGGTAGCTACTTTCTTTGATCAAGACATCGGCTCATGGAATGTTAGTAATGTGACTAATATGACTAATATGTACCGGATGTTTGCTGAAGCTGATGCCTTCGATCAAGACATCGGATCTTGGAATGTTAGTAATGTGACTGATATGTCTTGGATGTTTGCCCATGCGACTGCCTTTGATCAAGATATCAGCTCATGGAAGGTCAGTGAAGTAACCGATATGAGCTATATGTTTTTGTCTGCTACTTCCTTTGATCAAGATATTAGTTCTTGGGATGTTAGCAAGGTGACTGATATGCAAGATATGTTTTCGCAAGCTACTTCCTTTGATCAAGATATCGGTTCTTGGGATGTTAGCAAGGTGACCAATATGAGATCAATGTTTAGTCGTGCTCGACGATTTAATCAAGACATCGGATCTTGGGATGTTAGCAAGGTGACTGATATGCATTGGATGTTTTGGCAAGCAGAGGACTTCAATCAAAACATCGGTTCTTGGGATGTCAGTAATGTGACTGATATGACTAGGATGTTTTGGGAAGCTGAGGACTTCAATCAGGATATATCCGATTGGAAGGTGGGCGGAGTAAAAAAGTGTGAAACTTTTGCTGTTGGAACGCACGCTGGATTTACTACAGCAAGACAACCTTCTTTCTCAAATTGTCAACCAGATTGATGAAACTATGGACTTTTTAGAGTAAGGGTAGATTTTTACTAAAGCTTAGAATTTCTGAATAAAAATATACTCTCTTTCTCAAATAAGCATAACTGCACTTGAAGCTATGGTTTGATGGGACTCGTTTAAGTTTTGCTTTTCATATCTGCATAATATGAAATTGATACTATTCATACATTATAATTACTCATAAAGGTTTTGGTGTATAACTCATATCTTGTAATGGATTTTATGCGTTCAGCATCCAGCTGATCAATCATTTGATTTATTCTAGGCCTTCTAAAGCTTTAATCCCGACTTTCACTCTTTTTTGAGTATTTTTTATACTTTCTTGCATATTGTTTTCCTTTGAACACCATAATATTTGTCATCTGATGATATTGTAATTCTTCTCAATTGGTGTTCGTAGGATGAAAATTAGATATTTCCCATAAAAAAACTACAAATAAGTGCTACACATATGAAAATATTACCCATAACCTATCCTATTAATCATAAATATATATACCAAACATTTAGTGAATTACTCATCTTCAATTTCTCATCAAAGACATGTATTTAACAAATATAATATATATTATGACAAACTTGCATAATGATTTTCAAACCATCTTAAAATGGGCTTCATTTACTGATAACACAAATAAATAATCGTTTGTCTCTTACTTTATTCATTACAATTATCGAAATTGGGTTTATTCGCTTGTGTGAGTCCGCTACCGTATGAGAAATAAGAGCAAAGAGCTACCATATTAACATTCCAGCTACTGATATCTTGATTGAAGGCGGCAGCACTTCGAAACATCCCACTCATATCAGTCACATTACTTACATCCCAAGAACCGATATCTTGATTGAAAGCGGCAGCATCTTCAAACATACTGTCCATATTAGTTACCTTACTTGTATCCCAAGAACCGATGTCTTGATTGAAAGCGGTAGCTTTGTAAAACATCTCATACATATTGGTCACCTTACTTGTATCCCAAGAACCGATATCTTGATTGAAGTCGAAAACATAAGCAAACATCCTATTCATATCGGTTACCTTACTTGTATCCCAAGAACCGATATCTTGATTGAAAGATCTAGCACCACTAAACATACTACCCATATTAATCACCTTACTTGTATCCCAAGAACCGATGTCCTGATTGAAAAAGTTAGTATAAAAAAACATTCCATACATATTAGTCACCTTACTGACATCCCAAGAACCGATGTCTTGATTGAAGGCGAAAGCACTAGCAAACATCCCATACATATTAGTCACCTTACTGACATCCCAAGAACCGATGTCTTGATTGAAGGCGAAAGCACTGGAAAACATTTGATCCATACTAGTCACATTACTGACATCCCAAGAATCGATATCTTGATTGAAAGATTTGGCACCAAGAAACATCCGATGCATACTAGTCACATTACTGACATCCCAAGAACCGATATCTTGATTGAAAGCGGTAGTATCCCAAAACATTTGACTCATGTCGGTCACCTTACTTGTATCCCAATTCCCGATGTCCTGATTGAAGGCGAAAGCACCAGCAAACATCCCAAACATATTAGTCACATTACTTGTATCCCAGGAACCGATGTCTTGATTGAAGGAAGTGGGTTCGTCAAACATATTACGCATATCGGTCACGTATGTGGTAACTACATTTTCTACACTTAAATCGTTTTTAATTCGTGTTTTAAGCATATCAGCATCCACAATGGTGTACTCCACTCTCCCTCTACTATCTTGGTAATCTATATATCCAGTTCGTCCCACATAGTCCGCTTGTGCAAGACCTGACTTAACTTTTACGGTAACTCCGTTTGCATCAAGTTCAATCGGATTCTCAACATTTCCCTGTCCTTGTTGTTGAACATTAGTATTTTCCTGACTTTGTTGTTGACTATCAACCTCTTCAAAGTCTACACTGATTGTACAATCTTTGGTAGCGGTAATGGAAACTGTATTCGTATTCTTTCCAAAGCTTCCACATGACCCTCCCCAAGATTGTATTTGATAGCCTGTACTGGGCGTTGCGGTGATACTCACTGATCCTCCATGCTCTACTGATTCATTTTCAGTAATCGTTCCGCCAGTACCTGCACTTGTTGTAATCGTATAGGATACCTTTTCAAAAGTTACACTGATGGAACAATCTTTGGAAGCGGTGAAAGATGCTGAATTTCCACTCTCGGTAAGGGTTCCACAGTCTCCACCCCATGATTGTATTTGATAACCTGTATCAGGATTTGCAGTGATGCTGACATTGTCGCCATGTTTCACAGATTGATTTTCAGTAATAGAACCTCCATCACCTGCATTTGTAGTGATGGAATAAGATACCTTTTCAAAGTCTACACTAATAGAACAATCTTCGGAAGCGGTGAAGGTTGCAGGATTCGTAGATTTAGTAAAAGTCCCACAGGTTCCAGCCCATCCACTTATTTGATAACCTATATCCGGCGTTGCAGTGACACTTACCGATTCACCATGCTCTATTGATTGTTTTTCGGTAATTTCTCCTCCAGCTCCTGAACTTGTAGTTATTGTATAAGATACTTTTTCAAAGGCTACACTAATAGAACAATCTTTGGTAGCAGTTAAGGATGCTGAATTTCCACTCTCGGTAAGGGTTCCACAGTCTCCACCCCATGATTCTATTTGGTAACCTGTATCAGGCGTTGCAGTGATGCTCACATTATCGCCATGTTTCACTGATTGATTTCCAATAATAGAACCCCCAGCACCGGCATTTGTAGTGATGGTATAGGATACCTTTTCAAAGGATACACGGATAGTACAATCTTTGGTAGCAGTGAATGATGCTGAATTTCCACTCTCGGTAAGGGTTCCACAGTCTCCACCCCATGATTCTATTTGGTAACCTGTATCAGGCGTTGCAGTGATGCGGACATTATCGCCATGTTTCACAGATTGATTTTCAGTAATAGAACCCCCCGCACCGGCATTTGTAGTGATGCTATAGGATACCTTTTCAAAGGATACACTAATAGAACAATCTTCTGTTGCTGTGAAACTTGCAGGATTCGTGGATTTGGCAAAGGTGCCACAAGTTCCTGACCATGCACTGATTTGATAGCCTGTACTTGGCGTTGCAGTGATGCTTACCGATTCTCCCTGCTCTACTGATTGATTTTCGGTAATAGATCCGCCTGTTCCTGCACCTGTAGTTATGGTATAAGATTCTTTTTCAAGTTTTTGTAGACTAGTAGTCAATTCCTTTTCCTTTAAGTTTGCGGTAATCGCACAGTCTTTAGTTACTTTAAAACTAACCTCTAAATCATCCGAACTGAATGTTCCGCAGGTGCCCGTCCATGCACTCAGCATGTACCCTTCGTTTAAGGTTACCGCTACTGTTGCTGTTGCTCCAGACCCAATAGTTTGTGTCTCTGTAATCTGTCCTCCCAATGTTACACTACTGAGGATCGTATAGGATACTTTTTCAAAGGCTACACTGATAGAGCAATCTCCTGAGCCAGTGATGGATACCGGATTGATAGATTTGGCAAAGGTGCCACAAGACCCTCCCCAGGATTGTAACTCATAGCCCGTACTGGGCGTTGCAGTGATACGCACTGATTCGCCGTGTTTCACTGATTGATTTCCAGTAATCGTTCCACCAGTGCCTGAACTTGTAGTGATGGAATAAGATACCTTTTCAAAGGATACACTGATAGAGCAATCTTCTGAGCCAGTGATGGATACTGGATTGGTAGATTTGGTAAAGGTGCCACAAGTTCCTCCCCAGGATTGTATCTGATAACCCGTATCAGGAGTTGCAGTGATACTCACTGATTGGCCATCTTTCACTGATTGATTTCCAGTAATCGTTCCACCAGTACCTGAACTTATAGTTATTGTATAAGATACCTTCTCAAAGGATACACTGATAGAGCAATCTTTGGAACCAGTGATGGATACTGGATTGGCAGATTTGTCAAAGGTGCCACAACTCCCTGACCAGGATTGTACTCGATAACCCGTATTTGGTGTGGCAGTGATACTTACCGATTCTTCATGCCCTACTGACTGATTTTCAGTAATAGAACCTCCAAGACCTGCATTTGTAGTGATGGTATAAGATACCTTTTCAAAGGATACAGATATAGAGCAATCTGCTGAGCCAACGATGGATACTGGATTGGCGGATTTGTCAAAGGTGCCACAACTCCCCGACCATGATTGTACTTGATAACCCGTATCAGGAGTTGCAGTGATACCCACAGATTCACCATGTTTTACGGATTGATTTTCAGTAATAGAACCTCCAGCACCTGAATTTGTAGTGATGGTATAGGATACCTTCTCAAAGGCTACACTGATAGAGCAATCTTTGGTAGCAGTGAAAGTAGCGGGATTGGTGGATTTGTCAAAGGTGCCACAACTCCCCGACCAGGATTGTACTCGATAACCCGTATCAGGTGTTGAAGTAATGCTTACCGTCTCTCCCTGTTCTACCGATTGATTTTTAGTAATCGTTCCACCTATACCAGACCTAGTGGTAATAGTATACGTTATGCTACTAACTCCCGTGGGAGGATTATTATCGTCCCTTGTACTCTCAGTAACAGTAGAAGTATCCTCTTGTTCAAAAGATACACTAATAGAACAATCTTCGGTTACTGTGAACGTTACAGGATTGGCACTCTTGCTATAACTACCACAAGTCCCTCCCCAGGATTGTATCTGATAACCCGTAATTGGCGTGGCAACGATGCTCACCGATTCTTCATGCTCTACTAATTGATTTTCAGTAATAGAACCTCCATCACCCGCATTTGTAGTGATGGTATAAGACACCTTTTCAAAGGCCACAGATAGAAAACAATCTTTGGTAGCAGTGAACGATGCGGATTTGGCGGATTTGGAAAAGATGCCGCAACTTCCTGACCATCCACTGATTTGATAACCCGTATCAGGTGTTGCTGTAATGCTTACCGATTCTCCCTCTTCTACGGATTGATTTCCAATAATCGTCCCACCTATACCAGCCTTAGTGGTAATCGTATACCTTATGCTAATATCTCCCGAGGAAGGAGTATTGTCATCCACTGGATTCTCACTAGGAGTAGAAGTACCCTCCTGTTCAAACGATACACTAATGGTACAGCTTTCGGAAGCATTGAAAGTTACAGGATTGGTACCCTTGCTATAACTACCACAAGTCCCTCCCCAGGATTGTACCTGATAACCCGTATTTGGTGTGGCAACGATGCTCACCGATTCACCCTGTTCTACGGATTGATTTGCAGTAATAGAACCTCCATCACCCGCATCTGTGGTGATGGAATACGATACCTTTTCAAAGGTTACTCCGATAGAACAATCCTCAGAGCCTGCGATCGATGCTGGATTGGTAGATTTGGAAAAGGTGCCACAACTCCCTGACCAGGATCGTATTTGATAACCCGTATCAGGTGTTGCAGTGATACGCACCGATTCACCATGTTTCACCGACTGATCCCCAGTTATAGAACCTCCATCACCTGCATCTGTAGTGATGGTATAGGATACCTTTTCAAAGGTTACTCCGATAGAACAATCCTCGGAAACAGTGATAGATATCGGATTGGTTGTCTTGCTATAGGTACCACAACTTCCTGACCATCCACTGATTTGATAACCCCTATCAGGCATTGCAGTGATGATTACCGATTCTTCATGCTCTACGGATTGATTTCCAGTAATAGAACCTCCATCACCTGCATCTGTAGTGATGGTATACGATACCTTTTCAAAGGATACACTGGTAGAGCAACTTTTTGTCGCAGTGAAGGTGACTGAATTCCCACTCTTGGTCAGGATACCACAGTTTCCTCCCCAGGATTGTATTTGATAACCCGTATCAGGCC
>MPMN01000028.1 GCA_002238525.1 Flavobacteriaceae bacterium bin25
CTGTGGATTTTCTATGAATGCGGATATCAATGCTGCCAATAACATCAGGGACATCGGAGCGTGTTCCTTCTTCCAAAACCCTCTGAGAGGGAACAACTTTGGGAGTAAAGAGTGTTCCTTGTCGAATTCGGCGATGGTACACCGAACCTTTAAAATACCTTGGATCATGCATGGTCGTAAAGGGAAAAAGGGGGTAAGTCAACATGAGTAGATTTTTATCTACATATAGCTTTCGTTTTAAACGAATTCTAATCCACAACAAAGTGATTAGAGCCATTTAGTGTTATAGTAGAATTGATTATCCTTGATTTCGTATTCTAGTTTACTTACATTAGAATTAAAGATTGATTTTATCTCATCACACGCGGTAAGGCAGGAAATAAAAACGATTAACAAAATAAAATGCCATCTCCGATTATTTTGTTTTTCACTATTCATTTACGTTTATAGATATGCTATTTCTCACTGCAAAACTACTCATAGCTGAAAAGAAGACTAATCTTCTTTCATCTATAGTTTGGTTATTTCTCCAAACCTTTACATTATTTACGTGAAAGAAATAAAAAATATGTGTGTTTTTCAATTGATTATCTCTCTACCATTTTTTGGCAGATCATCTTCGATTAATGTTCAGTTGTATGGCTCATACTATTATTTTTGTTCGTACGAAAAGGGATTTAAATACCAAACACTAGTTAGTCCAAAAAAGCAGGTCAGTAGTTTCCCAACTTGTTGATTGAATTGTTCAGAAGGTGCTGGCCTTTCAAAATTCAGATTTAGTTATCAATTTTCCAAGAGCTTTATTCATCAAAAATTACCCCTAGATTTATTTTCTCGCTAGATGAGAAACTAAATCTTCCTTTTATGATTTTTTAAAAAAGAGAATACTAGTCTAAAGGATAGATATCGGGAAATCGTAGAAAATTTGTCTAAACTTGTCCCTAAATGTATCTTTTTATATAGGTGATTCGGATAAACCACGCTGAAAAATACAAAAAATCAGGTGGGTCTACAAGACTCATCTGATTTCTATTCACACGGTTATCGGGACACTCACTAAAAGATTGGTTGCATTTAAGCATTTTCTATACCTTTACTTTTTGCAAACAAATAAATATTCAGAAATGAGGATTTTACCCTTATTGATTATATTTTCATTTTTTCTCTCTTCTTGCATGAATTCTAAAAAAACGAATACAAAATCAGTAGATATACAGCTAATTAGAAATGCTACTTTAAAATTGAATTACAATGGTAAAACGCTTTTAATTGATCCATCTCTCTCCCCAAAGAATAGTTTTATGTCATTCGTAGTTCCAGACAAAAACCTTAATCCAACGGTAGATTTACCCTTACCGATTAGTGAAGTAACAAAAGGGTTGGATGCTATTTTGGTTACTCATACCCATCTTGATCATTTTGACGAAGGTGCAAAAACTTCATTGGATCCTAATCTTCCCTTATTTGGACAGCCATTTGATGAAGAAACCTTAGGGAAAAGTCCTTTTGTAAATGTTTCCTTAGTAGAAGAACAAAAAATATATGAAGGGACAACTATAATCAGAACCAACGGTAAGCATGGGCCAGACTATCTCTTAAAAGAACTAGGAGAAGTTTCAGGATTTGTTTTACAAGCAAAAGATTACCCTACTATATATATTGTAGGTGATTGTTTATTAGATGAGGATATTAGAAACACCATCAAAAAATACAATCCAAATATAATAGTGGTAAATTCAGGAGGTGCAGTATTTGGTGATGCAAAAATTTTAATGGACGAAAAAAAAGCTGTTGAAGTGGCAAAATCTGCTCCAAATTCTAGAGTCATTGCAGTACATATGGAATCCTTGGATCATTGTAAAACTACTCGGCAAATGATAAGAAAAGAAGCTGAGAAAGAAAATGTGGATATAATAGTGCCAAATGATGGGGAAACAATAACTTTATAGATAGGAAGTTTTGAGATATCGGTAATCTACTTTTTGTAAAGTAGTACAATAAAGCAAAAGAATTATTGGTTCTATTACAAATTGAATTATCTTCGCCTTGATGGTTAAAAGAATAATAAATATTTCATTTTGAAAAGAGGTGTTTTTGCTAAGTTAAATTATTGTGCACACATTGGACGATATGTAAACCCCATTCCCAAGATAGGTAGGATTGTTTGAGGAGTGGGAGAAACAAAAAAGAAAAACAGCAAATGGCATCTCTATAACCCATATGAAGTGGATGGTCTCGAAGTAAAAATAAATAGTGTGAAATGAATATGTATAGATAGAAATGTTAAGCAAATGACAGATAGATTTTGAAGAATGCATAGACTGACTGATACGAAGAAGATAGGGAAAAGAATTGGTCAGTTGCAAAAACAAAAACCCAGAAAGATAAAATCAAGCACACGATATACCGAGCATAGTTTAACGACGGCTAGGCATCACAGAAAAATAACAAACATCAGAAATAATAATTAAAGACATATAATTAAAGATGTTACCGGTTCCTCTAACTTAGTGTATTTGGAAGATTTGAAAACCAAGAATCTTACCAAGACGGTTAGAGGAATCGTAGAAAATACGGGCGAACAAGTCCAGCAAAGAAACGGGTTAAATGCGGTGGCGCTAAAAACCGGATGGCATTAATTGGAGTTGCACTTATCAGGACGTTCTTTTTTCCAAAAGTGGATTTAATGGTTTAAAATCCGGCACCTGGTCATCTTTTGGACTCTGTTCTATCGTATCAATAATTTCGGCTATTTTAAGATGAAGTTTGTCTTTAAAATTAAATTGTGGGATAGGCATTTATTCTAATGGACTTTTAGCGTAATCCAATCCATTTCTTGTCTCTGACAAAGTTGATAGCATGGTGGGAGCGTTAAATACTCTTACTAAATACTGTGCTTCTTGGATAGAATAACAGAGATAAAAATAAAGTATATCACTTGCAATAATATATGCAGGAATTGTTAATGCCCTTAAAGTTTCTCTTGATTTATTGTATGCATACATACCACTTATTCATAGGTGATCGACTTTAACCTGTACAGATATTTTAACGAGTTCTGCTTCAGAATAAACCATTCACAGAATAAAGAGAGGATATTCAGCAATCTAGTAACAAGGATGGCCAACAAAGAAAAAGTCTATCAAAAAAATATGATATGTTCTTAAGTATTTACCTCAAAGGCATATCAATGGCTACAATAGCATATTACTCCTTAAAAAGATGTAAATTTACATCATAAAGAAAAACCCAAATTATTAATATTTTTCTGAATATCAATACTATGAAGAAGAAAAAACCTTTTTATATTTTTAATGAAAGTGAAGAAGAAATTCTAAGAAAATACTATCAAAACAAAAAAGAGATTGAAGGTATTGTTATAAAAGCCTCCCATTGTTTAATGCATGAATATAAAGAAAATGATATACCAACAATAAAAAAACTATTTATAACACGAGCTACAGAAGGTATTCAATTCATCAAAGAAAGTATTCAAAGAGAAGAACAACCCATTTCTGCAGATTATAAAAAAACAATCACGGACGAATTGAAACGACAAGAACAATTGGTGGAAAAAATTTCTAAAATTCTAATCCCCTTAAATAAAAAGGAAGATATCACCCAATTGATGTTTAATCTAATAAAAGACAAACTCCATTATGCAAAATTAATAGCCGATATCATCATGGAAAAAGAACTGAAACAAGAAGTATCTTGGGTGAAAGATGGGATATTTTTGAATTAAATATATTTTTTAAAAATCAATTTAAACAAATAAAGAAAAAATTTTAATCCACATCATTTACAGTAGAATAAACAACATTAATCCTTTTTCCTATGGCAACTAATGCACATAACAAAACACATACAAAAGAAGCTATACGCGGAGCTATGGAACATCTTATAGATCGTGCAACCAATTTTGACATTGAAGCTCTTGAAACTATATACCATAAAGATTTTCACACAACTTTAGTAATGCCTGATGGTAAAGTAGTTACTTATAATAAACAAGAATTTAAAGATCATTTTGCCAAACAGGCAAAAGAAGGAAAAACACAGCTTAACACATGGGCGGACTGGCACGATTTTAATATTATTGGTGATTCAGCAGTTTGTGTACTTACCAGACAACACAGTGGGATGAATGAACAAGAGATGAGACTTCTTTGTAATATTGAACTCCGTTTTGATGATGGACGTTGGCAAGTGATACGCGAAGCAATTTTCCTTAGACCACTGATTGAGTAACATTTCATAAAAAATAACATTATGCCATCACTACCAACCGTACAACCTGGAAAAATTATCCTAAATGGAGAAAACCCCTTTATCTGGCTACACGAAACTAAAGGTGGACCAAGAACAACAGAGGCAAGTATATGGACTATCACTTATTCCGAAAAAGGGTCTGGTCATATACTTTTAATTAAAAGTGAATTAACGAATAATAAGTGGAGCATATACACCGACAACCATGAAATGACACGCTGGATGCAAACTACCGTACAAGGGATGCTTAACCCTGAAACAGCCGACCTATCAATTCCAATTATTGATGCTGATTTTTCTCGTGACGGTGATGTGCTTAACTCTTGGATTCAAACTGTTAAAAGTGCTCAAGATGAGATTGTAATGGAATGGTATGATATTAAAGACCCAATCCTAGTACAAGATCAAACCATAAACGAACCTGGAAGACCATATGGAGTCAGTGCCGTTATGATGCCAGCAGGCGATGCTAAATTAACCCTCAATGGACAACGAGCAAAAGGAAAAATCTGGCCGATGGATCTCAACGGGTATCCTTTTAGTACTGCAGCTCTGGCATTTTCAGAAAACTGGAGATCCGAAATAAATTGAAGATATAATCAAATACATTATTGTTTAAGCAACAACTTATTGAGGAGAGGGTTGCTTAAATAAATCCTACTCTAAGACAAAAATGATCTAAACGGTTCATAGTTCCTGCAATTCTGAACACAAGAGAATATTTCAATTTTATTTAGAATAGTTCTAAATAGTATAAAATTGCTAATTTCGTTGACTCATTAATAACTATGAACATGAAACAAATATTAAGGTACTCGTATGGATTAGCTAGAATCATTTTAGGTGTCCTAATGATTAATGCTGGAATTCAAAAATTTAACAACAATATCCCAAGTTCAGAAGAACATTTAGAAAAATTAGAACAGTATATGGAAGATGGAAATGAAAATTACTTTGCTATGTCGGCTTATATTGGTGGGATGAAAGTTTCCGGTTTTGCATATGAAGTTTTGGCCATATCAGAAATACTTTTAGGGCTTTTAATGGCTATGCAATTCACCAGCTTTATAGGGGCAATTTTTTTACTTCCGATTACACTCCACATTTTTCTTTTCCATTTATTTCTTGAAAGCGATGATTTTGTTGAAGTCCTGATAACCGGAATATACTTCCTAGTTAATCTACTACTGGTAACAAAAGAATATAAAAAATTCAAACATCTGCTCTGGATAAAACCCTGATTGTAAAGTTATTTTGGATTCAAAATGATTATCGTTAAGTCTATTGTACTAGAAAAGGAGACTGATACGGAGAGTCTTGTTTTTGATACTCTTCAAATCCTCGCTCAAGCCAAGATTGAAAAGTAGGTCTATTGACATATTGTATCGGAGTGTTCAATAACTCCTGATCAGGACTTAACTGAATATAAAATGGCTGAGAAGCAGTTCCAAAATTAACATACTGAAAGGCAGACCATTTTTTTCCAATGGCATTGATTTTTCTAATGTTTCCGTTCTGATATTGAAAATTAAACTGGTCCAGTAAGGGTAATTTCTTGCGATCATCAACATACAAGGAAATGATTACATATTTCTGAAGTAGAGTAAAAACATCTGGATGTGCCCAAACATTTTCTTCCATTTTACGACAATTTATACAAGCCCAGCCAGTAAAATCAAGCAATATAGGCCTTTGTTCAGCTTTGGCAAATTGCAGACCTTGCTGATAATCTTTAAAACATGGTAAGTTCAGTGGACACTGGTTTTCTACTTTATTTATGCTATAGAATTCGGGAGGAGGAAATCCACTTAAAAATCTTAAGGTGTTTTGCTTAGAAAAGAAGTCATTCAAAAGATAGCCACAAAATAGTAAAGCTATAAATCCAAAAATTAGTCTCCCAGCTGATAGTTTTTTAAAACGAAAACCCCTTGATTGAAATATCCCAAATAAATACAACATTAAACCTATGGCAATAAACAACCATATGGCAATAAATACTTCTCGTTTTAAAATTCCCCAATGAGCTACCAAATCAGCATTAGATAAAAATTTCAAGGCTAGTGCCAATTCTAAAAATCCCAAAGTGACTTTAATACTAGTCATCCACCCTCCCGAGGAAGGCAGCCATTTTATTGCGCCGGGGAATATGGCAAAAAAAGCAAAAGGAAGCCCCAATGCCAAACCAAAACCTAACATACCATAAGTCAATTGAATAGCACCTGTTTCAGAAGTTATAGAACCGGCTAATAGAGATCCGAGCAAAGGTCCAGTGCAAGAAAAAGAAACAATAGCCAAAGTTAAAGCCATGAAGAATATACCCACAACATTACCCATTGAAGATAATTTGTCCGTCCTTCTAATCCATTGGCGGGGTAAAGTCAAATTGAACAACCCAAAAAAGGAAAGTGCAAAAACGATAAACACACCAAAAAAAACAAGATTCAATACAACACTAGTTGCTAATGAATTCAAGGCTTCTGGATTGAGTGTATCAAAAAGATGAAAAGGAAGGCTAAGTAGCAAATAGACAAGAATGATAAAAAATCCATAGAGAAGACCATTGAAAGTTCCGTTGGAAGATCCTTGTGAAGAATTCAAAAAATAGGAAATAGTCAATGGAATCATGGGCAAAACACAAGGTGTTAGCAGAGCCAAAAATCCACCAAGCAGTCCAAGGAAAAAAATTGTCCAGTGACTAGTTTGAGATTCTGGGGTCTCATTATCTAAATAGTGTCTATTTCCCAAATCAAGATACATCTCTTGGGACTTCTCAAGGCTGTGTGCGTCAAGGCTAATACCAGGCTTTACAAAATTTGTGTCTAAAACAAATTCAAACACTTCAGATCTGAATATGCATAATTTATCATCACAAACTTGATAGTTTATCTCGATTTCAAAAAATTCTATATCAGGATCAATCAACTCAATATCCACTTCAAAAGAAGCTTCTTTTCTAAAAAAAGTCAAGTCCATCTCAAAAACCTGATCATAAGCAACCACTGAAGGACTCTCTTTTACTCTTCCAGGGCCATACCTATTCTGACTGTCAAGAAATATAAACTCGGTTGGAAGAGCACCATTTTCGTCAGAAAATTGCGAATATAAGTGCCATCCATCTTCAATTTGGGCATCAAATCGAATCGTGTATATCCCATCCTGGTTCTTCTTGTAATCCGAAGTCCATTGAACAGGGTCTATGGGTTGACCATCTATAAAACAAAAAAAAATACTTGTTCATCCAAGTAACTTAAATGAAATAATTTCCCTGGTGGATAAGTCAGCAGCAAATCTTCGATCACAACGTCTGTTCACTACCCATGCGATTTTTTCGTCACAGTATAGAATCCATTGATTTTGTTTCTCCAATGGGGTAAGCTTTAAGTCTCTATAATACTTTGAAATCAATTTTTTACCCTTCATGCCAATTGGGTAAAAATAATCTCCTCTTCGCATTCTTCCTATTTTCAAATCCCCCAGCAACTTGTTTTTATCAAAAAAAGAAATATGAGCCTTTTGCCGATTCTTTGGAAAACTATTCAATGTTTCCCAGCGCAATTCAATGGGAAATTCTACCCGACCATGGTTCATATTAAAATCAACAAACAGTTGATAATCTTCATTTTCAATATGGGAATCTTTTTTATCGGTAACAATTAAATGATTTCGACTCCTTATCAATCTAAACTGGCTATTCTCAATATATTTTCCGTTTGATGAACTCATCAGTTTCAATATTTCGCTCACTTTAAACTGGTATTGATGAAACAAACCGTACAAACAAAATTCCATATGATTCAGATTATTGAGATCTCTCAATGAAAAATAAATACCATCGGATTTTTGAACTGATATTTTGTTCTTTATTTCGTTAAGGGTTGTATCAACAAATGAATTGGTCTGTTGTATATTTTCAATGGTCGTTTTGAACTTTTCAGTAATTGAAGAGTCTAGGTGCTCTAAAGGAGCAATGATCTGGTGCCTTATACGATTACGTAAAAAAGTCAAATTTAAATTAGTCTTGTCTTCTGACCATCTGATTTGATTTTCAATTGCGTATTTGATAATATTTCGTTTTGGTATATCGCCAAGAGGTCTTAAGATTTTTCCATACTCTTTTATTCCGGTTAGACCCTTAATTCCGGTTCCTCTTAATGCATGAATCAAAAATGTTTCCAGCTGGTCATTGAGATGATGTGCTGTCAAGAGGTAATCAAAATTAAAAATATCAACTAAGTAACTGAACCATTTATAGCGTAACTCTCTTGCCCCTTCTTGGAGTCCCATTTTGGAGGAACTTTGAAAAGAGATGGTATCAAATCGTATTGTATAAAATGAAATTCCATGAGTTTTGCACCAATCTGAAACCAACACCTGAGCATGGTCGCTCTGTTCACCTCTCAGTTGAAAATTAGCATGAGCAACAGAAAGATTACAGTTTTGCTTCAACAAATAATCAGCTAGAACACAACTATCTACCCCACCACTGTGAGCCAATAGGAGCTTACCCTTAAATTGAGATGCGTAGTTATGTTTAATTGACTGGATGTCCAACTTTAGGTATGGTAAATCTATAGTTTTATAAATGGATCTTTATAGGATACAAAATTGGCTTATTTCTCTTCACATATTATAGTTTCATACACAATATTCTAAGATTTTGCATTGGGACACAAAATAGTGGGGAACGAAAAGGGAAAAACATGACTACTTAATATTGAAAGAAAAGTTTTAATTTTGCCAACCGTTATAGTGTGATGACATCTTTGCTCCAACTTATTTATACACATAGTTGCAATTCAGTTTTTCCTGCGTCCAACGTACGCCCCTTGCGGGTGTAGTCAATCTCTTGGATTTCGGGAGGTCCTTCATTTCTCTCGACAAGCAAATCAATTTAATTAACATGAAAATAACTGTTGCCCGAGCAAACCATATTAAATATGCAAAAAAAATCAGTATGCTGATTGAAGATTCTGCCAAATCAAGAGGTACTGGTATTGCTTTGAGAACACCTGAATATATTGCACAACGCATTGAAAACAACAATGCAGTAATCGCTTTA
Source organism: Flavobacteriaceae bacterium bin25 (assembly GCA_002238525.1). Lineage (GTDB taxonomy): Bacteria > Bacteroidota > Bacteroidia > Flavobacteriales > Flavobacteriaceae > Bin25. The sequence continues at coordinate 9,332 of MPMN01000028.1, forward strand.
GATGGCGATAATCTAGCTGGTTTTTGCTACATTGAATCCTGGGGACATGGAAAATATATCGCTCACTCAGGATTAATAGTTCATCCTAATTATAGAGGTAAAGGACTGGCTTACAAAATAAAAAAAGTAGTTTTTAAACTTTCTTTAAAAAAATATCCTAATGCAAAAGTCTTCGGCATCACTACTTCCAAGCCTGTGATGAAAATAAATCATAAGTTAGGTTACAAACCAGTCCACTTTTCTGATTTGACCGATGACCCTGAGTTTTGGAATGGATGTAAAACATGTAAAAACTATGATGTTTTAACAAGAACCCAGAGAAAAATGTGTCTTTGCACTGGTATGCTTTACAATCCAAAGGAATCTAATTTAGTTGAGAAAGTCAAAACTAAACTCAAAACAATTTGATAAGCCAAACAAACGATGGGAAAAAATAAAATTGTTCTAGCCTATAGCGGTGGTCTAGATACCTCTTATTGCATCAAATACTTAGAGGAAAAAGATTATGAAGTATATGCTGTATATGTTGATACCTCAGGGGATTTTGACACCAAAAAGTTTAAACAATTTGGAAAAAGAGCCCTTGAATTGGGAGCTGCTACATTTGAAAAACTGATTGCATTAGATAGTTTTTATAATCAGATAATACGGTTCTTGATTTACGGCAATATTCTCAAGAACAATACCTATCCCCTTTCAGTGAGTGCTGAAAGAGTAATACAAGCAGATCAAATCGTAGCGTATGCAAAAAAAATTGGGGCCAAATACATAGCTCATGGATGCACCGGTGCAGGAAACGATCAAATTCGGTTTGATACGATTTTTAACATCTTGGCTCCCGAGATAAAAATTATCGCTCCGATTAGAACAAATAACATCACTAGAAAAGAAGAAATCGCATACTTAAAGAAAAGGGGCGTTCATTTGAATTGGGAAAAAGCCCAGTATTCGGTAAACCGAGGCTTATGGGGTACAACTATTGGAGGCTCCGAAACACTTACTTCTGATCAACCATTGCCTCCTTCGGCATATCCTTCAATCCCTATAAAAACAGACTCTCTAAACCTTAAAATAGATTTTCATAAAGGTGAACTAAGAGCCATTGATGGCCAAGAAGATCATCCTACTAAATTGATCCAACAGATCAATAGAGTTTGTAACCAATATGCAATCGGCAGAGATATTCATGTTGGAGACACCATCATCGGCATTAAGGGCAGAGTGGGATTTGAAGCTGGCGGTCCTTTACTTTTGATTAAAGCCCATCATTTACTTGAAAAACACACCCTTTCAAAATGGCAACAATTTCAAAAAGAACAACTGGCACAATTCTACGGAATGTTGCTTCATGAAGGCAATTACTGGGACCCTGTTATGAGAGATATTGAAGCGTTTTTATCCCAAAGTCAAAAAGCAGTATCCGGCACCATATTTTGCACCTTATTTCCGCAAAGGTTTGAACTACTAGGTGTAGAATCACCTTCAGACTTGATGCAACACTCATTGGGAAATTATGGCGAACAAAACACCGGTTGGGAAGCAAAGGATGTAGAAGGATTTATTAAAATATCTTCTCTTTCCAATAAGATATACCACGAAATACACAAAAAAAAATGAAATCAGTTGGTATTATAGGTGGCTCGGGTATAACTGGAGGGGAACTCATTGACTTAGTACTAATTCATCCACACCTTCATCTCAAGTGGATTTACAGTACAACTAGGGCAAATCAACCCATTATTTCAGCTCATCCACAGTTAATTGGAAGGACCGATTTAAAATTTTCAGGTTCCCTAGATAAAGATATCGATATTGTTTTTTTATGCTTGGGACACGGTCATTCTAAAAAATTCTTGGATCAAGCCAGATTTGAAGATCGAATACTAATCATAGATTTGAGCAATGAATTTAGACTGACAAATAGCAACCGTTACAATAGCAGAACATTTGTTTACGGACTACCGGAATTGAATGCACCTATTATTGCGTCTAGTAATTCTATTGCCAATCCGGGTTGTTTTGCAACCGGAATTCAATTGGCTTTATTGCCCTTATCATCAAACAATCTTCTGTCAAATCATGTCCATATCAATGCTATTACAGGAAGTACTGGAGCGGGGATTAAGCCTCAATCTACCTCCCACTTTAGTTGGCGGAATAACAACCTTTCGTGGTACAAACCCTTTGTTCATCAGCATTTAGACGAGATTAAGCAGCACATTAAGTTGACCAATAAAGAACTAGAGTTCCATCTATTGCCTATACGAGGCAATTTTACTCGAGGAATTTTTACTACTTGCTATATGACTTTAGACTTATCATTAGAAGATGTGTACCACCTATACCAGCAATTTTACAAGGACCACCCTTTTACACATATTTCAAAAAGTGAACTGCACCTCAAACAAGTGATCAATACCGGTAATTGCATATTGCATTTACACAAGCACAATCGAACTATTTTGATTACTTGCATCATTGATAATCTATTGAAAGGAGCTTCCTCTCAAGCCATTGAAAATCTGAATATCATGCTAAACATTAATCGAACCACTGGACTCAGTTTAAAACCATCAGTATATTAATTTATGAAAATAGCCATCATTGGAACTGGCAATCTTGGATTGAGTATCGCAAAGGGATTGATGCTCAATGATTGCTACACAACATTGTATCTCACTAGAAGAACCACTGAATCCTTAGAAAAATGGAAAGAAGAAAATAAAGTATTCATTACCAAGGACAACCTTAAAGCCACTGAAAATTCAGACATTTTGATTTTTTCTGTACAGCCTGTCCAATTCAGGGATATTCTCAGTCAGATTAAGCCGGTTTTGCATGAAAAACATTTGGTCATTTCCACAGTTGCTGGGTTTACTACCAAACAAATGGAAGAGATTATAAGTCCACAGATACCGATTGTAAGAGCCATGCCCAACACAGCTATCTCAGTAGGACAATCAATGACTTGTTTGTGTTGCAATAAATCGGGTGAAAAATCAATTGATATTGCCGATGCTATCTTTTCTCGATTGGGAACTACAGCCAAAATTGATGAATCTCATATGAGAGCAGCTACGGTAGTCTGTGCAAGTGGCATTGCCTTCTGGATGCGCCTAATTAGGGCCACTACTCAAGGAGGTGTTCAGCTTGGTTTTGATGCTGATGAAGCTTTAAAAATGTCCATGTACACTGCTATGGGAGCAGCTTCTTTATTGATCAAAGGAAATAGACATCCTGAGGCTGAAATTGACAAAGTAACAACACCCAAAGGTTGTACTATAACCGGACTAAACGAGATGGAACATCGGGGAGTTAGCTCTTCAATCATCAAAGGGCTTGCTGCTTCTTTTGATAAGATCAATGAGATTTCTGAAAAGGCATGAAATTATTTGATGTTTATCCATTGTATGATATCAACCCAATATATGGGGATGATGTTTGGATTTATGACAAAAAGGGAGAAAAATATCTCGATTTGTACGGAGGGCACGCGGTAATTTCAATCGGCCATAACTGTTCTGAGTTCACTGATGCCTTAAAAAATCAAATCGAAAAGCTAGTATTCTATTCCAACGCCGTTGAAAATGATCTTCAGAGGGAATTCGCGAATCAATTAGGTATTGTATCTGGGTTAAAACACCATAGTTTGTTTCTCTGTAATTCTGGAGCAGAAGCAGTAGAAAACGCATTAAAATTAGCCTCATTTCATACCCATAAAGAAAGAATAGTTGCATTCAAGAATGGATTTCATGGTCGAACTTCAGCTGCGGTTGCAGCATCTGACTTTGAATTGATCAAATCTGACTTAAATAAACAACATCATGTAGATTTTGTTGACCTGGAGGATTTTGAAGGGCTATTTGCCACATTTGACAAAGAAGATGTTGCCGCTTGTATTATTGAACCTATACAAGGAGTTGGGGGGTTAGATCAACCAAGTGAGCACTTTTTTAAGACCATAGAAAAATTATGTAAAGAGAACGGCAGTTGTCTTATAGTTGATGAAATTCAATCCGGATGTGGAAGGACTGGTCGATACTTTGCTCATCAACACTATGATATACGACCTGATTTAATAACTATTGCCAAAGGAATTGGGAACGGTTTTCCAGTTGGGGGAGTTATCATTGATAATAAAATCAAAGCTCGATATGGCCTATTGGGAACTACTTATGGAGGAAACCATTTGGCTTGTAGCGCAGGAATATCCGTGCTAAATGTCCTAAGTAGATTGCAACTGATGGATAAAATACCTGAATTAGAAACCCATTTCAGAAATCGAGCGTCGAAAATTTCTTCAATAAAAAAAGTCAAAGGAAGAGGTTTGATGTTGGGGCTCGAATTTGATTTTGAAGTGTCCAAACTAAGAGAGAATTTGCTTTATAAATGCAATATATTTACCGGAGGCAGCTCCAATAAAAAACTGTTGCGAATTCTCCCACCCCTTACCTTACAAGTCAAACATATCGACCAACTATTTTCTTCATTAGAGCAACTATTATGAAAAAGTTTCTCAGCATTTCTGATATCCCCGATTTGGACAAGGCCATTAAAAATGCTCTTGAATTAAAGGAAGATTCCATGAAATTCTCAACATTGGGCAAGGGAAAAAATCTAGTAATGGTTTTTTTTAATCCAAGTTTAAGGACTCGATTTAGCACCAAAATTGCCGCTCAAAATTTAGGCCTAGGGATCACCACTTTGGATGTCGCACAACAAACTTGGCCATTAGAGTTTGGATTAAACACTATAATGGATGGGCATACCTCTGAACATATTAAAGAGGCCGCTATGGTATTATCTTCCTATTTTGATTTGATTGCTGTCCGGTCATTTCCTCAGTTGAAAAACCGGGACATTGATTTAAAAGATGTAGTTCTGAAAAATTTTTCAAAATATGCTACTGTCCCGATCATCAATATGGAAAGTGCAACAGCTCATCCACTTCAATCATTTGCAGATGCGATAACCATTAGGGAAACCAAAATTAACAACCCAAAAATAGTACTCAGTTGGGCACCTCATCCTAAATCAATCCCACATTCAGTGCCTAATTCATTTGTAAAGATGTGCAAACAAGCAGGAATGAATTTGGTCATAGCCAACCCTCCTGGATATGATTTAGATCCAACAATCACTTCTGGTATTAAAGTTTTCCACCATCAAGAAGAGTCTTTTGAAAATGCTGATATTATCTATAGTAAAAACTGGAGCTCCTATGAGTCTTATGGTCAAGTCCTTCCGACCGATCAAAACTGGATGATTGACCTAGCCAAAATGGATTTAACCAACAGAGCAAAATTCATGCATTGTCTTCCAGTTCGTAGAAACGTAGTAGTAGAGGATGAGGTTCTTGATTCTGAGCATTCCCTTATCCAAAGGCAAGTTCAAAACAGAACTGTTGCCGCTCAATATGTAATGCATCAAATATTGACTAATGTCCCAACATATTAGTGTTGTTAAAATCGGGGGTGCTGTATTGGAAAATGAGACCCTGTTAGACTCAAGCATAAAGAGTTTCGTCTCTTTAGAAGGTCCTAAAATCTTGGTTCACGGAGGTGGGCGTTCGTTGAATCGTTTGGCGGAAAGATTATCGGTTCCTGTCAATATTGTTGATGGTAGAAGAATAACTTCTAAAGCAAATTTGGATCTAGCGATGATGGTCTACAGAGGGAAAATTAATCTTCAAATTGTTACCAAGCTTTCAACTTTTGGAATTAGATCTGTAGGATTGAGTGGTGCGGATGGGAACATCATTTTAGCGGTCAAAAGACCTATTGGAAAAATTGATTACGGTTTTGTGGGTGATATTGTAGAAATAGATACCTCTTGGATTTATGATTTGCTTTTTCGCTGGAAAATATATCCTGTATTTTGTTCTTTGGCTAATGACAATAAAGGACAATTACTGAATATAAATGCAGATACCATTGCCAGTAATATAGCTATTAGTTTAAGTAATAGCCCTCAGATAATAGAGCAAAATATTCGGGTCCGTCTAATTCTATCTTTCGAAAAAAAGGGTGTCTTGTCAAATCCTGCAGACGCTAGTTCCTATTTTGATTCCATTGATCATATCAAATATCAAGAACTTCTTAAACAATCCGTGTTGAATCATGGAATTCTTCCCAAGTTACATAATGCTTTTATGGCAGTTGAAAATGGTGTGAATTCTGTCATTATTGGCAATCTAGTTCACTACTGTTCAACTCAGAAAGGTACAATCATCAAAAAATGAGTAAATATCAAAAGGCTATAAAACTTTTGCAGGATTTGATTCGAATTCAATCATTTTCCACCAAGGAAGATAAGACTGCTAATCGAATTGAAAAATGGTTTGTTCAGTATGAAATTCCTTTTAATAGGTCAAACAACAATTTGTGGGCAGTAAATAAATTTTTTGATAAGTCCAAGCCTACCCTTCTTTTGAATTCCCATCACGACACGGTAGAGCCAAACAAAGGTTATCGGCGCAATCCATTTTCTCCTGATATAGAAGATGGAAAGCTATATGGGCTAGGCAGTAATGATGCTGGGGGTGCTCTGGTATCTTTAATTTCAACTTTTACAGAGTTTTACCATCATCCCAATATGAGCCATAATCTCATTATGGCAGCTACTGGTGAGGAAGAAATTGCTGGGGAAAACAGCCTCAAGGGGCTTCTTAAAATAATTCCCAAGGTTGATTTAGCAATAGTTGGAGAGCCAACTTTATTGAAAATAGCTATTGCAGAAAGGGGGCTTCTGGTAGTGGACGCGACAATAGAAGGTACTTCTTCACATGCTGCCCATCCTAATTTAGATAACCCGATTTTCAAATTAGCATCTTTTCTGAACCAGTTGAAAGAAATAGAATTTAAAAAGAGTTCTTCTTTGTTAGGTGAAGTGAAAATTACCCCTACGGGTATTGAGGTTGATGATATGGCCCATAATGTAGTTCCTTCTCACGTCCATCTAGTTTTGGATATTCGGGTTAATGAACATTATTCCAATCAAGAAGTTTTCCATGAATTGCAAAAAAACCTCCCCTACAATCTTTCGGCCCGTTCATTTGATCTTCGGAGTTCATCCATTAGTCTTAACCATCCACTGGTAAAATCTTGTATTGACTTGGGTAAAAAAACATACGGTTCTCCAACCTTATCCGATATGGCAGCTTTATCTTGCCCTGGGATTAAATTGGGACCAGGTGATTCTACCAGGTCTCACACGGCAGATGAGTTTATATTTATACATGAAATCAAGGATGCCATTGATTTTTATGGTGAATTATTAACAAAATTCCTTCTAACATGAAACTTTGGGGAAAAGGACAACCTATAGATAAAAAGATTGATGCTTTCACGGTAGGCAATGACCGACATTATGATTTAATCTTGGCTCCTTTTGATTGTCAAGCTTCTATCGTCCACGCAAAGATGCTTCACAAAATAGACATTCTAACAGATACTGAAACCAACCAGTTAGTTAAAACACTTGATGAAATCAGACAAAAAGCCTTAAATAATGAATTGACTATAGAGGATGAATTCGAAGATATTCATTCAAAACTAGAAGACTTATTAACTAAAATACATGGAGATTTAGGAAAAAAAATTCATACTGCTAGGTCTCGCAATGATCAGGTGTTGGTTGCTTTTCAACTTTACATTAAGAATCAAATTGATCGCCAAATTGAGTCTATAGTAAAATTTGTTGAATTATTGCTTGACTTGGCTAAAAAAAACGAAAACATACTGATGCCTGGGTATACCCATATGCAAGTTGCCATGCCTTCATCTTTTGGTCTTTGGTTTTCCGGGTATGCTGAGACCTTAATTGATGATATTATTTCATTGATTGCATCAAGGCAAATAGTCGATCAAAATCCATTGGGAAGTGCAGCGGGGTATGGAACTGGGTTTGGTATTGATAGGCAGTTCACCACTGATTTGCTGGGTTTTGATCAGATCCGAATTAATCCGATAGCCGTCCAAATGGGAAGGGAGAAAATTTGCAACTCTATATTGAATGGGATTGCTGGAGTTGGATCTACTATTTCAAAATTTTGTTTTGATATTTGTTTGTATTCGGGTCAGGAACACAACTTTATCCTATTGGATGATAAAATCACTACTGGCTCTTCTATCATGCCGCACAAAAAAAATCCCGACATTTTTGAAATCATTCGTGGAAAATGCAATTTATTGAAAGGGTTGCCCAATCAATTAAATTTACTATGTTCAAATTTACCCACAGGATATCACAGAGACCTACAACTCTCTAAGGGAATAGTCATAGATGGATTCGAAGAACTAAGCTCTTGTATTGATATGACAATTTATGCGTTGAAAGGGATTAAAATCATTGATGATATCATCAAGGATGAAAAATATGCTCATCTTTTTAGCGTAAACACATTAGAAAAGTGGGTAAAAAATGGAATGCCTTTTCGGGAGGCTTACAAAAAAATGGGTCATCAAATCAGAAATAAGACTTTTGTTCCTGATAAAATCCTTGAACATTCTCATATTGGAAGTTTGGGTAATTTAAGTTTAGATATGATTCGCCAAAAGTTAAACCAAGTCTTGGGGAGTGACGACTCAGTTTGATTCTGTTATACAAGAAAGAATTTTTTTGGGATTTTGTATAGTGAATATATTTATAAGTAACTTATTTTCAATACTAATATATCGTCTTGGTAAAATCTTTTCCAATGGCATAATCAACTCTCATTTGCACTAAACTAATCGTAAGGATACTTGTTTCATTTATTTGGAAATGATACATGAAAAGTATTGCAGAAATTAAAAGTTATCCCAAATTAACAGAAGTAGAAGCATGGCAGATGGACTGTAACTCTAAGGATAAATCCTTGTCCCGATGTTGATCCCAAGAAAAGCCAAGTAAAGATCCTGCTTATGAAAGTTTCTATACCCAAGAATGCCTTTAGAAATTATAACCCATGCTAAAGAACTATTAATAGAAATTTTCTCAGAGATGTATATACCGGTCTTGCACAAGCCAAATACCCAATACCACGAACATAGCTATATCAAAGTCAAACCTTATATAACAACTATATCTTTATGGTAAAACAATGTATATAAACAACTGTAAGGAAGAAACATTTGAGTTTGCTGAAAAAATGCTTTATTGATGAGCCGACTCAATATGATTATAGGCCTAAAAATAGAAAGAATCTATCCTAAGCTTTGGAGTGCTTAAGGTGTTGTTAGTTGGGCGTAGTGAGAGTAGAATTGTTTGACTGTTTCAATTCCTTTAAAAAAGTTGAATAAACCAAAATGCTCATTAGGGGAATGAATGGCATCGCTATCTAATCCAAATCCCATAAGTATAGATTTTGCGCCCAATATTTCTTCTATATTTGAAACTATAGGGATACTGCCACCTCCTCGGGTGGTAATTGGAGATATTCCAAAAGAATCACTATAAGCTGAATGTGCAGCTTTAAACCCTATGTGTTCCTTAGAAACTAAATATGGATTCCCTCCCTGAAAAATCTTTACAGAAACACTTACAGAATCTGGCGCTAACTTCTTGATATGATTTGAAAATAAACTAGAAATCTTCTTCCAGTTTTGATTGGGAACAAGTCGCATGGACACTTTTGCAGTAGCTTCAGAAGGGATAACAGTTTTTGTTCCCTCTAAAGTGTACCCTCCATAAATCCCATTTATATCTAAAGCAGGTCTAATTGATTTTCGCTCAACAGTTGTATAGTCTTTTTCTCCCATTATATTTTTTATTCCTATTGAGTCTTTAAATTCTTGTAAATCAAGGATTTCTTTATTAATCTCTGCTTTTGATTCCTCATCAATTAGGATTACATCATCATAAAATCCTGGAATATTAATTTTTCTATTCCGGTCATGCAATTTAGCCATGAGTTCACAAAGTACAGTCAGGGGATTAGGAACCGCCCCTCCGTAAACTCCAGAATGCAAATCAATAGATGAACCTTTGACCTTGACTTCAAAATAGCACAAGCCTCTTAATCCCGAAGTAATTGAGGGTTGAGAATTAGAAATAATAGCCGTATCAGAAATCAATACCACATCTGATGCCAACTCTTGTTTGTATTCTTTCAAAAATTGTTCTAGATGATTACTACCAACTTCTTCCTCACCTTCAATCAAAAAGGACACATTGCAGTTAAGATTATCTTGATTCACTAGTTCTTCAAAGGCTTTAACATGAATCATCAATTGTCCCTTATCATCACAAGCACCACGTGCAAAAAGAGCACCTTGAGGGTGTATCTTGGTTTTTTTTATAATAGGCTTAAAAGGTTCAGTTTCCCATTGATCTAACGGATCAGGAGGTTGGACATCATAATGCCCATATACCATGACAGTCGGTAATTTGGGATCAATAATACGAGAGCCAAATACTATGGGATGCCCTTCGGTAGGATAAACTTTTACTTGGGTACAACCCGAATCAATCAGTGTTTTCTTGACCCAATGAGCTGCTCTTTCAACCTCTTTTGAAAACCGAGAATCTGCACTAATTGAAGGAATAGACAGAAATTCTTTGAGTTGTTCTATATAGCGCTGCTTGGTTTTGCTCAGTATCATAAAATGCAAATGTCGAATTAAAGTTTGTACAACATTTAGAATGTTCACACAAATATATAGTGCATTACAATGCAAAGAATAAAATAATCTCATCCCTATTATCAAACCTCATGAATTTAGCTGAAACAAAACCCGCTCAGCTTTTTTCTAATTATATTTGCCCACCAATGCGGGTGTGGTGAAATTGGTAGACACGCTAGATTTAGGATCTAGTGCTTAACAGCATGGGGGTTCGAGTCCCTTCACCCGCACGGTTCCCATTATTTTTTTCATCTTTTATCACATCAAATAATCTGGTTGGGTTATTCAATTTTTATGTAATGAAGTTGGTAGCCGGCCAAGTTCGTAGAAATAATAGAACTTCACAATCTAATTCTATTTCTACACCTGGCGAGTTAGATCCTGTTGAAGATGGTTTTGTTGTAGTAAATAGATTTGTAATAATCTGTTTATCAATGATAGAATACCTAAAATAGCAAACTTCCGATTAGTTTGTACTTCGAAATCAGAAAGGAAACAATCAAGCTTGAGAACTATACTGAGTAAATGAAAACCTCACCCAGAGTTTAAGTACAAACTTCCAATGACTCATATGGATGATAAAACAATGAAGTACAAACAAAAATTCTACCGGGTAGAGAATAAATAGAGTATTTTCTCCACTTAAATATATAATCGAACACAAAAAAACGCGGTTGAATCATTGAATTGGTCAGCAGTAATGGAAACAAATAATAAACTTCATATATCACCATGAAATAAATCCGAAATAATTCCATCTGCCAATATTTTTCCTTCAATTGATAACTTCATCTTTGATTCCGTCTCTATAATCAGTCCTTGACTAATAAACTTTTGGGATTGTTTTTCCAGATATTTCGAATATTCCATTCCCCACTTTTGCTTAATTTCTCGCTTGGAAACCCCACCTATAGTTCTCAACCTGGTAAGGAGATACTCATTGAATCTGTCATCCATACTCAAATTTTCCCTTGTAATTGGCAATATCCCTTGATGTATCATTTTGATGTATAACGAATTATTATCAATATTCCAACTTCTAGTTTTGTTTCCATCAAAACTATGCGCAGAAGGACCAATGCCCAGATAAGGCTGGTCATTCCAATACCCAAAATTATGTCTTGACTCCCACTTAGGCAGTGCAAAAGATGATATTTCATAGTGCACAAAGCCATTGGTATCTAAATATTTCACCCCTAATTGGTATTGCCGATATACCAATCCATCTGGTGGTAATTTGATTTTTTTTTGCTTAACCTGATGATATAAACGAGTCTTTTTTTCAAGTGTCAATATATATAGAGATAGATGCTTAGGTTTATAAATTAGTGCTTTTCTAAGATTGGTCTTCCAAGATTCTATGTTAGAATGAACAAGACCGTAAATCAAGTCCACAGAAAAATTTTCAAATTCATTAGCCAATATTTCTAAACTTTGAAAGGCTTGATCTCCACTATGGATTCTTCCAATAGATTTTAATTCTACATCATCAAATGATTGAACGCCTAAACTCACTCGATTAACCCCCAGTTGCTTTAACTGTTTGAGGTATAATTTAGTTATGTCATCAGGATTCGCTTCCAGGGTGATTTCAACATTTGGCTTAACTATAAAAAGATTGTGAGTATAATGCAAAATCTTTTCTAACTCAGCAATTTTGAGTAAAGAAGGAGTTCCACCTCCAAAATAGATGCTATCAATGGGTTGAGTGATTTCTGACATTCGTAATTCTAACTCTCGAATCAACGTTTCGACCATCTTATTCTGTGTTCCAACATTAGTGGAAAAATGATAATTGCAATAAGAACAAGCTTTTGAGCAATATGGATAGTGAAAATAAATTGAAGCCACTAATAAAATTTTAGTCCTTATCGGTTTTTTTTCTATCAGCAATTCGATGAGAATTATCCTTAATAAAAGAACTCCAGCTACCGTAAGTTGGTTTGCCAAGATTCATAGAATTTCGATTGTAATAATGACACATCGCAACAGCTAAAGCATCCGTTATATCGAATTTGTTAGGTATAGACTTTAACGACAATATATTCATCAGCATTTTGGCGATCTGCTCTTTCGAAGCATCGCCTCTTCCGGTTATAGATTTCTTTACTTTGCGCGGGGAATACTCAGTTACGGATACATTTTTTGAAATAACTGCTGCAATAGCAACTCCCTGGGCCCTTCCAAGTTTCAAAAGAGATTGAGGATTTGTGGCATAAAAGAGGGACTCTATAGCAATTTCATGAGGTTTGAAGTAATCAATTTGTTCTTTGCTCGTTTGGTATATCTCTCTGAGTTTTCTATAAGGATCAGTAATTTTGTCTAGTTTCAGTTCATGTGTTCCAAGTAATTCAGGCTTATCTTGATTAATTATGATTGCCCCAAATCCCATAGTTTGAGTTCCAGGGTCTATTCCGAGGATTACTTTTTTGCTTAACATGATATTACCGTCTAAAATTGAAACACCCTGAAGAACTCTATGAATCTATCCTAGTAATGCTTCTTCTCAAACAAAAGTACCTATTCGAAACTTCTGATTTAAATGATAGTAACTTGCGACACTAATGTCTTAGAAATTGTAGATGATTGATATAATCTTATTTGGATCTTCCGTATTTTTCATTTTACTCGGACTGGCAGGTAGTGTACTGCCAATTATACCCGGTCCCCTTACCTCATGGGTCGGTTTACTACTTCTACATCTAACTAAAGGAGTTGAAATGAACTTGAATTTCATACTGCTAACTGCTGGAGTAGCAATTTTAATCTTTGTATTGGATCTAGTTATGCCACTTTTGGGAACTAAAAAATATGGAGGATCCAAAGGAGCTATCACAGGATGTACTATTGGAATGATCGTAGGCATATGTACACTTGGACCTCCGGGACTAATTATCGGACCCTTTTTTGGAGCACTCATTGGCGAATATTTTACCAATAGGATTAATAGTAGTGTTGAATCCTCCTTTAGAGTTGCCGTAGGAGCATTTGTTGGGTTTTTGTTAGGGACTATCCTAAAAATTATAGTGGGGGTTGTTTTTTTATATTATTTTATCAAAATCACAATTGATAATTGGGGTACTCTCTTTTAAAACATTCTTTTTGGTAAATTTGGCATATGGAGTTATTTTTATTGTCTCTTGTTCTGGTTGGGGTGTCTTTTGCAGGGATTGCCATAAAAATATGGACTTCAAAAGACGGGAGATTCAACGGAACATGTGCTAGTCAAAGTCCTTTCCTCAATAAAAATGGCCAGTCTTGTCAATTCTGTGGCAAAACTCCTGAACAAAACGAATGTCAAAAACCGAAACTCAACTAATTTCTTGTCCCTGAAAACTCCATTAGATGACCTGGCCATTCAGGATTTGATTCTTCGTGGTAAGAATAACGACCAACAGGCCTTTCAAGAATTGTTTAGTAAATTCTGGGATATAGTTTATCATTTTTTGCTAAAACGTACCAATAATCAACACGATGCAGAACTGCTAACACTAGAAACTTTCACAAAGGCTTTTGATAAGCTATCTTCATTTGATAGCAGATATCAATTTGAAAGTTGGCTATTCGCTATCGCTAGAAATCACCACATTGATTATACGAGAAAAATTGGTAAAATGCAGGATTTACATTCCGATATCACCCCACATCAATTGTTTAATGTCCCAAGCGAAGTACCCAATGCCGAAGACGATTTAATACACAAAGAAAAATTAGATGAGGTGCTAAATCATTTAGATAAACTCAAAGAAGATCAAAGAAGCCTCCTTGAGGCTTTTTATCTCGAAGATAAGTCCTTAAAAGATATATCTAAAAACTTTGGTATCCCCGTCAATAATTTGAAAGTTAAAATATTTCGTTCAAGAAAAAAACTTCTTCAATTGATAGAAAATGCCTAAGATTAGTATAGCAAAACTAGGACCGGGGCTACTATTTGCTGGATGTGCTGTTGGGGTCTCACATCTAGTCCAGTCAACAAGAGCAGGCGCTGATTTTGGCTGGGGATTGATTTGGGCACTTCTCCTAATCAATTTGTTTAAGTATCCATTTTTTCAGTACGGCCCAAGATATGCATTATCCACCGGCGAAAGTCTATTGGATGGATACCATCGAATGGGAAAAGGCTACCTATTGCTTTATTTCATTTTGAATTGCGTAATGATGTTCGCCATTCAAGCCGCTGTAACTGTGGTAACTGCAGGTTTAGCTACCCAACTTTTTGGCAATTCGTCAAGTATTGTCCTATGGTGTGTATTACTAATTGTAATTTGCTCTGCAATACTAATTCTCGGAAAATATAAATTTTTAGATGGCTTCATCAAAATAATTATGGTCGTGATGGCCCTGTGTTCTATCGCGGCTGTAATCGTTGCATTTGTCCAGGGAAATTCTGCGCCTGATTTGACTCTAACTCAAATCATGCCCAAAGGCTCGGAAGTTCTGTTTCTCCTGGCGTTTATGGGATGGATGCCAGCACATCTTGATGGATCCGTATGGTATTCTCTTTGGGCAATTGAAAAATCAAAAACCCAAAAAGTTACCTATAAGGAATCCCTTTTTGATTTCAATGTCGGATACATCGCATCGGTGATTCTAGCTTTATGCTTTTTGTCACTTGGGGCTCTCGTTATGTTTGGATCGGGAGAAATCTTTTCTTCACAAGGAGCAGTATTTGCCGGTCAACTCATCAACATATATACCTCCACTATGGGTCAAATCTTTTTTGGATTGATTGCTCTGGCAGCCTTTTCCACCATGCTCAGCACAACCATAACCTGCTTGGATGCATCGCCCAGAGCAATGACTCGCTCAATTGAATTATTATTACCTAAATCCCCATTGGTAAAAAGTGCCAATAGTGACAAAAAGCTCTACGTATTATGGATGATCGTAGTAGCTATAGGCACTTGTTTCATCTTTGTTTTTTTTCTTTCTGAAATGGGAACTCTCGTACAGATTGCAACTGTGCTTTCCTTTATTTCTGCACCCATTTACGCTTTTTTAAATCTCAAAGTAGTCACATCAAGGCATATGCCATCAGAAAAAAGGCCCTCCAATACCCTTCGAATTATCAGTATTTTGGGCATCTTCTTTCTGTTGGGATTCACCATTTATTTTCTGAGTACACTATTGTAGATTATCTCAGTTATTTGCAGCTGTAGTAGTTTTGTACTCTTTCTAAAATGTCTATTCAAACAGTTAATAAGTCGCTATCCACTAGTCATCAGTGGAAAAGCATAAAACCCTCAAAAAAATCACTTTCGTCAGTAGAAAAAACTCCTATTGTGCGAAAAAAGAAACCTCCCTGGATAAGAGCCAAACTCCCGACTGGTGAAAAGTATCGTGATTTACGAAGTCTTGTAGATAAATATCAATTAAATACTATATGCACCTCTGGAAGCTGTCCAAATATCGGAGAATGCTGGACTGAGGGCACTGCCACTTTTATGATTTTGGGAAATATCTGTACTCGTTCTTGTGGTTTTTGTGGTGTTCAAACTGGAAGGCCTGGCCCTGTGAGCTGGGATGAGCCCGAAAAAGTAGCATATTCTATTCAGGTCATGGGCATCCAACACGCAGTGATTACTTCAGTTGATCGTGATGATCTAAAAGATAAGGGGTCTATTCTTTGGGCCGAAACAGTTAAAGCGATTCGACGCATCAATCCCACCACCACCTTAGAAACCTTGATTCCGGATTTTCAAGGTCTAGAGCCGTGTTTAGACCGAATGATACGAGTTGGACCCGAAGTGATCTCGCACAACATAGAAACAGTTCGGCGTCTGACACGACAAGTCAGAGTCCAAGCCAAATACGATACCAGCCTTGGGGTATTAAAATACCTAAAAACTAATGGTGTAAAACGAACCAAATCCGGCATCATGCTCGGATTAGGTGAAAAAGAGCATGAAGTTTTAGAATCTATTGAAGACCTTAGGTCAGTAGGAGTAGATGTTGTCACCATAGGACAATATCTCCAACCTAGTCAACGGAATTTGGAAGTATCAGCATTTGTTACACCCGAACAATTTGATAAATATAGGGAATTTGCTCTAGGTCTCGGGTTTCGCCATGTTGAAAGCGGCCCATTGGTGCGCTCTTCATATAAAGCCCATAAGCATATCCACTAGTTGGATATGTTTATCCCCTTAAGAAATTCTTTTTCTTGGTTAGAATCAAAAAACTTCAACCCAACCGGTACATAATAAAGTCTGTTAGGGTCAATGATATCAATCAGTTTATGAAAATCTTTTTCTGTTGTAAAGACTTGATAGTCTGTTGATGAAATTCGATTAAAATCTTCGCTGTGGTATCTGTGGTGATCTGGAAATTGCATCAATTGAAAGGTCAATTGCTGATTTTCAAAGTACTCAACCAAGGGCTGAGGATCAACAATTCCGGTTACCAAAAGTATTTTTTTACCCTTGAATTTTTTTAAAGGGTATTCTCTTTTTTGATAATCTAAGACTTTATGATCATAAACTAGCTTGGTAAAAAAAACCTGTTGATAAGATTTTGGACTAATCTTCTGTAAAAAATCGAATTTTTCTGAATCAGATAAATCTGGTGGGCATTTGGTGACCAAGATTATTTGTGCCCTTTTAGCACCTAGTGCAAATTCCCTAAGTCTGCCCACTGGAAAAACATAATCAGAAAAATAAGGACGTTGAAAAGTGGTCGTTAAGATTAAAACCGATGGTTTTACCCACCGATGCTGAAATACATCATCCAAAATTATAGTTTGGTTATCTAGATTTTCTAGACTGCGGACTCCTTTAATTCTGTTTTCCGAAACTGCTACACCTACATCAGGATATTTTGAAAGGAACTGAAAGGGTTCGTCTCCAATTGTCTGTGGAGTATCTTTTGATGTAGCTAAAATGTATCCTCTGGATTTTCGTTTATATCCCCGGCTCAGAACGGAAAGATTAGTTTTTTGGTAAAACTTTTTAATCAAAAAATCTACCACGATAGATTTCCCAGTCCCTCCCATTGAAAGATTTCCAACACCAATTAGGTTAGAACTAAATTTTTTCTGTTCAAATAATCCAAAATCAAAAAACATATTTCTAATCATCACAACCAAACCATACAAGACTGCAAGAGGGAGAAGTAACCAGCGAAATTTATTCATCATGGTTTAAAAATAAGTCAATCGTTTAATGCTAATAGTTGGTTCAAGATGCCTTCAAGATATTCTTTCTGACAAATAGATGGCAACAAACACATCTTACATTAAATCTATGTGCTATCAGTAAAATTATCCATAAGTACTACGTGCTCCCTAAAAACTGAATCATCTCCGAAAATTTTTTGATCGCAATTTTTCATCTAATTATTGATTTTATTGATGACAAAAATGAAAACATAATTATATTTCAGTCCTAGTTTCAGATTGAAAACACCTTAATTTGGAATGATCAATTTATTTATATTTTAATCCAAAAGATATATGATGAAAATTAACTCGGTATGTAGACTTTTAAACCACTGGTGTTCACTAGATAATGCAGAAGATTTTGATAATGTTGGTCTCTTGATTGGTGACCCACAATGGGACCTTAAAGGTGTACTAGTTACTCTGGATACAACTCAAGAAATCATTCGGGAGGCTATTCGTAATAATTGCAATCTGATCGTTAGTTTTCATCCAATTATTTTCTCGGGTCTAAAAAGTCTTACCCCTAAAACCTACGTCCAAAAGACAGTTATCATGGCTGTAGAAAATAAAATTGCAGTTTATGCAATTCATACTGCTTTAGATAATTATAGATATGGGGTTAGTCATGTAATGGCAGAAAAACTTGGGCTGATAAAGACTCAAGTATTTATACCAAAAAAAGGAAATCTTCTCAAACTAAGTACTTATGTACCAAATGATCATCTAGATAGCGTATTGGATTCAATTCACCATGCTGGTGCAGGTCAAATTGGGGATTATGATCAATGTAGCTTTACGACCGAAGGTCAAGGAAGTTTTCGAGGAAATCAAAACAGCAATCCCGCTATCGGAAAACCACTCGAAAAAACAACTGTTACTGAAACTCAAATACAAGTAGTATTCCATAAGCAGTATAAAAATGAGATTGTCAAAGCACTTAAGGAAAGTCATCCCTATGAAGAAGTTGCATATGAGATATTTAGTTTGGAAAATCCGAGCAAAGAAATTGGTATGGGAATAATTGGTTTATTTGAGAAACCTCTTCCGGAATTTGATTTTCTTCGATTAGTCAAAAATCGTTTTGGATGCCATACGATACGTCATAGTAAACTTATCGGGAGAGATATCAAAACCGTAGTTGTTTTAGGAGGGTCTGGTAGTTTTGTTTTAGATAGCCTAAAGGGTAAAGAAATTGATGCCTTTATCAGTTCGGATTTGAAATACCATCATTTTTTTCAGGCAGAAAATAAAATGATATTCTTGGATATCGGTCATTATGAAAGTGAACAGTACACCAAAGATTTAATCTATAAATTTCTTTGTGATAAAATGAGTAATTTTGCAGTCCTTTTGTCAGAAACCTTGACCAATCCGGTATATTATTTTTAAATATTATGAAACCAAAAACGACAGTAGAACAAAAGCTAAGGGCTTTATACGATTTACAATTGATTGACTCACGAATAGATGAGATTAAACTTGTTTTAGGAGAACTGCCATTAGAAGTTGAAGATCTTGAGAATGCCATCAATGACATTTCTGATAAATTGAATTTCAATGAAAGCCAAATAGAAAAAGTTGAAAGCCAAATTTCTGAACAGAAAAACAAAATCGAGGAATGCAAAATCAAATTAAAGCAGTATTCTGAGCGCATGAAAGAAGTCCGCAATGATAGGGACCATGAATCGATTGCTAGAGAACAAGAGTACCAATCTTTGGAGATTGATTTGGCAACTAAAACGATAAGTAAACTAACAGGGTTTGTCGAAGAGT
Source organism: Flavobacteriaceae bacterium bin25 (assembly GCA_002238525.1). Classification (GTDB taxonomy): domain Bacteria; phylum Bacteroidota; class Bacteroidia; order Flavobacteriales; family Flavobacteriaceae; genus Bin25. Next base: position 28,868 of record MPMN01000028.1, read on the forward strand.
TAAATGAAAAAGCTGAAGTACTAGAGCAGGAACTCAAAGAACGTGAAAATCACCTAAAATCTAAAAAGAGTGAATTGGATGATATTCTGGCTGAAAATAAAAAAGAGGAGGATATCTTAGTTCAAAAATCTGCTGAATTTGCCAAATTAATTGATGATGATTTGATTGAACTCTACAATAGGATTCGATCCCGTTTTAAAAATGGATTAGCCATTGTTCCCATCAATGAAAATGGTGCAGCTGGAGGTTCGTTTTTTCTAGTTCCACCTCAGTTACAACTTGAAATAGCTACTCGAAAGCGAATCATCAAAGACGAACATAGTGGTCGTATACTAGTTGACGCAGAATTAGCTGCCGAGGAACAACAGAAGATTCATTCATTGGTATAAACCCCTGAAAGTCAATTCATAATCTAATAGTCTTCCAAGGTATTGATTCCAGATATGAGAACTATTTGACTTGATATGAGCACCACATATATTTGGGTTTGTAGGGTTGTCTGGTCAATCTCAAATGTGGGCTTTATCTGAGTGCTTAAAAAAGCGATCCTCTTGGCAAAAGAATTGAACGCTTAAAAAATAACCAACTAATGAATTTTACCTATGAATTGTTAAAAGAGCCAAGAGGATCAATTTATTAACCACTTACAAGACACCACAATTCTATAAAGCGTTACATTATTAGTGTTAAAATATTGTTAAACTTTCAATAATCTTGAAGTGTTTAGTTTATCTACTCAATTTTTTCTTATATCTTATTCATATTTAATGGGATATGCGACAGTGGATTCTTAGCCTTCAGGGTTTTTATTACTTGATTAAACTTTTATTTAAAAAAAAGAAGTACTGGCCTAAAACTTGTTTTGTTCTTTTATAAAACGGTCTTACGTTTCTTTAATGAAGCATTTCTATAGCCATTTCCGAACTTGTCTTTTATAAGTCAGATAAGATTCCCCAAAGATTTGAATCAATTTTTGTTCTTCATTCGGTATAGACCACAAATCGGCAATTAAGAAATAGAAAAATCCTCCTAAAAATCCCGAAAATGAACCCAAGACTAGTGCAAATCCAATGAGGATAAGCAAAAAACCTAAATAAATAGGATTTCTGCTATACTTAAAAGGTCCCGATTTAATTAAAGTGTTTGCGTCCATAGATATTTTCTTTGCTGACCTATTTAAACGAACCAATGATAAAGTTCGGATGATATTATAAAGAGCAATTACAATTATTATGTAACCTAATATTTTAAAGTTTAAGGGAATCTGTCCCCCAATATACTCATGAGCAAAATAGCTTATTCCCAAACAAATAATGTTCATAAATAGTGGGAATAAAAACTTCATTTTGACCATAATACTTCCCAAGTTAACGAAATAATGACATTTTGACTTACCTAGTCATTAGCACTGACAAAAATTTTGGTTACTGTCTAAAAAACCTAATTTGAACTAAAATACTATGTATTATGTTCTCCAATACACATTTGAAAATTAGTATTAAGTATTTACATTGCATTTACTTAGGCATTAATTACATATCTTTTCTATGTTTAAGTTACCATTAAAAATTGATATAGGTTCATACTTTTTTAGAATTATGGAAAATTTGATGTTAAGCCCAATTATAAATACAAACCAACTACGCTCTTCTGGCAGGCTCATAGAAAAGGGTAAAAATAAGAATGAACCTCAACATAAGACTTTAGATCCATTAGCATTAATCAGAATACTATGGTTTGAGTAAAGACTAGTTTGATATAGGACTGTTCTCCTGGCCAGCAGGAGGTTATGTAGTCTTTGATTCGAAATTTAGAATTAAACAGCGTCAGAGACAGATTTACAAACATCCAAGCCAATATAAGACTGAATTGCCGTTAGATAAAAGAGAATTTGCTATGAATCGAAAAAGCAAATCTTCAAGTAATTGTAGGTGTTGTTTACATTTAACCTAAGAGAAAACTACAGTAATGCCAATTACCTCGACCTTATTTAGTTAGATGAATTGTACTCTTTGGATTTAATATTTCCATCTGCCATTTTCTTTGAAAATGGACTGAAATTTCTCGATTATTTTTATTGATGAATTTCATATGCGAAATTATTCTTGTGCTACAACCGAAAAATAGTTTCCATTTTTAACCAAGAATTGGTTATTGATAAGTTCATCCAAGTTTTTCTTCACTAATTCTCTTTGTTCATCGTTGATGCGTTTGAATCCAAAAACCTTCGGAACTTCATTCAAGATATCTTCCTCTTCCATTCCGTAAGAGTTACATACCAAGTACAGAATGGCATTCCTTATCTCAAAAGGAGAAACCAAATTGAGGTTGAACTCTCTTGATGATAATGTGGACCGATTTCTAATTAGTCCATCTTTAGAAGGGTGAGCCATATTCTCCTGGTAGAAGTAAAAGCCATCAATTTGCTTTATATCATATTTTTCTAGTGAATCTGAATAGGATGATTGATCTAAAAAATGAGATAAGTGTTTCAGATGAAATTCAAAATGCTCTTGAATTCTCCTTCCAGCTCTTTTTGTGTTAGTAGCTTCAAGTACCCGAATCAAAATCACTTCCTTATGAATCGGCTGTTCCACTACAATAATATCGTGAATTAGTATATAAAGTATTGAATACTCGTGTAAAGGTTGGTAAAGATTATCATGGATTTCATCATATTTCATATAAGTGAAATCCCTTTTCCCAACATCATCACTGACTTCTTCATTATTGGATTCTGTGTCCTCCGAGATGATTATTTCTTCCTTTCTATGATTGTTCATCTGCTTAGAAGGTTTCTTGATATTACCCTCCAAGACTCCTTTTACATGGTTAATTAATTTTTCACTTTCCCTTTTAGTTTTCAAGAACCAATCTGTACTCCAAATTCGATAAAATTTCCAGCCCAAATTTTCAAGTATAGACTGTCTTGCTTTATCTCGATCTCGAGCAATTTTGCTAGAATGATAACTCGCACCATCACACTCAATGGCTAAAACATATTTACCCTTTTCAAATGGATGTTTAACAGCAATATCAATCCTAAAACCAGCAGAGCCAACTTGAAGTTCAACATCGATCCCTTTATTCTGGAGAAGGGAAGCTACTTGTTCCTCAAAGACCGAATCAGGATTGCCTCCAGAAGATGTTGGAATCTCAATTTCCCCTCTATCAGCAAATACTAAATATGACTTGAGAACTCTTACTCCGACACTATCTGTTCTACTCAAATCAAGTTCATCTCCCCTAAAATTAGAAAAAACCACACATTTTGATTTAGCTCGTGAGAACAATACATTTAATCTTCTCTCCCCGCCTTCTTTATTTATTGGCCCAAAAGTGTACCTAAAGCGCCCATTTTCCTGGTGTCCATATCCAACACTGACAAAAATGTAATCACGTTCATCTCCCTGGACATTTTCTAAATTCTTCACAAAGAACCTCTCATGTTCATGACTATTGTATAGGTACGTCTCTACCGAAGGATTTGGACTTATTCTCAGTTCTTGTTCAATATAATCTTCGATGATTTTAGCTTGACCTTGAGAAAACGCAACTACCCCAAGTGTCTTTTCTGGTTTTGACCTAGCATGTTCAATTACCTCTTGTACTATTAATTTCGCCTCTCCACGGTTTACCTTACCACCCTTGTCAGGAGCATAATAGGTTCCTTCTGTGTGAAAAAATTTAAAACCCATATCATCAGTTACTTCAAATGGACTTGGAAAAACAAGCAGATTTGAATTGTAAAACTCTCGATTGGAAACATTTATTAAACTCTCGTGTCTACTTCTATAATGCCATCTTAACATTTTCTCCTTGACATTCCTTGCAATAGCTAAGGAAAGTATACTTTCTACATGAGAAGCATCAAACTCTTCCTCTTCCTGTTCTTCACCTTCAAAATTTGAATCAAAAAATGATGTAGGCGGTAATTGTTTGCTATCTCCAACAACAACCACTTGTTTTCCACGAAGGATTGATCCATAGGCCTCTTCGGGTTTAATTTGGCTAGCCTCATCAAAAATAACTACATCAAATTTTAGACTGTTACCCTTGATGAACTGGGCAACTGTCATTGGACTCATCAAAAATAGAGGCTTTAAATCAAGAATAAGATCACCGCATTCGGTTACTAGTGTTCGAATAGGTTTGAGTTTGCGCTTCTTTGAGAGTTCTTTTTTTAGAATCCCTAATTTGCCAGAATCCAATCTAGATTTAGGAATTTTAGACCAGTGCGTATGACGAACCCGATACTTATTGATCTTTAGTAAAATTTCCTCATTGTTACTATATTCAGATATCTTCCTGCTGTGATTAGCTCCGTCAAAACGAGCTAGGATTTCTCTTTCCTTTAAGGCTTTTCGAGCGATGTTTTTAAACCAATAATAGTTACATATTTCTTTGAAATATTTTTCAGAGTGATCCCAATTTTCCAAAATTGACTGAACCCAATCAAGATTATTTGTCTTTAAATCATCAATGGTTTTAACTAGTTGGATATAGCTGTTAAATCTCTCTTTATTTGATATCCAAGACTGAAATATCGATATAAGTTCATTAATCCCAATTGTATTGATTGAAAATGAATCTACCATCGTTGCTTTTCTAAGTAGCCCATCAATCTCACTTAGTATAGATTTAAGAGGACCAATTTCTAGTTTCGGAATTTTCCCATTTGGCCATCGCATTGAAGGGGACCAAGCCCACTTCCAGCCCAAATCAAACACCTTATCATGGTCTATTAAAACCTTAAAATTCTCTATCCACAAAACACTATTTAGTAATGCTGACCAGTTAGAAGTAGGTTCCAGAAAAGTTTCTCCCGTTAAAAGTTCTATGTCTTCTCGAATCTTCTTATTAGAATCTGTTGTCTCTAAAAGATCAACATTTAGTTTTAAGAGTTCCAAAACATCAGAATCACTCACATTAGTGGGAGATTTAAAATAACCGCGGACAGTTTTTTTTGTCTTTTTATATCCTCCAAGTATAAACTTGTACCATTTCATTGAATCTTGCAGGAAGTTTTGATAAAATTGAAAACAATCTAAATCCCAAAATTTTGAATACACCCTATCGTTAAATCGGGACATTCTCATCGTGAGATCAATGTTGGATTTACAAGCAGACTTTATATTCTCAAATGCGCTAGAGTTAATTCTATCTATTGACTCAATGTTAATTGAAATAAAACTGCGATCAATTTTTCTTATTTCATCAATAGTGGTTTTCACCTTTGAAATATTTTCTAAGGTGTAGTTGATATTACCTTTATAAAATTCATCGATTTGAATTTTAATTGGCAAAAAAACGGACTGGAGATTGTTTAGATATTTTCTAATTTTTATTAGAAACTCCTCACCCTCATAGAATGAAAATTTAGAAGGTCGAATCAGTCTAAATGGATTGCTTTTTAAGGAACCACTATTTGTTAAATGACCAGATATCTCCTCAATAATTGATACGAACTTAATGTAATTATCCTTCGATTGATCACCGATTGTATTAAGGTCAATGTGATGGAGAATAGGTTCCAAATCACGATAATATTTTATGACCTCCCCAAAAGATTGAATGGGAGTAAACCCGGTACTACCTACTTCTGTATTTACTGCAGCAGAGTATTGGTTTATAAAGTCCCTAAGGGAATCTCCTTCTTGCAAACTTCCATCAACATCAATGTTTATTGAAGGGGAATGTAAGTCCATGACTTTAGATAATTCCCCTATAAACTGTTTCTTGTTTGCCTTGTTACTATGCAACTCTAGGGCTAATTTACCGAGGCCTATAGACTCTAACCGATTCCTAACAACATTCAACGCAGCTAGTTTTTCTGCTACAAAAAGAACTTTTTTCTCCCTTGCAAGAAAGTCTGCAATGATGTTGGTGATTGTTTGCGATTTGCCCGTTCCTGGAGGCCCTTGTACAACCGCTATTTTCAATCCTTCACGAATGGAAAAGATAACTTCTTGTTGAGAACTGTCAGCTGGAAGTACGTGATAAGTTTCTTTCAGTGATACTTTATCGTTGAGTTTTTCCTGTCCAATAGAGATAGGAGAATCTTTATTGGATTCCCCTCCCAAAAATGAGCTTAAAAGTGGATGTTGATGAGGCTTAGAATCTTCATCCCAATTATTTTCATCAAGATCTTTCCACATTAAGAACTTAGAAAAGCTAAAAAGACCCAATCGAATCTCATCCTTCAATAATTTCCACCTTGGAAGATTCACAGAGTTCTCTATTGTTGTAAAAATCTCTGAAAGAGATGACGATGTTATCTCATCAGGAAAATCGATTGTGATGCCAAATTCTAATTTGAGTTTCTCGAAAAATGAGATGTTTAATCCTATTTTATCATCATTGTAACAAATCTTAAATTTTGATTTGATGGTATTTCTTTTAATTTCAACGGGCACTAGAATTACCGGCGCGAATCTTTCTTTATCGCTATGCTCACTCTCGTACCACTTTACTATACCTAAAGCTAGGAAAAGCATATTAACCCCTTTTTCTTCAATTGATAATTTTGTTAATCTAGCAATACTCCTAAGTCTTCGTTGTAACCTAGATGGAGTGTGAGGTGTCTGAAGAACTCTATCGGTTAATTTGGATTTATCAACCTCATCGGTAGGTAATTGCTTGTAAAGAATCGAAAATTCTTCATCTATATCCCTATCCTGTCCTCTTGATTGGAAACTCATTAAGTAAAGACTATCAACCAAGATTTTAAAAATCTCTTCACTACTTTCTTCAATGACCTGAACGGATTTAGTTTTGGAATCTTTTAAATTGATGAAGTTGTTTCTTAGCCCTAAGTCTAGGAGATTTTTTCTTTCCCGTTCTAGCGTTTCTTTCAACATAGATTAATTTTCCATAAAATAACCAAAATCTGAAATTATTTTCAATTGAGTATACCCTCTAAATAGTCCTAAAGAGTAAATACTACAAGTTTATTGCTCTCATTGATTATCTCTGAATCACAGACAACCAAATAAATAAAGTGGGTACTAAGGGATTCGAACCCCTGACCCCTTGGGTGTAAACCAAGTGCTCTGAACCAAACTGAGCTAAGTACCCTAAATCATTACAACGGTGTCAAATTTAACCAAATCGTTTTTATGGAACTATGAATTTAATCGCATAACACGAACAAAACAGATAATTTTATTTGTGTAGTTGACTACATTACATTTACTTATATAGCACTCCCTCAAGAGTATTCAACGGACATAAATTTTGGTTGTAAAGCAACGTATTCTCAACTAAAATTGCGACATCTTTATTTGACCAACAGATATACCCAATTATCAATAGTTTAACGTCAACTATAGGACATAAAGTCTTTGGTTAGAGTATAATCTCTTCATCTTTCATAAAAACGAAAGAGCTTGACGGTTATACCCATGAACGGAAGGTTCGCTACACCAAATTTTTCTGATGATCGGAACTGACTTTTTCCCCGCCTTTGATAATTCGAGTAATTCTCCTATGGCATGGTCAATCTCTTTTCGAATAGGATCTACATGAGCCAAGCAAGTAGGTTTTAATTCTTTTGTTGCAATAGCATCAAAGGCACTTTCTGCCCTGGTCAATGCCTTAACTGTAAGACGTGAGAAATCCGGACAAGGAATATCTTTTATTGCTTTAACTTGTAGCCTTGAACGACCGTTTTGTGTTCTTTGACCTTGAGTCCAATGTACCATCATCCCTAAAGTTGAATTAGCCCAGAGAGAAAAAACCTTGAGGAGTCTTTCATCTCTTTTCGTTTGGAGGGTTGTCCAAGAGCTTCCCCCGTGTACTGGTCTTTCGGTTGTGGCAGCAACAAGTGATTGGGAAGTCCATCGTAAATTTCTGGCGTATAAAAGCGTACTTCGGCAACTCCTCATATGCTGGCGCTGTTGTTCAGAACCGACACCTTTTGCTCCAGTCCCCTTGTGAGTCGGAAGAACGATCAATTTATTTTGTTTTTCACTGTCGGCATGCCAAAGTGAACGATCACTTCCCAGGGCGTCCGCATCATCTCTCAGAGGATAGAATACAAATGCACCTATAGATTCTGCATTATATACATGTCCGATTCTATGATGAGTAGGTCCAACGGTAAACAATTTACCAATGGTGGTAAACTCTATTTTTAAGGTCTCATGATGTCCATTGAATGTAAGTACACCATCATAGGCTAGTCTCTGGGCAGCATAGACAATCTCCGGATGCTGTGTTCCTATGGGATGCCATGGCCTGCCCATTCCATCGGTCCTGTACACCGAAAGCCTACCCACCTCCATGTCACCGACCACGATAGGATGCCAAGTAGCTGTACTTGCCGTAACCTGTTTTGCCGACCGCCGAACTGCCCTTGCCATCTCCCGAG
>MPMN01000109.1 GCA_002238525.1 Flavobacteriaceae bacterium bin25
TGCCACAACTCCCCGACCATGATTGTACTTGATAACCCGTATCAGGAGTTGCAGTGATACCCACAGATTCACCATGTTTTACGGATTGATTTTCAGTAATAGAACCTCCAGCACCTGAATTTGTAGTAATGGTATAGGATACCTTGTCAAAGGCTACACTGATAGAGCAATCTTTGGTAGCAGTGAAAGTAGCGGGATTGGTGGATGTGGAAAAGGTGCCACAACTCCCTGACCACGATTGTACTTGATAACCCGTATTTGGTGTGGCAGTGATACTTACCGATTCTTCATGCCCTACTGATTGATTTTCAGTAATAGAACCTCCAGCACCTGAATTTGTAGTGATGGTATAGGATACCTTCTCAAAGGCTACACTGATAGAGCAATCTTTGGTAGCAGTGAAGGTAGCAGGATTGGTGGATTTGGAAAAGGTGCCACAACTCCCCGACCATGATTGTACTCGATAACCCGTATCAGGTGTGGCTGTAATACTTACCGTCTCTCCCTCTTCTACCGATTGATTTTCAGTAATCGTTCCACCTATACCAGCACTAGTGGTAATACTATACGTTATGCTACTAACTGCCGTGGGAGGATTATTATCGTCCCTTGTACTCTCAGTAACAACAGAAGTATCCTCTTGTTCAAAAGATACACTAATAGAACAATCTTCGGTTACTGTGAACGTTACGGGATTGGCACTCTTGCTATAACTACCACAAGTCCCTCCCCACGATTGTACCTGATAACCCGTATTTGGCGTGGCAACGATGCTCACCGATTCTTCATGCTCTACTAATTGATTTTCAGTAATAGAACCTCCATCACCCGCATTTGTAGTGATGGTATAAGACACCTTTTCAAAGGCCACAGATAGAGAACAATCTTTGGTAGCAGTGAACGATGCGGATTTGGTGGATTTGGAAAAGATGCCACAACTTCCTGACCATCCACTGATTTGATAACCCATATCAGGTGTTGCTGTAATACTTACCGATTCTCCCTCTTCTACGGATTGATTTCCAATAATCGTCCCACCTATTCCAGCCTTAGTGGTAATAGTATACCTTATGCTAATATCTTCCGAGGAAGGAGTATTGTCATCAACTGGATTCTCACTAAGAGTAGAGGTGCCCTCCTGTTCAAACGATACACTAATGGTACAGCTTTCGGAAGACGTGAAAGTTACAGGATTGGTACCCTTGCTATAACTACCGCATGTCCCTCCCCAGGATTGTACCTGATAACCCGTATTTGGTGTGGCAACGATGCTCACCGATTCACCCTGTTCTACGGATTGACTTGCAGTAATAGAACCTCCATCACCTGCATCTGTAGTGATGGAATAGGATACCTTTTCAAAGGACACAGATAGAGAACAATCGCTGGAACTAGTGAACGATGCTGGATTGGCAGCCTTGTCAAAGGTGCCACAACTCCCTGACCATGATCGTATTTGATAATCCGTATCAGGTGTTGCTGTAATGCTTACAGATTCCCCATGTTTCACCGACTGATCCCCAGTAATAGAACCTCCATCACCTGCATCTGTAGTGATGGTATAGGATACCTTTTCAAAGGTTACTCCGATAGAACAATCCTCGGAAACAGTGATAGATATCGGATTGGTTGTCTTGCTATAGGTGCCACAACTTCCTGACCATCCACCGATTTGATAACCCGTATCTGGCATTGCAGTGATGATTACCGATTCTTCATAATCTACGGATTGATTTTCAGTAATAGAACCTCCATCACCTGCATCTGTAGTGATGGAATACGATACCTTTTCAAAGGATACACTAGTAGAGCAACTTTTTGTCGCAGTGAAGGTGACTGAATTCCCACTCTCGGTCAGGATACCACAGTTTCCTCCCCAGGATTGTATTTGATAACCCGTATCTGGCCTCGCAGTGATACCCACCGATTCGCCATGTTTCACGGATTGATTTCCAGTAATAGAACCTCCAGCACCTGCATTTGTAGCGATGGTATAGGATACCTTTTCAAAGGATACAGATATGGAACAATCACTGGAACCAGTGACCGATACTGGATTGCTAGCCTTGTCAAATGTGCCACAACTCCCTGACCATCCACTGATTTGA
>MPMN01000029.1 GCA_002238525.1 Flavobacteriaceae bacterium bin25
AGTGTGAAGTAGATGCTGTTGAAAAACAAATAGAACATATAGGTATAGATAATATCGTAGGTATAGATAGGAATGTAGGTCAAGTAGCCGATAGTAATGGACAGATTCATTTTCTAGCTGACACCAAAAAGGAAGAAAAGAGGATGAAAGTTCTTCAAAGAAGAAGAGCGAAAAAACAACATGGTAGTAATAAAGCCTACAAAACGAATATCCTTATAGCCAAGAAACACAAAAAGATAAAAAACAAAAGAAATGATGCACTAAGAAAAGTATGCAAAAAGATATCCATTAATTCTGATTTAGCGGTATTGGAAAATCAGATCCCCGTCACGGGGTTTGAAAACCAAGAATATGACCAGATCAGCTAAGGGAACGATGGGAAATCCGGGCAAAAACGTGAAGCAAAAATCGGGGTTGAATAGAGTGATTTTAAAAACGGCATGGCATAAAATTGATCCCTGTCACAGGGTTTGAAATTTATCTAGGACAAAAAATGCTGGTCATTAAAATTCCTCCTCATTATACCTCACAAATGTGTAGCCGGTGTGGAACTAAGGACAAAAAGAACCGAACAACACAATCGGAATTTACATGTTTAAGCTGTGGATTTTCTATGAATGCGGATATCAATGCTGCCAATAACATCAGGGACATCGGAGCGTGTTCCTTCTTCCAAAACCCTCTGAGAGGGAACAACTTTGGGAGTAAAGAGTGTTCCTTGTCGAATCGGGCGATGGTACACCGAACCTTTAAAATACCTTGGATCATGCATGGTCGTAAAGGGAAAAAGGGGGTAAGTCAACATGAGTAGATGTTCATCTACATATAGCTTTCGTTTTAAACGAATTCTAATCCACAATAAAGTGATTAGAGCCATATTGGTTAATCTCTTTTTATATTTTAGGGATTCATTTGATGTATTGCCATGGGGACTCATACCTATGATTTATTGATGCAAAGATGCCTTTTTATAGCTAATAAGGGACTTGGGAGCACCTATCCTAACCCACTTGTTGGAGCACTAGTTGTGTATGAAGGTGAAATTATCGGAGATGGTTTTCACCACAAGGCAGGAGAGCCTCATGCCGAGGTCTTGGCTATTAAGTCTGTAGCGGATCAATCCAAACTTTCCAAATCTACTTTGGTGGTCAATTTAGAGCCGTGCAATCATCTGGGTAAAACCCCTCGTTGTACAGATTTAATCCTCAACAGCGGCATCAAAAAAGTAGTTATTGGCACAGCAGATCCAAATCCAATCGTAAATGGAAAGGGTATCCAAAGACTTCACAATCATGGCGTTGATGTGATCACTGGGGTAGAAAAAGAAGCGTGCACGAAAATCAATAAAAGATTTTTTTGCTTCATGAATAAAAAACGTCCCTATATCATTCTCAAGTGGGCTCAGTCGAAAGATGGATTTATGGCACCAGAAAAAAAATTTAGAACATCCAAAACACCATTTTGGTTGAGTGATCAAATTAGTAGAAGATTGGTTCATGAATGGAGGCATCAAGAAAATGCTACCTTAGTTGGTGCCCAAACAATAATTGACGACAACCCGGCGCTCACTTGTCGTCATTGTCCAAAGCCACCAAGAGAGGAAGTACGGATTGTTATCGATCCGGAATTGAGAGTCCCTAAAACGGCCCAAATTTATGACCAAAAAGCCCTAACCTTTGTTTTGACCACCAGATCAAAAACCAACAATTCATCTAAAGTTCAGCACCTCATATTTGAAGAGTCACCCATTGAAATAGAAGAAATGATGACCCGATTATATCATGAAAACATCCACTCAATCATAGTCGAAGGGGGACCTAAGACACTTGGTTATTTTCTTGAATTTTCTTGTTGGGATGAGGCGAGAATTTTTACCTCACCAACGATGCTAAAAACAGGGCTTTTAGCCCCTAAAATAGGCTCTAACTACCGCCAAATCAAGAGTGAAAAAAGTGGAAGAGATTTACTAAAAATCCTCTATCGTTCTGATTGAATTTTGGATACCAGATTACCTGGAACTCTGATGATTTTTTTTGTCTCAGCAGACATAAAAGCCAATTTGGTATAACCAGTACACACGAGTTTTTCATTTTGATTTTTAACTCTATAGGTCAACTCAAGTGAAGCTCTTGGATTTTTAACAGTTTGTATTTCAATTTGATAGGTATCACCAAAAGACAATGGATTGTGATATTTTAGGGAAACCTCAACTACGGGAGAGATGACCCCATTGTTTTCCATTTCAATATATGGGGTGTCGAGATAATCAAGCAATTCTATACGTGCTTGTTCGAAATAAAGCAGATAATTTGAATGATGTACTATGCCCATTTTGTCTGTTTCAGCGTATCTGACTTGTATTTTTTTGCTTAAAAATTTCATAATTATTTGGTAGTTAATTGAATTATAAATTGATAGATATTTTCAAAATATTTCGTTAAAAAATGACTGCAATATGATTAAAATGTCTAAATTCGAATTCAAATAATCAACAATAATTTTAATGTGTTTCGCATCAATTTTACCCCGGAAGATTTATATTTCTCAAGTACCTTAAATACTTGATGGATAAAAAAGAGATAAACCAGATTTGGAGTAATTGCAAATCTTTCGTCAGAGACAATATACAGTCTGAAAAAGAATTCAACAATTGGTTTGAGCCGATTGTTCCTGTCGAGCTAAACGACAAAGAGTTTACAATACGGGTACCAACTCATTTTGTATACCAGACCTTGGAGGCAAATTATTTAGATTTAATTCGTTCTGCATTAAACAAAGAAATTGGTCCTAAGGTACAATTGATGTACATCATTGATTCTAATCCTGATGGAAAGAAAGGACTAAAATCTCCTAAGAGAGCTGCTGTAGGGGAACATAATATACCGAATCAGCGGAAATCTCTTCAAATTAAGGGTTATAAAAATGGAAACCGTTTAGTCATTGATGGGTTAAAAAATGAACACTTTTCTCCGGATCTCAATTTAGACTATACCTTTGAAAACTTTGCTGAGGGCAAGTCCAATATTTTAGCTCGTTCAGTTTCGTTAGAGGTCGCTAAAAAACCAGGTGGTACGGCTTTTAATCCCTTGTTTATTTTTAGTAAAGTAGGTCTTGGGAAAACCCATTTGGTCAATGCAATTGGAATTCAAGTGAAGAAAAATTTTCGTGATAAATCAGTCATCTATGTTTCTTCAGAGAAATTTACTGAACAATTTATTGCTGCTTCTATTCACAAAGACAAGAGTAAAATCAATGATTTCATTCATTTTTATCAACAATTAGATGTATTGATTATTGATGATGTTCAATTCATTATGGGAAAAGAAAAAACCCAAGGAGCTCTTTACAACATATTCAATTATCTCCATCAGAATAACAAGCAGATTGTATTCACCTCTGATATTTCTCCAAAAAACATGGAAGATATTCAAGAGCGCTTATTGTCTCGGTTCAAGTGGGGATTGACGGCAGAAATCCAAAAACCGGATTTCAAAACGCGAAGAACCATCATCAAATTAAAAACCGATAATGTGGGTTTGAATTTGGAGTCAGATATTTTGGATTTACTAGCAGAAAAAATCGATTCAAACATTCGTGATATTGAAGGGGCTGTGGTATCGATTTTGGCTGAGGCATCCTTCAGTAAGGTCCCTATTACTTCTGAGCTGGCTTTGAGTGTTGTCAATAGACTAATAGACCAAAAATCTGTGTCAGAACAGATTTCTTTTCAAGTGATTGAAGATATTGTGGCTCAGTATTATGAACTAGACAATAAGGATTTACGAATTAAATCCAAGCGTAGGGAGGTAGTTGAACCCAGGCAATTGGTCATGCATTTTGCAAAAAAGTACACCAAATTATCTTTCGAAAAAATTGGTAAGTTATTGGGTAATGCCAATTACACCACAGTGATGTATTCTGTAAAAAAAGTAAATGAATTCAAGCTTCATGACCAGATTTACCGAAATACCTATAATGCCATAGAAGAGAAAATCAAAAACTATTAATCTTTGCTTTCATGGGAAAATCCCCGAGGGTATTAATGGTTTGTTTGGGCAACATTTGCCGGAGTCCTCTTGCTGAGGGAATTTTAAGGGCCAAGCTCAACAATCCTGATATTGAAGTTCAATCTGCTGGCACCTGTGGTTGGCATATAGGGGAAAAACCTCATCCTCAGAGCATTAAAGTAGCACTGAAGTATGGCATAAAAATAGGACACCAGAGAGGTCGTAAACTATTACAATCAGATTTAGACTACTTCACCCATATCTATGCTATGGATTTTTCAAACTACAATAATATTCTTGACTTATGCAGTAACGACTTTCAAAAATCTAAGGTTCATATGATTCTACAAAACGGGGGTCAGGTGCCTGATCCTTATGGTAAATCTGACAAAGAATTTGAGAAAACATATGAATTAATTGATACTGCATGTGGCGTTATTGCCAATCAATTAACATAGGAATTGACTTTTGTTGATATCAACTGTTTTATACAAAAATTCAATTATACTAATTTAGTCTTTCATTAGTTTAGGTCTTTTTTTTAGGGTATTTGTCAGGCTCTGTTGATCTTTCCACTGATTTATTTTTTTTTGGTCACCCGATAGGAGTATTTTCGGAACTTCCCAACCATTGAATGTCTGGGGTCTTGTATAGATGGGTGGTTCAATGAGGTTATCTTGAAAGCTATCTGATAGGGCAGATGACAGATCACTGATTACGCCAGGGATCAATCGAACAACAGCATCACAAAATACCATGGCAGCTAGTTCTCCACCGGAGAGCACATAATCACCAATAGAGATTTCTTTAGTAATCAAATTATCTCGTACTCTTTGATCTACCCCCTTGTAGTGACCGCAGAGTAAGAGGAGGTTTTTTTTAGTTGAATAAAAATTGGCTGTTGTTTGGTTTAAATTTTCCCCATCGGGGGCGAAATAGATAATTTCATCATAATCACGTTGAGATTTAAGGTGGTTGATACATTTAAAAATTGGTTCAACCATCAAAACGAGACCAGAACCTCCTCCATAGGGATAATCATCCGCTTGTCTTCTTGGTGGCTGGGCATATTGACGCAAATCATAATAATTAAATTCAATTAATTGATTTTCTATAGCCCTTTTAACAATTGAAAAATCAAAAGGTCCTTCCACCATTTTTGGAAAGAGGGTTATGATGTCAATACGCACTATTGGATGATTAAAGACCTTTGTTAAACTCTCTTTTGATTGTCACACCAGTCTATATCTTATATCAATAAATAAGGGTTAATTGTTCCCCTTCTGGAGAGAGGACTTTCATGGTTTGGATTGCCACATTATTCCTTTTCATTGTCCGGATATCCTCGATACCATTGACTTCATTATCATTGATTTCCAATATCTCATAATTCAAATACTTAGCTAAATAGCTGGTGGACACGTTAGCAATTATCAGAGCACCATTTGGATATTTAGCGTTTTTTTGTTCCGGTGTGATTTCTCTAATTTCTATTCCACCAAATGTCTCAGCGACAGATCTTGTCAATTTGATAGAAACTCTTCTAATTTGATTGTTTCTTTTATAGCTAATTTTCACTTCATCTCCAGGACGTTTGCTAAACAAATGACCATGTAGGTCTGCATATTTATTTATCTTATGTCCATCTATGGTCTTGATGATATCTCCAGGCTTTAATCCTGCCTTATCTGCTCCGGTACCGGAAAACACTTCATTTATATAAAACCCTTCGGTATCTTTTACTTCGAGTTCTTGGGCTGATTTACCAGTTAATGAATTACCTGTAACACCTAAGATTCCTTTTTGGATATTTCCATATTCCATTAGGTCTTCAAAAACTTTACGTACAATATTGCTTGGGATGGCAAAAGAATAGCCAACATAGCCTCCTGTCTGAGTAGATATTTTGGTATTGATTCCTATGAGTTCACCGCTTGTGTTAACCAGAGCACCTCCAGAGTTGCCGATATTTACAGCGGCATCTGTTTGGATAAACACTTCATTTTTGTTATCCGACAGATTCGAATCCCTGCTCTTGGCACTGATTATTCCAGCAGTGACTGTTGATGTCAAATTAAGTGGATTTCCGACGGTCAAAACCCATTCTCCAATTTGGGCATTATCAGAGTTACCGAATACCATATAGGGTAAGTCTTTTTCGGGGTTTATTTTCAGAATAGCAAGATCTGTATCGGGATCAACTTTTACAACTTGTCCAGTAAAGGTACGGTTGTCGTTGAGTGTAACTTCTAATCCGTTGTTATCTTCGATAACGTGGTAGTTTGTAATGATGTAACCATCTGGAGAAACGATGACTCCTGACCCTACTACTGTTGCTGAACTAGTTCTTCTATACCAAGTATTGTTTACCGTTCTATTGGACTTTATATGAACTACTTTATTGACCACATTGTCGGCAACTTCGACAAAGTCAGTCGGTTCAGCAGTCATTGTAGATTCGTTGTAGGTATAAGTAGTGGGAATAATTCTTGGTTGTAATTGATTATCCGGTTCAATTACATTTACATCTTTAGGGTTTGGGCTAAAGAAATAGAAGAAAAACAAGAAACTGAGTCCTGAACTTACTAATGCAACACCGAAGGTTTTAAAAATACTTTTCATTTTAGATAAACATTGGTTATTACAATAGACGCAAAATTACTTGATTTGTTAAAGGATTCATTTAGATTTAACAATATTTTAACTTAAAACCCATAAAAGTGTGCCATAATTTGTGCGAATAGGCAGGAAAATATAGGATGATTTCCATGGAATTAAAATTGTAAATGATCGATTACAATAGCATATCAGATGGTGAAAATCAACGTAAAGATTTTGCGCAAATTATTCGGGTTAAATATCCCAAATTAATCATATACCGAACAAATTACTATTTCAATTATATTTTTTGAATCTCTAACATGATGATGACCATAGTCCAATTTATGTTTGATGTCCTGGAGATAACAAAACCCGATAATGCCCATTTTAAATTATTATTAGGCTAAGTATTTACTTTGCAGAAATAAATTATGATTCATAAGTAATGAACTTAGAATTTGTGAAATATCAGGGTGCTGGTAATGATTTTATTGTTCTAAATAACTTAACTGGCAAGATACCTTGTCTTGATCAATCGACAGTAAAGCGTTACTGTGATCGTAATTTTGGTATAGGAGCCGATGGACTAATTATTTTAGAGAAAAGTACTCAAGCTGATTTTTTTATGAAATTCTATAATTCAGATGGAAAACCGAGTAGTCTTTGTGGAAATGGAAGTCGATGTGCTGTAAAGTATGCTCATGGTTTATCCATCATTGGTCTTGAATGTACCTTTAAAGCTTTTGATGGTATTCATCGTGCTAAAATTCTACCTGACAATAGGATAAGAATACACTTCGGATACATTGACTCAGTTGAAGTATATGAT
Organism: Flavobacteriaceae bacterium bin25; assembly: GCA_002238525.1. Lineage (GTDB taxonomy): Bacteria > Bacteroidota > Bacteroidia > Flavobacteriales > Flavobacteriaceae > Bin25. Next base: position 7,438 of record MPMN01000029.1, read on the forward strand.
AGGTCCATTATTTGTGATTCTGGCTCTCCACATTATGTAGAATTAGTAGAAGATCTTAAAAGTATAGATTTAATTGAGCAAGCTAGAGCAATTCGATATAGTAATCGATTTAAAAAAGATGGTATTAATGTGAACTATATTCAAAAAAAATCTTCATGTCTTTTTGAAATTCGCACTTATGAGAGAGGAGTAGAAAATGAAACTCTTGCTTGTGGAACTGGAGTTGTTGCTAGTGGAGTTGCTGCAAGTTGTTTAAATTTAACTGATGATAATAAATTGTCTTTCCAGGCTAGGGGCGGATTGTTAGAAATGCAATTTAAAAGAGTGGGAAAAGGTTTTAGAGATATCTTTCTCATTGGAGAGGCAAAGGAAGTTTTTAGGGGTTTTATTGATCATTAATTTTGAAAAAAATTCGACTTCGTGCCTTAGAAATAGAAGATATTGACTTTCTATACTCCCTAGAAAATGATCGGGAAAATTGGAATTATTCCAATAGGGTTGAATACTATTCAAGAGCCCTTCTTGAAGATTTCATTGAAAAACAACGGCTTGATATTTATCAAACCCGACAAAAACGGTTTGTAATTACATCCCAAGAAGTCAGAAATTATGGTTTTGTTGATTTATACGATTTCGAACCCAAACACAAAAGAGCAGGTGTGGGTATAACTATATTGAAAGAATTTCGTTCAAAGGGAATCGGATCGGCTTCGTTGCTTTTGCTTGAAAAGTATGCTATTCAAATCCTAGATCTACACCAAATATATGCCAATGTAGCGATGGAAAACCTTCCAAGTATTCGACTATTTGAAAGGGCTAAATACAAAAAAATTGCTATAAAAAAAGACTGGAATTATTATGGCGGTAAATTTCATGACGAAATTTTGTACCAAAAAATTCTTTAATGATCTTTCATTGGTTTTGGCGACGTTTTGTCATTATTTTGGCTTTATTGATACTGATTAGCGGTTATATTTTCCTCGTATTTTATCAAACAATTTTTGCCGACAACACTAAATTCGATTCTTCTCAAATAGAAGTTCATATTGAAAAAGATGATACCATTGATAGTCTAGTATTGAAACTTGAAGTCCATCTAAAATCAACCAAATCATTTAGGAGATTATCCAAAATAAAATCTTATGAATCTTCAATAAAACCTGGGAGATACTTTATCTATAAGGGAGATAACAACAACCAAATCATAAATAACCTTCGGTGGGAAAATAAACCCATAAAATTGGTTTTCAACAATCAAGAACGCATTGAAGATTTAGCCGGAAGAATTTCGGACCAAATAATGATTGATAGTATGACCCTTCTGGAGTATATGACGAAGGATGAAATCATCCATAAAAAAGGCTTTGACAGAGAAAATGCTTTAGCTATGTACATACCAAACACATACGAAGTCTACTGGGAGTCTGATCCTCAGTCTATAACTGATAGGATGTACTATGAATATCATAAATTTTGGAATCAAGAAAGAACATCTAAAGCTGAGGCTTTAGGTTTTACCCCCATAGAGATAATGATTTTAGCATCAATAGTGCACAAAGAGAGTACCAAAGACGGTGAAAAATCTCTCATTGCTGGAGTCTATATTGAAAGGATTAGAAGGAATATGAAGCTTCAAGCTGATCCAACGGTAATCTACACTATCAAAAAAAAATCTGGAGACTTTAAAAAAGTCATTAAAAGGGTACTTTACAGAGATTTGGAAATTGACTCTCCTTACAATACCTATGTCTATAAAGGGCTTCCCCCTGGACCGTTGATTACACCTTCTATAAGAAGCATTGAGTCTGTATTAAACCCCCGAATTGAGGGTTATCTTTATTTTGTAGCAGATATTGAACGTCCTGGTTATCATTTGTTCGCCAAGACTCTTTCACAGCATAACAGAAACAGAGCAAAATATATTCGTTGGATTAATTCCATTGGGATTGAGAGATAATTAATAAAACATTTGCACTACCTAGTTTTCGTGATTGGTTATACATACAACAAATAAAATTACCTGCTATATGAACTACATTATTAATACAACAATGAATCAATTGATTTGGTTTGAACTTCTCAATTTGACTAAGTTCAATCGGTGTTTGGTAAGATCGTCCAGACTTTCGGTGTTTGAGTTTTAGGGCGCGAAATTTTATTCCCGATTTTTATTTATTGATTTATTGTATGGGGTTTGTATCTTCTTGGTTTTGAGCCTTGTGAGCATTAAATCAAGAAATTTTTGATTATAAGCCCAATTGCTATCCCATTTAGGTGAGCCTACTTTGTTGAAATGATAAATGAAAGATAGATAGATTTAGCTGCTCAGCTAATAAAACAGCAAATCCTGAACTAATTCCTGATAACAAAACTCTTGGAAAATCAATGACGAAAAATGCCATACACAGCGAACTTAATCTTTTGGAACCAGATACTGGCTGTAGATGACTCTGTATGACTGCAGATGTTACACAGCCTGGAAAAATCCTTGTGTATCTAGACAAGTCCCATAACCACAATTGACAACCCGAGGTAGGCGTAAGCCAGCGTTTAATCCTGAGTTTCGGGTCGAAATAACGCCAAAACCCTTACCAGGCCTGAAAAAAGTGCCATTTCCAACTGTTACTTTACTGGAAACATCTTTTTTTGATCAATACCAATAAGTTTTAGCGCCCTCCGTTGCCTGAGACATTACATGAATCATTCGGTCATCATCTCTTGGTGGACTTACCTCATTCAATGGCAAAGTTCACAATCAAGGTGTATAATTCGAGTAGATTCTCTGTAAAGAAGTCGATCAAACTTCAGTTTTTTGATCAATTCCAAAATACTGACTATATGCCCATAAGGTAAAGATCTTTTGATGGGAAAGGATTTGGAAATATGCTTAAAGATTACTCCCCCCCTTTAATCGCTGCTTTAAAGCCTTCAATAACAGAGAGGTGAAAGTAGCTCAAATTGGCTATGATTGTCCTTTTGACTTTCTTACCCCCTCTCCAGGCTTTACGGAGGAGCTTGGTTGGTCGGTATTTTCTATTGGGTACGACTTCAATGTAATGTGACATGAAATTATAAAATATGCAAAAAAATATATTACATTCAATTAAATAAATAGCAATAAATAAGCATTTCACATGGACGCATTTTTCACAAAAATACATTCAAAATATATCGTATCTATCTGATATACAAATATATAAGTGATAAACATTACTCAAAAAAAGATTGAAAGTCGGGTTTAATCATTGTTCGTATGGAACTTGGGGAACGGATCGTCTAGCTTGCAAGCTCGGTTACAACCTTCTCTGTATTTGATCTCAAGGAAGTATTCCTTGCAATTCAGGTCTGTTTTGGAGCACTCAGAAAACGCTTAGAGGTTTTATCTGCACCTTGAAAATATCCGTATGAATCCCATACCTATTAAAATCCAAACAATGAAATTATCTGCTGGCCTCAAAAATCGTTTAATTTCAATCAAAACCACAACAAAGTTATTATGTCCAACCAATTTAAACTTGCTATCGAATGAATATCCAAACTAATGTAATTGGGTTAAGTATAGTCATGTTCGGTTATATCGGTAATATTAATATTGATTAGCATGAATTATCTAGGTTCTGCACACTTAACCTAACGTCAGTGAGAGATAAATAGCTTACTCCGATTATTAGAAAAATTTACTCAGACTTTTTATATTTGCCCCGAAATTAGTGAGACATAAATTTATTTCTTCGGTATCTTGGGTATTTCGTTTAAAAGTTGTAAACTTGCATAAAAGTCGGGTAGGCATTAGTTTATTGAGGCTAGTCCAGTTTACTATGATACAGTTAAGGTCTTACTATGGGTTGATATCCAATCATATGTACCCTAATGGAATTACCCCCCCCCATTTATTATGGGGCACATCGAATGGATAGTTCATCCCAAATTTCAAATAATCTGCTTTTATCAAGAACAAGCTCCGAAGAGTGTGTTCTATATACGCTTTCTCCATTCCTTTTGGAAGGACATAAGCCCTCTATTCCACAGATTTTCAAAACTCCAAAAAAATATTTGGATAGAGGTAAATATAGCTTATGATTATTTCCCTATACCTCTTGATCAGGTTGCAGCAAGTGCAACTGATCGCTCACAAATTACAGACATTAACAAATAAATTAAATACACAATCCAATGAATTTCAGAATTTTTCAGTGCCCTTTATTCATTTCCGCTACAACACTCATCTTTTTATTTTCATGTAATGATGATAAGGTAGTCCCTAATCCACCGACTCAACCAACTCTAGCTAAGTTTACCATAGCTACATCAGCAGCCGCCGGCGGTACGATAACAGATAGTCAAAATGTGGATTCCGGGCAGCCCGTCAAAATTACTGCCACCGCCCAAGAACACTATCAATTAAAAGAGTGGACAGGAAACTGCGGTACTTTTAACAAGAATAAATCAGAAATATCCTTCAACGCTACAAAAAATTGTCAAATTGGAGCTGAATTTGAAAAAATCAACTACGACATCACAGCCACATCCTCTGATGGAGGAAGTGTGAGTGAAACAAAGTTATCAAGAAAACAAGGAGAAATAGCCTCTTTTACCGCAGAACCTGATGAAGGCTATCAATTCAACAAATGGACAACAACCAACTGCTCAGACCTTCAAAATCTACAAAACAAAGTGACCTTCACAGTCAGTGGTCATTGTAGCTTGCAAGCAGTCTTTACCAAAGCACCGCATACCATTAACATAGAAAAAAATGAAAACGGAGAAATAACCATTACGCCCTCACAGACCGTAAACCATGGAGATGAAGTGGAAATTACCGCCACAGCTAACCAACATTATGTGTTCAAAGGATGGAATGGAACTTGTGGCGATTTCAGTGACGATGAATCGACCATTGCGATTACCGTCCAAACTGATTGTACAATAGAAGCCGTCTTTGAAAAGACAAACTATAACATCTCAGCCAGCTCAACTGATGGAGGTAACGTCAGCAATGAAACATTATCCATAGAATATGGACAAAAGGCTACTTTGAAAGCAATACCTAATAAAGGTTATCAATTCAGCCGATGGACAATAACCAAAGATGCCGATTGCCCAATCCTGACAGATGAGGACACATCACATCCCGAATTGACATTTAATGTGCAAGGTGATTGTCATGTGGAAGCAGTGTTTAACAATGAACCGCTTACCATTACCATAAAGGAAAATGAAAACGGAAAAATAACCATTACGCCTTCTCAGAACGTTAATCATGGCGATGAAGTCGAAATTAAGGCCACTGCTAACCAACATTTTGTGTTCAAGGGGTGGAATGGAACCTGCGGAAATTTCAGCACCGATGAACCGACCATAGCCATTACTGCCCTCGCCGATTGTACAATAGAAGCCATCTTTGAAAAGATAAACTATACCATCACAGCCACATCTTCTGATGGAGGAAGTGTGAACAAGGATACCCTATCCATAGAATACGGACAAACAGCTGCTTTGACAGCAATACCAGATGAAGGATATCGATTTAGTAGATGGACATCTGAAGATTGTAATACAATAGAAAATGATGCAGAGATCGAAACTGAGTTCATCGTCGAAGGCAATTGTAGTATCAAAGCGGTATTTGAAAAAGAACTATTCAACATAACTGCTTCCCCTTCTAAGGGTGGGAATGTAAACAACGAAACATTATCCATAGAATATGGACAAAAAGCAACTTTGAAAGCAACACCTGATGAGGGTTATGTATTTGATAGGTGGGAAACTAAAGGAAAAAATAATTGCCCCACCTTAACAGATGATGCCTCCAATCCCGAATTGGACTTCACCGTTCTAGGCGATTGTCAATTACAAGCAGTGTTTGTTAAGACTCCAATCCGTATCAGCACCTCATCAAGTCAAGGTGGAAACATCACCGAAACCTTGAAAGTGAATGAAGGTGAAAAGATAAGTATCAAAGCATCTGCCAATGACCATTTTGAGTTAAAAGACTGGGAAGGAAACTGCGGTGAATTTAATACAGAAAATGAAACCATTTCTTTCATAGCCACTAAAGATTGTGACATTAAGGCCGTATTTACTAAAGTTTTATACAGCCTGACAGTTGATGCCGGCTCCGGAGGTAGTGTGGACACCAGTAAAAAGAAAATAGGATTCGGTGAAAAAGTCGAAATAACTGCCGAAGTAAACGATGGGTATGAATTCAAAAAATGGAGCGTATCAGGCTCCGGGTGTCCTGATAATTTAGATTCTACCTACTCAATTGCAAGTTTCAAGGTCAAAGGAGATTGTACATTGAAAGCAGAATTTAGTCCCATTATTGTTGAAACTAAACATAATCTACCAACAGAAGAACAAAAGCCCACAACAGATCATAATCTACCGGCAGAAGAACAAAGGTCTATAGCAGATGTGCTTGCTATAGAAATACCCTCTGCAACAGCAAGTACTCATTGCCCCACTCCATTGTATATAGATACTACTAATATGGTTACGGTTAAAGCCAACGAATGTGCTCGGTCATTAATCGGTCAACGTGTTCAATTTAATAATAGTGAATATATCATCGCCGATGACAAATCTCTAAGAACAATCTTGAACGATGGTAGCTTTAATCTTCCAAGTGTAAATATAAATACCACATTTGTTACTAACATGACAAATTTGTTTAGAGACAATACTAACATCCGTCTAAGCATCAGTTCCTGGGATGTCAGTAATGTGACCAATATGGATCAGACATTTAGAGGAGCAACCTCCTTTAATCAAGACATCAGTAAATGGGATGTAGGTAATGTTACGAGCATGTATGGGATGTTTTATCGTGCTTCTTCCTTTAACCAAGACATCGGTTCTTGGGATGTAAGAAAAGTAAATATGATGGCTTGGATGTTTTTTGATGCTTCCTCCTTTAATCAAAATATCGGTTCTTGGAATGTAAGTAGTGTAACCAATATGTCAAATATGTTTCTTTATGCTTCCTCCTTTAATCAAAATATCGGTTCTTGGAATGTGAGTAATGTAACCTATATGCAAGGTATGTTTGGTCATGCACGCTCATTCAATCAAAATATCGGTTCTTGGAATGTAAGTAATGTGACAGATATGTCGAAGATGTTTCTTATGACTATATCAGAAATCTCCTTTAATCAAGATCTCACGGGTTGGAGTGTCAGTGGTGTGACCAATTGTAGATATTTTGTTATTAATCCTCAACAAACTCAGGGTGCTAAGAATACGAATTGGAAACCGGTTTTTACTAATTGTGAGATAAATTAGGAAAAGAAACATCTGTATGTGGGTGGTAAGAAAACCTACTTTTACTAGTTCTTACCCTCTTTGAAACATCAAAGTGCATACTTGTAGGAGTAGAAATAACCCTTGTTTTAATTCTGCATGCTATGTTTAATCTGAGAGCTTTGAATAAATGTGATCCGTTTACAATGCTAAAAAAAATACAAAAAAATCAGGTGAGTCTTATTGACCCACCTGATTTCTATTTATACAAGTTTTGGGACACTCCCTGTCATGAAAATTAATTCTGTTTTTACAGATACAAATCATCAAATGAATTGTAAAACAAGTATTATATTTGCAACCCTCGTAAAATAATTTGATTTATCTTCATTTGTTATGGAATCCATTGTACGTGAGGTTGAAAGCCTACTGATACCCAATAAAGATTTTCCTGAATTTTCTGCGGGAGACACCATTACAGTTTACTATGAAATTCGTGAAGGCGAAAAGGTGCGTACCCAGTTTTTTAGAGGGGTTGTCATTCAAATCAAAGGACATGGGCTGACCAAAACCTTCACTATTAGAAAAATATCCAATACCGTCGGAGTTGAACGAATCTTTCCAATTAATATGCCCACTCTCCAGAAAATTGAAATTAATAAGAGAGGTAAAGTTCGTCAATCTAGGATATTCTATTTTAGAAAACTTCGAGGCAAAAAAGCCCGAATTAAGGAGCTAAGAACACAATCCCAAAAATAGATTGAACTCATTCCATAACGAGTTTGAAAAATTTCGACGAATAAGCTATTATATTGATTTGTATCTGACTCCTCGTATGTGATTATGAATCTATAATTTTTGATAATTGTATATTTGAATCTGTAAACACTTTAATTAAAATGCCCACAATAAAAGTCGAAAATCCAATTGTTGAATTAGACGGAGACGAAATGACAAGGATTATTTGGAAATTTATTAAAGATCAACTTATCCTCCCCTATATTGACATAGAAATCAAATACTTTGATTTGTCAATCCAGAGCCGCGACAAAACAAATGATCAAATCACAGTTCAAGCAGCTCATGCCATCAAAAATTATAATGTGGGAATAAAATGTGCTACTATCACCCCTGATGAATCTCGAGTTTTAGAATTTGGGTTAACTAAAATGTGGAGATCCCCTAACGGAACCATAAGAAATATTATTGGAGGGACAGTTTTTAGAGAGCCAGTAATCATAAATAATGTTCCTAGAATAGTCCCAGGGTGGACTTCCCCAATATGCATTGGAAGGCATGCATTTGGCGATCAATATCGTGCTGTCGATACCCAAATACAAGGTAAAGGAAAACTGACGATGACCTTTACCCCTGAAAATGGTGATGAACCCCAATCTTGGGAAGTTTTTGATTTTCCTGGACAAGGAGTGGCAATGTGTATGTATAATCTAGATGAGTCCATCTATGGATTTGCCAGATCCTGCATGAACCAAGCAATCAATAAAAAATGGCCTCTATATCTTTCAACAAAAAATACTATCCTCAAGACCTATGATGGTCGATTTAAAGACATTTTTCAACAGGTCTATGAAGATGAATTTAAAAATCAATTTGAAGATATAGGCATATCATATGAACATAGATTGATTGATGATATGGTTGCTGCAGCCCTCAAGTGGTCTGGTGGTTTTGTATGGGCTTGTAAGAATTATGACGGTGATGTTCAATCCGACACTGTGGCCCAGGGTTTTGGCTCTTTAGGACTAATGACATCTACCCTAGTTACCCCTGATGGGAAAACATTGGAAGCAGAGGCAGCACACGGAACAGTCACAAGACACTATAGGGAATACCAAAAAGGAAACCCGACTTCTACCAACCCCATAGCATCCATTTTCGCATGGACAAGAGGACTAGGACACAGAGCAAAACTAGATAATAATCAAGCATTATCAAAATTTTGCCAAACCCTCGAAAAGGTTTGTATCCAAACTGTTGAAAGCGGAAAGATGACCAAAGATCTGGCCTTGTTAATACACGGCCAAAATACTAATGCAGATCACTACTTGAACACATCTGAGTTTCTGGCTGCCATAAGACGGAATCTAGAAAAAGAGTTAACTTAAAAATACTTCATCAATATCTTCATCCCCATTTGCGACCGAATCGAATGAGTGAATTTGTTAAAATAACTGAGCAGGACTCGAATCATACTGATTTAGAACACAAATCTGTCGATCAGTTAGTTAAGGGTATCCACCAGGAAGATCTCTTTGCCGTCAGTGCTGTAGGTCAAGTATTGAAACATATCGTTCGTCTTATTGAGGTAGTTGTTTTAAGACTTAAAAATGGGGGGCGATTATTTTATGTAGGCGCCGGCACTTCTGGAAGACTAGGGGTATTGGACGCCTCGGAATGCCCACCAACTTATGGGGTATCATCAGACTTGGTTGTTGGGATAATTGCCGGAGGAGATTTCGCCCTGAGAAATTCCATCGAACATTCTGAGGATGATACAACTCAGTGTTGGAAAGATTTGTCTGAACATGGTATTTCAGCACAAGATATCGTCATTGGGATTGCAGCATCAGGAACAACTCCCTATGTGGTAGGAGGACTAAGGGACTGTCAAGAAAATGGAATAACCACGGGGTGTATCACTTGCAATCCTGGAGCTCCCATCACTCAGTTTAGTGACTATCCTATTGAAATAGTCGTGGGGCCAGAATTCGTTACCGGATCTTCACGCATGAAAGCAGGAACAGTTCAAAAACTGATTCTCAATATGATTTCAACTTCAACAATGATTCAACTTGGCCATATAAAAGGAAACAAAATGGTTGATATGAAGCTTGCCAACCAAAAACTAAAAGAAAGAGCTATTGGTATTATTGTCAATGAATTGAATATATCATCAGAAAAAGCACGAAATTTACTTACCGAATATGGTGGGATCCGTCAGGTGCTTCAAGCCATAAAATCAAGTTGATTGTGACCAATTCTCAAATTCTACTGACCCTTATTTATGTTGCTTTATTTACTATTTGTGGGTTTGTATCAATGGTACTGATTGTCAATGCTTTTCAAAATCAAGGTCATAGGCTTTACTACCCCATTTTAATTTTTGGAATTTGTGTTTTTATTGTTTCTATCTTTTATGGATATATGGGCCTGAATACACTTAAGACCAGCCTGCTTGGTAAAAAGCCAAAACGCAGAAAAAGAAGTTAATTTTTTTAACCCTCTTGAACTAAATGATATCCATCACCTTTCCTTCAGGGGAGCATAGGAAGTATGAAAATGGAATCACTGCCCATGAAGTAGCTTATTCTCTGGGGCATAGACTGGGTCAAAGTGTCCTTTCGGCCCGATTTAATGACCGGATTATCGAATTAAGTAACTCCTTAGAAGAAGATGGTAAAATTGAATTTTTTACTTGGGAAGATTCTTTAGGTAAAAAAGCATTTTGGCATTCTTCGGCTCATATTTTAGCCCAAGTAATCAAGGAATTTTATCCTGATTGTAAATTAACAATTGGTCCCCCAATTGAACAGGGATTTTATTACGATGTCGCTTTTCCAGATAAAGTACCTTCAGAAAAAGATTTTAAAAAACTTGAAGTTAGGTTTATAGAACAGGCACGACAAAAACACTCTTTTCGGATGCGTGAAGTATCCAAGGACTATGCCATAAAATACTACGAGAATGAAAACAATCCATACAAGGTAGAGTTGATTGAGAATTTACCTGATGGAGAGATAACTTTCTGTGATCATGCTGATTTTACTGATTTATGTCGGGGAGGCCACATACCAAATACAGGATATGTCAAAGCAGTAAAACTCTTGAATATTTCTGGAGCATTCTGGCGAGCCGACCAATCTAATGATCAGCTGACTAGAATTTACGGCATTGCTTTTCCAAAGCAAAAAGATTTAAATGCATATCTGCAGATGGTCCAAGAAGCTAAAAAAAGAGATCACCGTGTTTTGGGAAAACAACTTTCTCTTTTTACTTTTTCCAATAGTGTAGGAGCAGGTCTTCCCCTATGGCTTCCTAAAGGTGCCGCCTTGCGAGAGCGTTTAGAAAATTTCATGAGAGAAGCTCAAAAAAGAGCAGGCTATCAATTTGTTATTACCCCTCATATTGGAGGAAAAGAACTCTATATGACTTCTGGTCATTTTCAGAAATACGGTTCGGATAATTTTGGTTCGATTAAAACCCCGGATCAGAAAGAAGAGTTTTTGCTCAAGCCCATGAATTGTCCGCATCACTGTGAAATTTATAAATCTAGACCATGGAGCTACAAGGACTTACCTATCCGATATGCTGAATTTGGAACGGTCTATCGTTATGAACAAAGCGGAGAGTTGCATGGTTTGACTCGAGTGCGTGGTTTTACCCAAGATGATGCACATATCTTCTGCACACCCGAGCAGCTCAATGAAGAATTTAAAAAAGTTATTGATCTTGTGCTTTATGTATTCAAGTCTTTAAATTTTAAAGATTTTACAGCTCAGGTATCGGTTAATGACCCCAAAAACCCTGAAAAATATCTTGGAAGTGAAGATCAATGGCAAAAAGCACAAGAAGCTATTATTGATGCCACTAAAGAAAAAGGTCTTGATTTTACGATAGAAGTTGGTGAAGCAGCTTTTTATGGTCCCAAACTTGATTTTATGGTTAGAGATACTCTTCAAAGAAAGTGGCAACTAGGTACTATTCAAGTAGATTATAATTTACCCCAACGATTTGATTTGAATTACAAAGGTAAAGATGACAAGCTCCACAGACCGATAATGATTCACCGTGCGCCTTTTGGAAGTTTAGAACGATTTATTGGTATTTTAATTGAACATACCGCTGGAGAATTTCCCTTATGGCTAGCACCTTACCAAGTACAAGTAATCAATATTGGAGAAAAACATAAAAAATATGCACAAAGGGTATTAAATTCCCTTGAAAATTCCGATATTCGCGCCCAAATAGACATGAGAAACGAAACAGTAGGTAAGAAGATTAGAGATGCCGAACTTGACAAAGTTCCTTATATGCTCATCGTTGGAGACAAAGAAGTTGATTCACAAACAGTTTCAGTTAGAAAGCATAAACAAGGAGATTTGGGAAATAAAACCCTTGAGGTGTTCATTTCAGAACTTTCAAGTGAAGTGAACAAGGAGATTATCTCCTGTTAGATATAAGCCATATAAAATGATTAGCCATAGCAATACGTAGAAGGAGAAGTTACAGACCTGCTCGAATAATTCGAGAGGATCCACACAAGATTAACGAAAAGATAATAGCAGATGAGATCAGACTGGTTGGGAACAACGTAGAAGTCGGAATTTATTCTATCGGCCGGGCTCTTGAATTGGCAAGAGAAAGGGAATTGGACCTGGTTGAGATTTCGCCACGAGCCAAGCCTCCAGTTTGTAAATTATTAGACTACAAGAAATTTTTATTTGAACAAAGAAGAAGAGAAAAGGAGATAAAGTCTAAATCCTCAAAGGTTGTTATCAAAGAGATTCGGTTCGGACCAAATACGGATGAGCATGATTATGAATTTAAAAAAAAGCACGCGATAAAATTTTTAAGTGAAGGAGCAAAAATCAAAGCTTTTGTTTTTTTTAAAGGTCGTTCGGTAGTGTTTAAAGATAAAGGACATATACTTTTATTGCGATTGGCTCAGGAATTAGAATATCTCGGTAAAGTGGAGAAAATGCCCGAATTAGAAGGAAGACGTATGACCATGATCATCACACCAAAAAAATAATCAAGCATTACTAATCATGCCAAAACAGAAAACAAATTCGAGTGCCAAAAAGAGATTTAGTCTTACAGGCAGTGGTAAACTTAAGCGTAGGCATTCATTTAAACGTCATTTGTTGACTAAGAAATCAAAAAAACGAAAACTACGACTTACTCATTCAACCCTGGTACATAAAAGTGATTCGGATAACATCAAAAGACAGTTGGGTTTGAAATAGTCTTTTCAAAATCATTTAATCATCTAACTAATGCCAAAATCAAAAAATGCTGTAGCTTCTCGAAAGAGGCGAAAAAAAATTCTCAAATATGCTAAGGGATACTATGGCCGAAGGAAAAATGTGTGGACTGTTGCCAAAAATGCCGTTGAAAAAGGGTGGACTTATGCCTACAGAGATCGCAGAACAAAAAAACGAAATTTTCGTGCTCTGTGGATAACAAGGATAAATGCCGCCGCCAGACTCCATGGATTGACATACAGCGATTTTATGCGAAAAGTTGAGGCTTCAAAAATTGAACTTAATCGAAAAGTTCTCGCAGATTTAGCGATGAACCATCCTGAGGCTTTTGCTGAAATTGTAAAGAAGGTTAACGCCTAATCCTTTGATTCAGAATTTTCTACCCATAATTCTAAATTAAGTTAATTCATCCTTTTAACCTAATATTTATTTGCTATCATGATGCCTTGTAGCACAGTGAAAACTAAATTTTACTATGTCTTTTTTATATGCTTTGCTTCTGCTATTGTAGGTTGGAGTCAAGCGAATTCTGGAAAGAGACCCCAACCAAATGGTGAAAATGCTCCGAAAATCACAATAAGCGGACAAATTCTTTCCCAAGAATCTAAAGAACCCCTTCCTTATGCAACCGTCTTGTTTCGTAACAGCTTATCCCCCAATCGACCCGAAGGAGGTATAACAGATGAAGAAGGATTATTCCAAGTCGAAATTATACCCGGAAGCTACCTCATAGAAATAGAGTACATTGGTTTTGAAAACTTTGTAATAGAAGAAAAGCAGTATACCGAAACAGCTGATTTAGGAATTATCGAATTATCACTTAATTCAAGCGAATTAGACCAGGTAGAATTGGTTGGTGAGCGAACAACTGTGGAAATTAAGCTGGATCGGAAAATATATAATGTTGGGAAAGACATAACAGTACGTGGTGGTAGTGTTTCGGATGTTTTGGATAATGTCCCTTCAGTAAGTGTTGATGTAGAGGGAAATGTATCTTTAAGGGGAAATGATAATGTACGTATATTAATCAATGGAAAGCCTTCGGGACTTGTTGGCATTTCAGGCCCTCAGGGACTTCGTTCTCTTCCGGCGGAATCTATTGAGCAAGTTGAGGTAATCACTTCGCCTTCTGCTCGATATACTGCTGAAGGTACAGCAGGGATATTGAATATCATTCTAAGAAAAGAAAAACTGTATGGAATCAACGGTACTGCAATTGGGAGTGTTGGATTACCAAGTGTTCAAAGCGGGTCAATTACTTTGAACTGGCGATCGGAAAAGTTCAACATTTTCACTACTAACTCTTACAACAATAGTGAAAATAGTGGTTATTTTTCAAATAACAACACTTATTATAATGGTGATGCACCAGATACATATCTCTCTGAGTTAAGACGAGCAAATAGGACGGGCCAAAGCTTCTTCACCACCCTCGGTGTAGAATATTTCTTTGATGAAAAAACCTCATTGACCTTAAGTGGTTTTTATCGAGACGCAAATGATGAAGACGAAACGCCAAATGATATTAGAGAGTTTGACAATGACAGAACCTTAGTCAGTGAAACAGAAAGATTAGAAATCGAGAGAGAAGATGACATCTCCAAACAAATCAATCTCAATTTCTTCAAAGACTATGATCAAAGAGACCATAGACTTACTGCTAGTATTCAATATGAAGAAAGTGTAGAAAATGAATATGCTGATATCACCAACAAAACCATATTCCCATCCGCTAGTTCTCAGTTGAGAGAGGATACTGTAACAGAAGAAAGCGAACGCGAGTTATTGATTCAAACTGATTATGTAAGGCCATACGAAAATGGAAATCAATTTGAAATTGGTTTTCAGGGTGACTATCAAAATCAATTGATTGACTATGTCGTGAACATTGAAGAGGTAAAAAATACAGACCTATCCAACTTACTTGAATATAAAGAGAATATCACTGCCGCCTACTCTCAATATGGTATTCAATTGAATAAATTCGGCATATTGATGGGGCTTCGCATGGAACATTCGGATATTACCATCAATCAACGCACGACCAATGATATTAATTACAAAAAGTACACAGATTTTTTTCCAACCCTTAATTTTTCTTTGGAAGTGAGTGAACAGAGTTCCTATCAATTGGGTTATAGTCGTAGAATACGTCGTCCACGTTCTCGTTATATTAACCCTTTTCCTTCAAGATCGAGTGTCACAAACATTTTTCAAGGTAATCCAGATTTAGACCCTACTTATTCAAATTCTTTTGATTTGGGTTATTTGAAAAGGTGGGATAAGATTACTTTTAATACCTCTGTATATTACTCAAAAGCCACCAATAATTTTACTTTCATCAACGAGGATACGGGTACTCGAGTTGTTGTTAGTGGAGATCCTAATGACCCAATTAGTACAGTAACTGAGGTTCCTGTACTTAGGCGTACTCCTGTTAATTTAACCTCAAATACTCGATGGGGGACAGAATTTACCATTTCTTGGTTTCCAAAAAGTGATTATCGTTTCAACGGGAATTTCAATTTATTTAGTTCTTCCACTAGTGGTTCATACAATGATATCACCTATGATGCGTCGAATCTCAGTTGGTTTGCTCGATTGAACGCTAATATTAAACTACCTCTTGATATTGATTTACAGCTTCGTGGGTTTTATTTTGGACCGTCGGAGGATGCCCTCAATAAGAGGAGAGGATCCTTTTTCTCTTCTGGTGCTTTAAATAAGAGAATCTTTAATAACAAGGGGACGATTTCTTTTAGGATTTCTGATATTTTTAATACTTCAAAGAGATATATCGAAACTTTTGCACCAACATTTTATAGTGAAACTGAGATTCAATGGAGAGAGCCCACTTATGTATTGTCTCTAAGTTATGTATTTAATGAGCGTAGGGATGACCGTAGAAGGCGTCAGGAAGGAAACGGAGATGATGGAGGCTTCCAGGATGGCGGATTTGATTTTTAATATCCTAACTAATTTACTCATAAACTTAATCCCGGTGGCTTAACACTTTAAGGCTGCAGAATAAATAGTTCCAATAATTATCCCGTAAGCAAAGCGGTTTTTGTGAAAATAGAAATTAAGTGGGCCTAAGAGCATTTGATTTTATGTTACGGCTCTTCCGTTCATATGCATAATCAACTTTTTGAAGTCATTTTTTGTATGTAGATTCACACCTCTGTACACTTTTTTCTTACTTCTTATTCATCCTAGAATCAACATATAATCCTAATAGGCTTATTTTTCAGTGCAGCTTTATATACCGGTAATTTACTCTGAGTTACACCTATACCGGAGATTATTTCAAATTATATGCTAAGTAAAATTTGCCGATGATAAGCATTTAAGAACCATTTTTATCTAGTGATTTATCATTAAAACACTATACAATACATTGAAGGTCAGTTCTATTTTTAAATGCTTCTTGTTAGTTTATAAATTCTTTTTTTCAACATAGTTGAGGGTTGCTCACAGACATTAATTATGAAAGCATTGAATCTCTTGAAGTAAGCTTGATGGGTCTAAATCATAGGTTTCAAAGCCGCATTTCAGGTTGTTCTGTCCTTTACCAGAGAAGAGGTCGCTTACTGCTCTGAACCAATCCCTATTGCTATCAAGGGATTTGTAATACCAAAATATGCCATTATTGCTTGAATCAGTTCTGGAACCATACATTATATGGGAATCACTCGGAACATGATCTAAGCCCAATATAGCGTGTCCAAACTCATGCCAAATAACATCTATATCAGGTCTAATTTGAGGGTGTGATTTATTACGTGCTAGGTCTTTCCAAAATGTTGAGGATAATCTTACAATTGGAGGATCTACTGTACAAAGGAATGCAGAAGCTGCTGATTTTCTACCAGTATTATCACCAAACTTATAACCATCTGTTTTTATATTTAGATCTCCTTCGTACCCGTGTCTTCTTGCGTCTCTTATAAATGCTATTAAATAGGATTCAGCGTCTCCATAAGTAATCTGTTTATAAATGGGATCATTATTATAATTCGTGCCATATGTTGTGATCACACTTTCAGATAAGACAGTATTTATATTTAATGGTGTAAAGATTGCATGAGCTTTACAATCTTTTATCCCCCTGATGGTTAACAGTTTTTTAGATAACTCCTCATCACTATAATCACCACAGTCTGTTTCCCATTTGCTAAATGTATATCGATTAGAATGGGGAGTGGCAACTAAATAACGTTTTTGATTTTGCGGTAATTTGAAAGAGTCGCCAAAAACATTGTTTACTTTTCCGCCTACAGTAGTTGAAAAATCTACATTATATTTTACTGAATTCAGATTAACAATTGTATTTGTAGGTTGATTAGTGGTAGGTTGTTGAATCACTGTAGGTTGATTAGTGGTAGGTTGTTGAATCACTGTAGGTTGATTAGTGGTAGGTTGTTGAATCACTGTAGGTTCCACTCCACTTGTCTGGTCATCTTCGGAAGATTCCTCAGATTCAACTATAAACCTGAAATCAGCTTTTAAATGACAATCTCCTTCTACTTTGAAAGTAGCAATGGAATAAGTGAAGTCTAAGTTATCTGGGCATCCATCTCCGCTTTTTGTCCACCGCTCAAAGATATAATCATTATCTGGTTTAGCTTCTACCTCAAAATACTCTCCATAAGGAACTTCATCTTGTTCTTTATTGACACTACCTCCAGCTTCAGCCTCAATGGTCATGGTGTACAAAATTTTTGTAAATACCGCCTTTATTTCACAATCTTTAGTGACTGTAAAAGAAATGGTTGTCTGATCTGCATCGAATTTACCACAGTTTCCTTCCCAATTCTTTAACTCATTATGGCTATCAGCGGTGGCTGTGATGGTCACCTTTTCACCTTCATTCACTGTCAAGGCATCTGTTATTTTTCCTCCATCACTTGATGTGGTGAGGATTCTGAGGGGTGCCTTAATAAATACCGCTCGCAAATTGCAATCCCCTTTAACATTGAATTTCAATTCAGGATTTGTGGCATCAGATATGGTAGGACAATCAATGTTCTCTGCTAACTCCCACCTATCAAACACATAACCATCATCGGGTTTTGCCGTCAGAGAAACCTCCTGACCATATTCCTTACCTAACTCCCTTTGGCTTACTTTGCCACCCTCGGATGATGAAGCGGTAATCGTAAATACTATCCTTTTAAAGGATGCATCCAGCTGACAATCACCCTCAACAATAAATGCAACATTGGGGCTGGTCGAATCCAAAAGGGTTGGACAATCGTCTCCTGTTGTGACCCATTGAGCAAAAGAATACCCTTGGCCTGGTTCAGCAGTCAACTTTACCTCTTGACCATAAGTCTTATTCAACACAGTATCACTCACATTTCCACCCTCTGATGGTTTAGCAGTTATGGTATACTGCACTTTTTCAAATACCGCTTTGATTTCACAATTTTTAGTTACATCGAAAGATATGGTTGTACTTCGGGAATTAAACTCTCCACATGTTCCTTCCCAACTTTTAAATACAAAATGGTCATTGGCTGTGGCACTAATCTGAACCTTCTCACCATGTTCTACAGTTGGAGATGGTGGAGTGATGGTTATTCGCCCATTCTCGTTTTCTTCTATGGTAATGGTCATAAGTGCTTTGGTAAATACCGCTACCAAACTACAATTACCCTCAACTGAAAACTCAGCTTCTACATCTAAAGAACCCGCAAGTGTAGGACAATCTTCACTCGTCCATCGACTAAATTGATAACCCTCTTCAGGTATTGCTGTCAAAGCAGCCGCTTCACCATATACTATAGATAATTCCTCATCGCTCACACTTCCCCCATCAGAGGATGTAGCGGTGATGGTATAGCTTATCTTTTCAAAAACTGCTGAAATCGTGCAATCAGATACTAAAATAATTGTAATGGTAGATTCATCTGTACCATACTCTCCACAACTTCCACTCCACCCCTTAAAGGCATAATGTTCATCTGCGATGGCAGTAATCTTTACCTCATCCCCATGTTCAACAGTTTCAGATGGAGTAATGCTTATTTCCCCGTTCTGATGCTCTTCTATCGTAATAGTACGAGGGGCCTTTGTAAATACCGCTTCTAGACTACAATTACCTTCAACAGTGAAAGTCACTTTGTTTTTGACGAATATAAGGTCAGGACATTCACTACCCTCGGCTAATGTCCATTCACTTAACTGATACCCTTCATCAGGATCAGCAATAAAAGAGGCTATCTGTCCTTGTTCTCTTCGTAACTCACCTTCGCTTATACTACCCCCCCCCTTTGAGTTGGCTGTAATAGTGTAGATTATCTTTTCAAACTCAGCTCGAATCTGACAATTCTTGGAAGCGGAAATGGTGATTTCTGAATTATCTGGGCTAAAACTACCACAGTCGCCTGTCCACTCCTTGAATTGATAGTTTTTTTGGGCGGTGGCAATAATTGTCGCCGACTGACCAGCATCAATACTTTGACTATCAGTTATTGAACCACCTACTCCGGCTGATGTGGCAATGGTGAATTTTGGTGCTATTGGTTCAAAAGGCACCTCAGGAACAACTTCTGGGGCATTGCATGAAAACAATAAAAGAAGTACTAAAACAAAAGCAAATAAAGAATATCTGTAGTTTTGGAATATCATTTTAATACTATATTCCGTGTTTATAATTCCATCAAGGTCATTTTACAATAAATAAAACACTCCTTACAACCATTCTACAACGATTATAAAGATAGTTTGTCAAGCGATTTTTTATAACCGTATATTCTACATAACTTCGTTTAGTTCAAAAAAGCATTTAGAACATAACAGAAATGAAGAATTTTAGGTCTTGGAAGGATTCTTCTTAGATTTAAGAAGCATCTTGATTTTCTCAATTATTGGCCCAAAAATCCAATAAGGCACAAGAAAAGCAGCCAGAAAAATCATTAGCCAAAAACCCATCAATACGATTCCTATGAACGCTAAAAAACCTAAATACTGATCAAACTGAAACACCCGAAAAATTTGCTACAAAATTACATTATTTTATGCTTTAATCTCTCCAATTCTAATACTAAATTCTATGAATAGGAAAGGTATTTGACTAATTTTGACCGACCTTGAAAATCTGGATTTATTCTATGCTATGAAATCTCGAATTGAAAAAGATACCCTAGGTGAAATCAATGTTCCGATTGATGCCCTCTGGGGAGCCCAAACAGAAAGATCACGAAAAAATTTTAGAATAGGACCATCCGGCTCAATGCCCATTGAAATAATACACGGACTAGCTATTGTTAAAAAAGCTGCTGCATATACCAATAATCATTTCGGCCTATTGAGCGAATTCAAAAGAGATTTAATAGCTGAGGTCTGCGATGAAATCCTCACAGGTAAATTAAACAATCATTTCCCCCTAGTCATATGGCAAACCGGCTCAGGAACCCAAACCAACATGAATGTCAATGAGGTTATTGCCAATAAAGCGCTTCTTAACCAAAACAAACAACTAGGGAAAAATAAGCCAATTCTAAGCCCAAATGATGATGTTAATAAATCTCAGTCATCAAACGACACATTTCCATCAGCAATACATATTGCAGTCTACAAGACGCTCCACGAAAGAACTATACCTGGAATCCAAAAACTGATTAAAGCAATTGATCAAAAATCAACAGAATTTAAAGGAATTGTAAAAATTGGTAGAACCCATTTGATGGATGCGACTCCCCTGACATTGGAACAAGAATTTTCAGGGTACCTGAGGCAGCTTGAAACAGGATTGAATCTACTTGAATATTCATTGAATGATCTGTCTGAATTAGCCATTGGAGGAACAGCAGTAGGAACAGGACTTAATACCCCCAAGGGTTTCGACAAAATAGTTGCTAAACATATTGCTGAATTCACAAAACTTCCCTTCAAAACTGCCCAAAATAAATTTGAAGCTCTATCAAGTCATGATGCCCTTGTTGGAGTCCATGGTGGACTAAAAAAACTTGCTATTAGCCTCAATAAAATAGCTAATGATATCCGAATGCTAGCCTCAGGACCTCGTAGTGGTCTGGGAGAATTGATTTTACCCTCAAACGAACCCGGAAGTTCAATCATGCCAGGAAAAATTAATCCCACCCAGTGTGAAGCACTCACGATGGTTTGCGGACAAATCATCGGCAATGATGTTGCAGTTTCTTTTGGAGGTGCTCAAGGACATTTTCAACTCAATGTATTTAAACCTTTGATAGGGTCTGCGGTTTTAGAATCAAGTCGACTACTTGGAGATGTATGCCATAGTTTTGCTGATAACTGTATCAGTGGGATTATGCCCAACAAAAAAAGAATTAAGGAATTAGTAGATAATTCTCTGATGCTAGTTACCGCATTAAATCCGAAAATTGGATATTATAAGGCTGCAGAAATTGCCCAAAAAGCACACAATGAAGAAACTAGCTTAAAACAAGCCTGTATTTCGCTTGGATATTTGACCTCTAAAGAATTTGACACATTGGTTCAACCAGAACAAATGACAAAACCCGATGAACAACCTAACTAATGATTTACAGATGGAAATAATCCCTTATGAATCAAAATATAATCAAGCTTTTGTTGATTTAAATTTCGCTTGGCTGGAAAAATATTTTGAAGTTGAACCATACGACAAAAAACAGCTCCAACTATGCAATGAGATGATTATAAAGCCAGGAGGCAGTATCTATTTGGGAATCATAAATGGAATACCCATTGGAAGTTATGCACTTGTTAAAGTGAATCATAAAACATGTGAATTAAGTAAAATGACTATAAAAGAACCCTATCAGGGAAATGGACTCGGGAAACAATTAGTGGAACATGGCATTGAAACAGCGAAAAAAATGAATTTTGAAGTGATGGTGCTATACACACATTGCAAGCTGCAAAATGCGATTCATATCTACCGAAAATACGGCTTTAAAGACATTGAAGTGGAAACAAATTGTCCCTATCTACGATGTAATACCAAAATGGAGCTTAAGTTGGTTCAAAGCGAACCAAAGTAGTTAATTTTTACTCCTAATCTTTCCCGACCTTCAATTTTAAGACCAATTATAAAATGCCCTAGCGAGTAGTTATATTTTGGTTTTGCTTTCTTTGAGTTTTTTAGCCTCTAATTCTGCCTCAGCTAAGGCTTGTGCTCTTCTTTTTTGGGTGTCGAACATCACCGGTGTTGCAATAAAAACAGAGGAATAGGTACCCACAATAACTCCTATAATCAAAGCAAACATAAACCCTCTTATGGACTCACCACCGAAAATAAAAATAGCTAGAAGCACAATCAAGGTAGTTAACGAAGTATTCAAGGTTCTGCTTAAAGTACTATTTAGAGCCTTATCTACTGTTAGATTAAACGATGATTTTGAATGTTCCCTGATGTATTCACGAATTCGGTCAAAGACTACAACAGTATCATTTAATGAATATCCTATGACAGTTAATATGGCTGCTATAAATGCTTGATTTATTTCCATATTAAATGGCATAAATCTGTATGCCAATGAAAAGATACCCAAAACAATCAATACATCGTGAAACACCGCAGCTACCGCACCCAATGAAAACTGCCATCTTCTGAATCGCAGTAAAATGTAAAGAAAAACCACTACTAGTGACCCTATAACAGCTAAAAATGAATTGTTTTTTATATCATCAGCTATAGTAGGCCCCACCTTTATTGATGACATGATTCCTGCTTGCTTTTCCTCACTACTAGGAATAAAGTCTTCATAGTCAATTGCTTCTGGTAAATAGGGGGCTAGTAATTCATACATTATGGTATGAATTTCATCATCTACTTCCAATCCTTCCACATCAACTTTATAGTTTGTAGTGATTTTCAGCTGGTTATCTTCACCAAATACTTTGGCCTCAGCACTGCCCAACCTATCGGATAGCAGATTGGTTATCTCTACAGCATTAACGGGTTGGTCAAAACGTACAATATAGGATCTGCCACCAACAAAATCAACTCCTTGGTTTAGTCCTTGTGTAAATAAAGAGATTACGCATGCCAACAATATCAAGGACGATATAACATAAGTGCGTTTTCGTAGGGATAAAAATCTAATTGCTACATTTGAAAGTAAATCCTTTGTTTGCCTTGTAAAAAAGGACACATTTTTCTTTTTATCGTTGCGCAGATTGATAAAAATCCGGGTAATGAATATGGCCGTAAATAATGATGTTGCGATACCTATCAAAAGAGTTGTAGCAAAACCTTTGATTGGACCAGTACCAAATACAAAGAGAATTAGTGCAGTAAGTCCAGTGGTTATATTGGCATCAAGAATAGATGAAAGAGCATTATTAAAGCCATCAGCAACTGATTTGCGAAGTCCTTTACCTTTCTTGAGTTCTTCACGAACCCTCTCAAATATCAATACATTGGCATCAACTGAAATACCTATTGTCAATACTATTCCGGCAATTCCTGGTAAAGTCAACACAGCACCTAGTCCTGCCAATACCCCGAAGATAAAAAGCAAATTCAATATCAAGGCAATATCTGCATAGAATCCGGCGCGGCCATAATAAAAAATCATCCATATCAATACGAACACCAATGCGATAAAAAAAGAATACACACCAGCTTGTATAGCCTCTTTACCCAAGGAAGGTCCAACCACTTCAGACTGTATGATTTCTGCTGATGCGGGTAATTTTCCTGCACGCAATACATTGGCTAAATCTATGGCTTCGACAAGAGTAAAGTTTCCTGAAATTTCGCTTCTCCCACCGGAGATGGCTCCACTAGAAACACCAGGTGCGGAATACACGATATCATCTAGTACTATGGCAATGGAACTTTGTTGCTCAAAGGCCTTAGCAGTCATAGCTTCCCAGATGCGAGCACCTCGAGCATCCATTTGCATCGAAACACTGGGATTACCTATAGCATCATAAGACTGCATAGCATCAATGACAACACCCCCACTTAAGGGTGCGACATTCTCTCGGTTTGATTTTATGGCATACAAATCAGTGATGCCATCATCTCCAGATATACCCCAGGCAAATTTTATGTATCGGTATTCGGATGGAAGTAGTCTTCTAATTCTAGGATTATCAAGATAAGACATAACATCGTCAAGCTTTCCTGAATCAAAACTTGCCAAAACAGGCCCTCCTTGAAATCCATAACCTGTTATGGCATCTATTATGGGGTTCCGAGATGGAATAGAATCTGATTCTTCTGCAGATTCAGAAATTTCTTCCAAAAGATCATCGATCTCAGATTCCTGATTGTTTTGAGTTTCCTCTTCTGATTCAATTGTTTGATCAGAGGTACCCTGGACGGACTCAGATGCAATTTCAGCTGCAACCTGATTTGCTTGAACTAAAAAAGTAGAGAGGTCGGTGTTTTTAACCGTCTCCCAAAATTCCAATTGTGCGGTACTCTGCAACAAATTCTGTATCCGCTCTATGTCCTTTGCTCCAGGTAATTCAACCAATATCCGGCCTGAAGTTCCCAGTCTTTGTATGTTGGGTTGGGTAACTCCAAATTTGTCGATACGTTTTCGAAGTACTTCAAATGCTGAAACTATAGATTCATCAATGCGTCTCCGAAGAATAATTTGCACCTGAGAGTCATTCATTTCAAAATTGACTTCCTGACTCAAGGACCGATTTGAAAATATATTAGGGGACGAAAGTTTTATATTTCCACTGATATTGTCAAAAGCAGTGAAAAAAGACTCAATATAAGGCTGGTTGCTTTCTTTTTGTAATTCATCGGCATCTTCAAGAGCTTTAAGAAAAATAGGGTCCTGAGAATTTTCCGAAAGGCCAATCAAGATATCTTTAACAGAAATTTGAAGAATCACATTAATTCCTCCTTTAAGATCCAGCCCACGATTTAATTCTTTGGTCTTGGCATCGGCATAGCTGGTATATGCCAATACCCTAATGTCAGAAACCGAATCTAAATAGGAAACTTCAGCAGCTTCTCTTAATTCCAGATAGTTTTCTGTTTCCGGTGAAATTGTTTGTATGGCATGATTTTTGGCTTGATTTTCAATGTTAGCCGATATAAAGGTGTATGACAATTGGTACAGACTGACCACACCAAACAATACCCCAAATACTTTAATCAAAGCATTATTCTGCATAATAAAGGGTGTTTTCTTTCAAAGAGTGCAAATATAGTTTTTCAATTACATTAAAACTTGATAATTAGAGAACTGCACCTAATGAATGGTTCATCTGGTGTACCATTTGAGCACTCTGTTGGAATTTCTCTATCTCAACTGCATTCAGTTTGAGATCAACCACCGACTCTAGCCCTTTAGCTCCAATGATGCAGGGTACACCGATACACAAATCATGTTGATTGTATTCACCTTCCAAAAGCACACTACAGGGCAAAAGCCTTTTATAGTCTCCGAGAATTGATTCAACCAAAAAAGAAACAGCGGCACCTGGAGCATACCAAGCTGAAGTGCCTAGTAGAGAAGTCAAAGTAGCGCCACCAACCATTGTATCAGAAACTACTTTTTCTAGCTTCTCAGTGGTTAAAAGTTCGGTTATTGGAATCCCATTATATGTAGCCAAACGGGCTAGAGGAATCATTGTTTTATCTCCGTGTCCTCCAATAACCATTCCTTGAATTTGGCTGGCTGGACATCCGAGGGCTAGTGAAAGATAAGTCTTGAATCGTGCACTGTCTAATATACCTCCCATTCCGATGACTCTGCTTTTGGGCAATCCGGTTTTCTTAAGTGTTAAATAGGTCATTGTATCCATTGGATTTGAGACCACAACAAAAATGGTATTGGGGGAGTATTTCAAAATGTTCTGGGTTACTGAATCAACAATTTTGGCATTTATACCAATTAGTTCTCCGCGCGACATGCCAGGCTTACGTGGAATGCCTGAGGTGATAACCACCACATCACTATTTGCTGTGGGTTCGTAATCGTTGGTTACACCAATGAGTTTGGTACTGCATCCTAATAAAGTAGAGGCTTGATAAAGATCAAGAATTTTACCCTGTGCCAATCCTTCTTTAATGTCCAATAGAACCACTTGGCTTGCAATAGACTTGATTGCAATATACTCTGCACAAGTAGTTCCAACACTTCCTGCACCGATGACTGACACTTTCATAATACCACTATAAATTGAGTGCTAATTTACAACCTCATTAGAATTTAAGACCTTTAGATTTTCTTTGCCTAGTTCTATATTTTTCACGAATCAATATAATCAAACTAGTTGAATTGGTAGCAAATGAAGTATATTCTATAATGCTTCTTATTGACTTCGATCAAATTTCTTTCTACCCAGATATTTCTGTGGATTCTTTATCTTCTCTTTCTCATTAGAAGCATCGGTCAAGTGGTATAGAACACCTTGACTATCAATAACCTGACCTACCTTCGATAAGGCTAGCCATAGTTCCTTACAAAACTTGGGGAACGTCCATCTCAAAGCTCAACTCTATCTACTCCCATGCACTGAACTTTGGCCATATGTTCTTTTCCATCTACTAGTGTATTGGAAGGTAAGATACCATCTTTTGGTTTTACTATCCCTTACCCTTATCGAGAATACAGATTTCTTGCATCTTGAAAATAAAACGAGGTAGCTCAGTTTGATTGAAACATATCAGTCAAGTTTTACGAAAAATACCCATACGATTGTTATGATTGACATATTGTAAGTAAATATACGGCGGTTACTGTACCCTTTCAGTGATCAAGCTTTTAGGAATTCTAAATTGCGTTTAAGTCCTTTGAATTTTGTTCTCTTCAGAGCACTATTTTTAAATACTTTATTGAACACTTCTTGTGTCATTTCTTGCCATTGGCTTTCTTTGAAATCTAACCACGGACTTTCGGGTTCAAAAGCAGGTTCATTGTGTGGATAAGCAAATTTATTCCAGGGGCATACCTGCTGACAAATATCGCATCCAAAAGCCCAATTTTCCATTTTATCTTTGAACTCAAAGGGTATTTCATCCCTTAGTTCAATCGTTAAATAGCTAATACATTTACGGGCATCCATTTTATAAGGTGCATATATTGCTTGGGTAGGACAAGCATCTATACAAGCTGTACAAGTACCACAATGATCTGTGGTAGGTCCATCATACTGGAGTTCCAAATCAATAATTAATTCAGCAATAAAGAAATAGGATCCTACTTTCTTATTGAGAAGGAGGGTGTTTTTTCCTTGCCATCCCAAGCCACTTTTTTGTGCCCATTGGCGTTCCATTACTGGAGCAGAGTCAACAAATACTCGACCATTAATATCCCCTACCGTTTCATGCAAATAATTCAATAATAGTCTGAGTTTCTTTTTGATTACTCTATGGTAATCTTCTCCATAGGTATACATGGCTATCTTGGGTGCGGAGGGATCGGATTGTTTTTTCCTGGAATAATAGTTATAGGTCAAACTAACAACCGATTTTGCTCCGCTGACCAATTTTCTTGGATCCAACCGCTTATCAAAATTTCTTTCCATATAAGCCATTTTTCCATGGTGATTATCATTTAGCCAACGTTCTAAACTTGGAGCTTCCTCTTCCAAAAAATCTGCTTTTGATATACCACAACTCAAGAAGCCAAGATTTTGCGCTTTGGCCTTTAGATCTGCTGTTATTTTTTCTTTGTTCACTGATTAACGGATCTGATGTTAAGCCCTCCAAGCTATCAGAAAACTATTTTTCTTGCAATTTTTTACTTATGGCTTGAACACTATCCAAGACACGCAAAAGATTTCCGCCCCAAATTTTTTCTATTTCTTCTTGAGAGTATCCCCGCTCTATTAGTTCCAAAGTAACATTATAGGTTTCTGAGGCGTCATTCCAACCTTCAATTCCGCCGCCGCCATCAAAATCTGAACTAATACCAATGTGATCTATACCGATTTTGTCTCTTACATAATCAATATGATCTACCAAATCCCCAACATCAACCGGAGGGAATTGGGATTTTATTGATTCAATATCTGTATTTGGGTCTATGGCTAAAATGGAATCTCTAGCTGCCGTATACTTGTAATGTTTTTCTCTATTGAGGTAGGCATGAAGAGCCACAATTTGAATGACACCCCCATTTTCTTTTAGAAGTTCTAATAATTCATCAGACAAATTTCTAGTATGCTCACTTAGTTCACGTACTGATGAATGTGATGCTATGATAGGGGCTTTAGAATACTCTAATGTCTGCCGTATAGATTCCTCAGAAGGATGTGATATATCCAGCATAATACCGTAATAGTTACATAACTGGATGACCTGTTTTCCAAGTTCACTCACTCCATCATGCATATATATACCATCAATATCCCCTGTTTGAGAATCGGAGAGCTGATTGTGTCCATTATGAGAAAGGGACAAATAGCGAGCTCCTCGTTCATAGAATTTTCGAACATTAGCGGTATCTAGTCCGATAGGATATCCATTTTCAATGCCAATCATAGCTACTTTTTTGCCGATTTGTATGATGCTATCAACTTCTCTGGAATTTCTAGCCAATGCAATTCGGTCGGGAGCGTATACATTGACAAGTCGATCAATCGCATCAAATTTTGCTATTGCATTATCCATTGCTGCAGCATAACCTTCGGGAGTTAATTCACCTTGAGCTGTATAAACAACCAACCAAGGAACATCTAACCCTCCCCTTTCCATTTTAGGTAAATCGGCCTGTATATCCAACTCGTGGGTGTAATTTAAGGTATCGCTAAAGTAAGAGACATTAAAATCAATGTGGGTATCAATGGTAGTAACTGCTTGGTGAACTTCCATCGGATCAAGTTTCTGTGCATGGTCATCTTCCTTTGTATGTTGTTTGCAAGCATTTACCAATACCAATGCCATAATTGAGTAAATAAGCGATTTTCTTAAATGTGTGTTCATATTTGAATTATTAAGTGATTAATTGACAATGTCCTACAGTTAATATTATAATCAATTGAAAATTTGTTTTGAGTTGCTATAAATCTGGTTCTACTAAACTACATATGGCAGTATTGAGTAGTGTACCATGGTCATATGAATGTAAGATTGGGGAATTATACTTCCATACAAAGTTAGTAAAACACGCCAAAACTTAATCAAAGGCTGAATTGATCACTTAATTAGATAGATTAAATGGATTGGCTCTAATCACTTTGTTATGGAATGGGCGGAAATGAAGCAAAAATAGACGGGGTTTTCGCTTCAAAATTCCACGCCTAAATTCATCTGATAGATTCTGTTCATGTATCCATCTTGGTTTTTTATAG
>MPMN01000030.1 GCA_002238525.1 Flavobacteriaceae bacterium bin25
ATAGCCATTGCCATTTTCGTTTTCCTTTATCTCTCTTTGGTATAAAGTGATCGGAAAACTCTGCTTTTGTCTTTTTGATTTGAATTTCGGTTTGCCTCTTTGTCCTTTTACATATTCCTTAAAAGCAATAGATAAATCCTTTAAAACCAATTTGGTTTTAGCTGGTGAATAACGAGATAACCAGGGGGCTTCATCCTTTTTATGCTGGGTATACCATTTCCCCAAATCTTGATAAGAATAATCGCATTTTCCGGTTTTTCGGATATCGTTGATACTTTCTTGGTATTGTTTGAATAGATGATTTAGTGCCTGATTATAGAGGTATCTATTGGCACCGGACATTTCGTTTAATAGTCGATAATCTCTTTTATCACCACTTAAACGACATCTAAAATTAACAATTGTCCTAACAGACATTATAGTACACGCCTTTTTAAAAATACTATTACTCTCTTTTAAAAATCTTGATACAAAAATAGTTAAAAGAAATGACTTTTTTATTTATTTTCTAAAATGTTTAGTTAAACCTTTTTGTTTCATTCCACAACAAAGTGATTAGAGCCAAGATTTTTAATATAATTTTTCCTTTTTTGCCATTTGTGTTGTCAGATTATTGAATATTGTCTCTTTACCCTGTGAACGGTTAATCCTGAGGCAATACTCATCGAAATATCTGCCCAAATAAAAGTCGCTTATCCATGAATATGTGGTGCTTATCCAAGACTTTATCTGATGTATCATGGTATGAAGAGCCACGAATTTGAGCCCCCTTGTCGCCTTTGATCTAGGTGATGTTATACCATTCACACATCATAATTACTCAATAAGGTTTTAGTGTATAATACCATTTACACATTAAAGTTGCTCATAGAAAATTTAATGCCTAAGTTGTTTAGCAGTAGAGTAAATACATAAACTTATTGAGCAATATAATGTTCGTTATGGTATAACTCATATCCTATAATGGATTTTATGAACTCAGAATCCAGTGTATTAAATCATCTGAGTTATTTTCTTCTTTAGAGATTCAATATTTATAAAGAATTTCATGGATACTTTGCTTTTCATCCATTGCCATACATTTTCAGCAGAAGTGAGATCTAGGAAATGAAGGAGGAATTCTGATTAGCCTGATTTTTTCTAGAATGGTCATACTCTTACAAACACGAAAGCCAGCATTATCTATAATCATGGTTTTAAGTTCTCTCGGATTTTGTTTGCAAACCCACTGAGGTGGAACAAGAATCCTGACTTCGCTGGTTAGTAATCTCAACTAATTGATTATGATTTTGTTAAAAATTAGAAGGTACAGTACAAAATGGTGCTTTTCAGAAATACAATGGTTGGATACAGATGTAGAAGCTAATCTGTATTGTAAACTATTTTACTCAGGTATCTGGAAATAATTTTAGTTTGAAGCCTTAACGTCCCTATATAATCAATATACAAATACAGTTTCTTGACTAAGTTTTCAACCATAATCCAAAGATATATTGGTGAGTTGTATAGACTTTTACATTGAAATTGCTTAACATCATATTCTTATGTTATTTTAGACATCTAGTAATAATAAAAATGACAAAGCTAGTACAATCAAGGTGTAGAACTAAACTACAATGAGCACCTAACAAGATTCACCCTTATCCATGACCATCAAAAATTGTTTTCCCAAAATTTCTAAGAGTTTTATAGATCATAATACCGATTTTAAAATTCTCATTGATTTACTTGAAAAAGCATTTGCTGAAAACAAAGTGATCGTACCTAAGAGGCATCACCACAACTTTGACAATCCAAACTATTCCCACCCCACAACGATGCTAATCATGCCCGCATGGACATCCGGCAAAGATGGAGGCGTAAAAATAGTAACCGTAAACCCTAACAATACGAAATTAAATCTACCAAGTATCCAAGGAAGTTATGTCTATCTTGATGCCCTAACGGGCCTTAAAAAGGCAGACATTGAAGTAACTAGCCTGACCTCAAATCGTACAGCAGCAACTTCAGCTCTGGCTTCAAAATTCCTGTCCCATAAAAGAGCAACCTCCCTATTAATGATTGGAACAGGTAGCCTTGCTATACCATTAATCAAAGCACATAAAACAGTTAGGGATATAAAAAAAGTATACCTATGGGGCAGAAATCATCACAAAACTGAAACCATTGCCAAAAACCTTAAATACCAAAATTTCACAGTGGAAATTGCAAAAAAATTGAATGAAGTAATCCCGAAAGCAGATATTATTTCTTCCGCTACCTTGTCTTCAGATCCTTTAATCGAAGGTAGTTATCTACGTTCTGGCCAACATATTGATCTTGTGGGCTCATTTAAACCAACACATAGAGAATCCGACGATGAATGTATCCTTAAATCCACTCTATTTTTAGATTCTCTTGAAAATTTGTACGAGGGAGGCGACATAGCTATACCCTTGGAAAGAGAATTGATTGGACACTCCGATATACGAGCAGATTTATTTGGGCTTTGTCAAGGTAAGCATTCCGGAAGAACATCGGATTCAGAAATTACATTGTTTAATTCTGTTGGGCACGCCCTAGAAGATTTGATAGCCGCACGTTACTACTACAACCTTTACTTAAAATTTGAAAGAAAAAATAAAACAGATACTTAAACCCCCTTTTGTCACACCAAAAGATTGGTTGCAAGTCAAAACCATTGATTTGCATACCTGTGGAGAACCGCTAAGGGTGATTGTTGAGGGTTTACCTCCACTTCTAGGAGATTCCGTTCTTGACTATAGGAGAGACTTTAAAAATCGTTTTGATTATGTTAGGAAACTCCTTATTCATGAACCAAGGGGACATAAAGATATGTATGGATGTGTCTTGACTGAACCCAATGATGGTGACGGACATTTTGGGGTCATTTTTTTTCACAACCAAGGCTATTCGACCATGTGTGGTCATGCAATTATTGCCCTAACTTCACTAATCTGTGAGCTCAATTTAAGCCCAGAATATAAAGATTCACCGGTCTTTTATTTTGATGCTCCATGTGGAAGAATAGAAAGCTGGCCCATATTTCAATCAAAAGAAATGATAGGAGCAGGCTTTCTTGGGATTCCAAGTTTTGTTCTAGGTCTTGATTATCAGCTGGAAATCCCAGGATTGGGAAAAATAACCTTTGATATCGCCTACGGAGGAGCCTTCTATGCGTATGTAAATCTGACTTTCAATAATCTTGAAATAGATTTGGAAAAACCACATTGCAACAAATTGATTGAAATTGGAACACAGATCAAGAACTCCATATTGAATAACCCTATTGCAATCACTCATCCCTATAATGCAGATATGAGCTTTCTTTATGGAACAATATTTTTCTCTCCATCCACAAAAGAGGGAATACACAGTAAGAATGTTTGTGTTTTTGCAAACCAACAAGTAGATCGGTCTCCAACAGGTAGTGGATTATCTGGTCGATTGGCAATAATGTGGAAGCGAAAAGAAATAAAAACTGGACAAAAGATTTCTGTCGAAAGTATCCTTGGAACAGTATTTACTGGTAGTGTAACCAAATCCATAGAATATGGAAAATATATGGCAATTATTCCTACAATTGAGGGAACTGCTCATATCACAGGTATGCATGCTTTTCTTCTCAGCCCTAATGATCCATTCCCAGAAGGTTTTGAACTAATATAAGTTCTGTTAATTAGTGTAAGTGTTTTCATTAGATTTCCAACGGTAGTGTATTGGTAGATGTCATGATTCAATTATATTTGCACTCAACTTGGTCCTATAGCTCAGTTGGTTAGAGTAGCTGACTCATAATCAGTTGGTCCCTGGTTCGAGTCCAGGTGGGACCACACCAAAAATACCTGATTCGTTCATTATTTGGCGCTCCTTTCCTTCAATTTAGATTAGGGGGCCGTTCAGTGTACCTTCATAAAACACCCTGACCTATTATTGACACACCTTTTACCATTTTCTAGGGTGTCTTGGATTACTACCGACTTAGCTACACAATGTAGAATTCTGTATTTTTGAAATTCTCAATAGAAGTACCTACAGCAACAATTCTAATTATGTCAT
Source organism: Flavobacteriaceae bacterium bin25 (assembly GCA_002238525.1). Lineage (GTDB taxonomy): Bacteria > Bacteroidota > Bacteroidia > Flavobacteriales > Flavobacteriaceae > Bin25. The sequence continues at coordinate 4,060 of MPMN01000030.1, forward strand.
TTATAACTTGTCCCGAATGCAAACATTCAACCAAAAAAGGATCGTATTATGTCTGGCAAATACTCATTGCAATATGCTATTTTTCCAATAGGGCTATTAGCTCTCTTAGCTGATAAAAAACCAACCATATGTAGTTTATGCGGATATAGCTGGCAAGGTTAAAGTTGTGTTCAAAGGATTTTATCCTTTAAGATATTCAGCATAAGAATTGTCTAAATCTTTAAATGAGTTGTACTTTTTTCGTTTTAATCAAGTCACACCAAACATAAGATAGGGTTTAAGAACACTAAAACTCTATGGAATGAATAAACCGAATCTTCTATTTGCAAAAACGTGATAGTAAGATGATAATAAATTTTGCCCATCTCTTTAATCCTGATGCCCCTTCATTTCTTTACGGCAAAATGTTTTTCTATTAGAATGTTTGTTTTTTAAATTCCAAATACAGCAAAAGATGAATTTGAATTATTCAAAGCAACTTTTTAGATATAGGAAAAACAAATATTTGGCTATTGTATTGGTAATTACAATTTACATAGCCTTTCAGGGTTCATATATACCTCACTTCTGTTTACTCGAAGAAATTCTTCATCTGAAATGTAGTTTTTGTGGATTAACACATTCTTTTGAAGAGCTATTTCAGGGCAATATTGTTAATGCGATTAAAATCAATTATATGTCTGTTGGCATTCTACTTTTTTTTCTTCTCAAGGAAACCCTAAATCAATTTGGAAAAACAAAGAATATACCCATGCTTGAGAATACATTCATTTTATTTTGTTTGATACAGTTTATTGATTCAAATATTTTTTCATAACAAATTCGAATAACACCTATTTAGAGCCATGATTTTCTGTGCTTCCCTTAATAGTTTAGACCTGACTTTCGGTCCGAAATAAAGTCAGAAACCTTACTAGGCCTGAAAAAAGTGCCATTTCTAACTGTTACTTTACTGGGAGCATCTTTTTTTGATCAATACCAATAAGTTTTAATACCCTCCGTTGCCTGAGACATTACATGAATCATTCGGTCATCATCTCTTGGTAGACTTACCTCATTCAACGGCAAAGTTCCCATCCAAGAGCGAGGTGTAGCATTGCGGTAGATTCTCTGTAAAGAAGCCGATCAAACTTCAGTTTTTTGATCAATTCCAAAATACAGGCATATGCCCATGAGGTAAAAATCTTTTGATGGAAAAGGCTTTGAAAATATCCTTATAGATTACTCCCCCTTTGATAGATACTTTAAAGCCTTCTATAACAGAGGGTGGTGAAAGTCAGTCAAATTGGCTATGCATATCCTTTTGACTTTCTTACCCTCTCTCCAGGCTTTACGGAGGAGCGTGGTTGGTCGGTATTTTCTATTGGGTACGACTTCGATGTAATATGACATAGATTTATAAAATATGATGTAAATATGTTACAATCAATTAAATAGCGATAAATAAGCATGTTACATGTACACTTTTTTCACAAAAATACATTCAAAATATATCATCTATATATATACAATTGTTTAGTGATATATATTACTCAAAAAAAGATTGAAAGTCGGGTTTAAAGGCCTTTTCATCAATACGCAAAGGAGGGGGAACAATAGAGGAACGCTCTGACAACAAACGCCCTGCTTCTCTATCCATTATCCGTTGAATAATCCTAAAACTACATTGAAGAAGATGTGCCGTCTGGGTCTTGTTTTTGGTAGAACGAAGAACTTTTGCAAGATGACCGGCAAATGCTTGCGTGAAATGATCGTACTGATCCGCCCATGGTACTTTGATGGTTTTGATACCAACTAATGAATTTACTCGGGGAACACGACAATGAATAGACCAAATGGATTGAAGAAAATTTAGATGACACCAATGATGATTGTCCCGTTAGTCATATACCGGACATGGCTTAGCCGTGACCGGATAAAGACCTTGTGCGCCTACATACGAAATGTATATATCTATGCGTTCCGTCTTCTTTGATCATACCAAATCATCAACCGACCGGTTGGAGATCCAAAAGATCTAAAATGAGATTTCTCTCTTTACTATTTGTGTTCATCGTAAATCAAAATAACTCCAGAAATAGCCGTGTTCAGAATAACTATTTCAACCAAAAAAATCTAAATTGCCACATTCAGTGCAGTAGAATTGCTAATTTTAAAGAACTTTGCGGCTTTAATCACCTTTATTCATCTCAACATATGAAAAATATGACCCCCCTAATTATAATCTTCTTTCTTGGTAGCCTTTCCTCGTTCTCGCAATCCTCATTTTATTCAAAATTAACTTTGGGGGTTTCCGTAAACCCTAGCCTTACCATGAATGGGAATTCAAATGATAGAGGCAGTTTTTGTGATGAATATATCAATCCTTTATATGCTAGTATCGCAGGATGCACTAGTTCTGAACGAGGAGTTGGGGATGGCTATTCCGTGGATTTTGGTTCTACTACGGGGCGATCAGGCAGTATTTCTTTGGGAGTACAAATCTTGCCTGCCCTCGGATTGGAATTAGAACACCATTATGCGATAGCCTCATACAATGATACTTCCCCCGTAAAGACTGCAACAGGAGTGAACCGCGATAAGCTGCAAGATGAAATAGTTAAAAGCGACGAACGATTAGGCGATCTGAAATCTAGTAGTTTTTATGGAAATATTGTATTCTCATTTCTTTCTAAATCAAGATTAACCCCTTATCTGGGAGCAGGTGCAGGACTCAGTAGATTGCATGCTGAATATGCAAGTGTCTGGGCAAGAAATTTTGACCCCAACCTCATCAAGACAGGAGAAAATCTGCCCAATGCGGATGAAGTGAAAACTAATCTGTCCGGAACCGTCAGTTCTGCTTTTGGTCCACTGGAAAGTTCAAGTTTCTCATGGAAAGCATTCAGTGGGTTTGATTACGAGCTTTTGGATAGAACCTTTTTTACTTTTAAAGTACAATTCATACAATATGGCACATTAGAATCTGATGAACTAGTTTGGGACCCTCTTCGTAGTCATCCCCCTAATCTCAGAAAGGATGGAAGTGAACCAGTTAAATCTATATCTACTTTTGAAAATATCAATGCCATTAGTTTAAATCTTGGGATTCGCTATAATTTCTTGTGATACCCCATATAACTGGGAAAACCACTATTTTACCTAAAAATCTGCTTATGATTTAAAAAGTGCAAACTGAAATAGTTTTTCAAATTTGCCGGTGATCTTACTTCCCCTTAGCAACTTCGAAGTATCGTGCATTCAGACGACATAACCATTAAAAATGCAAACTCAAAGGCTACAAGAGGAAATAAGCGTATCTATTCTGTTTATATCCAGCAATCACTCCGATAATAACCTTAGAAAAGGACGAACATCTGCGTGGCTTTTGAAATAATAGTTAGCAAGCGTTTGCTTAGTACCTACCTTGATTTTGACCACCTCCTCAGGTAAATCTGCAAACATATTTTCATCAGTAACATCATCGCCAATCACGATAGTACAATCATACTTCTTATGGGCATATAACTGAGTAGCAGCAACCCCCTTGTGAACCCGTGAACTGACGATTTCAACAATTTTGTCGCCATCCATAATTTTCAAATCATCAGGCAATAAACTAGTTAGTAAAGTTTTTAATTCAACTACACGGACTTTTGCCAATTCAGGATCAGACTTCCTGTAATGCCATACCAATGAATTTTTCTTTTCCTCTATAAATGTCCCAGGAGTGTTATCGGTAAATGTCTCTACAACAGGGAGTATATGTTGCTTCCAATCTTCTCTCAGGACGTCTTTCTGCTCCCAACTAGAATGAACTAAACGCTGCTGATAACCGTGCTCAGCAATCAAAGTTACTGGGTAAGTGCCAAAATATTTTTCTAAAAACTCTTTATTTCTGCCACTAATGATGGCAATATCAAGACGTTCAATTGAACATAATACATCAAAAATAGTATAGAGTTCCCCGTCGGGTATGGATTTTTCTGGATTTTCATGAAAACCAACTAACGTTCCATCATAATCAAGAAGTAGCAACCTTTGTTGGGCTCTTTTAAACTGAAGAGATAATTGGTTAACAACAGAACTGGTCATTCTCAATCGTGTTTCATCTTGGTTCAACGCTTCGGTTTCCTTCAATGTCCTCATAAATTCATTTGACCACTTATTGATATTGTACCTGGAGGCTCTCTTTTTTAGTCGAGTGATACGTTCTTTTTGCTCCTCTTGAGGCATCTCAATAGCTTGCCTGAGTTTGAGTACCATATCCTCCATATCAAAAGGATTGACCAGCAACGCATCAAAAAATTCCTTTGACGCTCCTGTCATTTCACTCAAAATAAGCACCCCATCGTTATCAACCCTAGTGGCAACATATTCTTTGGCTACGAGATTCATACCATCTCGTACTGGGGTAATCATGGCTATGTCAGCATTTACATACAAATCAATCAAGTCTTCAAATGGCATCGACCTATAATAATATAAAATAGGTGTCCAACCCAAAACAGCATATTTCCCATTAATCCGGCCAACAGTCCGGTCAGTTTCTCTTTTCAATCTTTTATAATGTGGTACACTCGATCGAGAAGGAACCATGAGCATGATCAAATGAATGTGCTTGATATACTGAGGAAAATTTATCAATAATTGCTCAAAAGCTTCTAAACGGTTAATAAGTCCTTTGGTATAATCCAATCGATCAATGGATAGGATAATCTTGTTTGACTTATCCAAGGTTTTGTACTCTTTAAGAAGGTTAAACATCTCGGAATGCTCTTCTTTTTTTTGTCTGATGTGTTCCACAGCAGCATCTTCAAATTTTTGGTAGTCAATACCCATAGGAAAGGTACTAACCTGTATTTTTCTGGCTTTATAATCAATGATATTGTAATTAACCTCTAGTCGCAAAATTCTTTTAACAGAACTGATAAAATGTCTCTGGTAGTCATAGGTGTGAAACCCTACCAAATCTGCCCCTAAAATTCCGAAGAGAAGTTGTGTTCTCCAGGGGAAAATTCTGAAGATCTCAAATGAAGGAAACGGAATATGAAGAAAAAACCCTATGGTGACCTCCGGAGCGGATTGCCTTATCATCCCAGGACATAATAACAATTGATAATCATGAATCCAGACGCGATCTCCAGGCTGTAAATTTTCTAAAACCTTATCAGCAAACCTTTGATTTACCTTTTGATATGATTCCCAGTGACTCTGGTTGAATTTAGAAAACTCTATGAAATAGTGAAATAAAGGCCAGAGGCATTCATTAGAAAGACCATAGTAAAAATCTTCCATTTCTTTTTTTAATAGTGGAACAGGGATAAATTTGTCTCTGGTAAGAGACTTTTTGAGACTTACCCAGCTTTCGGTATCAATTAAATCCTGCTCAATGCCTGGCCAGCCAATCCAAAGTGAATTTCCGTGCTGATGAAAAGATTTCATGCCTGTAGCAAGTCCTCCACTAGTAGGAATAAATTTGTAGCCCTGTTTTTGTCTGACAATCTGAAGTGGAAGTCTATTGGAAACGATGATATTCTTACTCATATAATCCTCATTCTTTGAATTAAATTGGAGAGCAAAAGTTAAGTCTAATTTTTCACAAAGTGTTCAATTCTTTTTTCTGTCATGTTCAAATAATTTAATCCCAAGCACAACTAACATTGAAAACCTATTATGAATCCTTGCTGTATTTTAGTACTTTGAATAACCATCGAAAAAAATGGAATTATGAAAAAGTGATGATATTTTTAACCTCATTTTATTTGGATTGGTATTGGAATAATGATTTACCAAAACTAAATTGCATGACCAAAGTTTTGACGTTTGTCAGATAACCTCAACTACGGAATTATTGGGAATTGCCGGTCCGCAGCACTTGTTTATCAAGATAGCTCTATTGATTGGTGCTGTCTTCCTGAATTTGATTCCCCTTCTATATTCGCCAAAATTCTTGACCCCGGCATTGGAGGAAATTTTGCCATCAGATCCTCTTCTCCGATTGCCACAAAACAGCAATACATCGAAAAGACATGTATATTGGTAACTCGATTTGAGTGTGCTGATGGTATTTTTGAGGTATGTGATTTTATGCCCCGCTACCCCAAACATAACACCAGCGATTTTCATGCCCCTCCAGAAATCCAAAGGTGTATTCACATCATTGAGGGTAACCCTCGAATCTCAATTGAGTACAATCCAAAATTAGGGTACGCCCTTGGAAAAACTGAGACCGCCTCACGGGACCAGGTGATCAGAAGTGTTGTAAAACAAGATCGTTTTGACACGATTTATCTATATACCAATGTACCCCATCATATAGTTCTTTCAAGTGAGGAGTTTTTATTGAAAAAGGATCTTTTTTTTGTGTTGACGTACAACGAAAAGATTATTCCTCCATCTTTAACCTCAGTTAAAGAAAAATTAAACAACACAAAATCCTACTGGGAAAGCTGGTGTTTAAAAGCACCCCACTTCAAGCACTACAACAACTCAATAGTGCGAAGCGCAATGACTTTAAAGCTATTGTCATACGATAAAACCGGTGCCATTTTAGCTGCTCCGACCACTTCAATTCCGGAATCTATCGGAGAGGAAAGGAATTGGGATTATCGTTTCTGCTGGATAAGAGATGCTTCAATGGTCGTTAGTGTCATATCTCGACTGGGTCATGAACGAATCGTTAATCGCTACCTTGATTTTATCATCAGTCTTATACCTTATAAAGCTGAGCAGCTAAGGATTATGTATGGGATAAATGGAGAAAAAGTGCTGACAGAAAGCACACTATACCACCTCTCAGGTTACATTAACTCAAAACCTGTTCGTATCGGAAATGCAGCATACCTTCAAAAGCAACACGATATTTATGGAATTTTATTGGATGCAATTCATATCCAAGTACTCAAAAATCCATCCGATGTTCACCAGCATGAGAAGCTATGGTCCATCGTAAAAAATTTGATTCGATTTGTTATCAATAATTGGAAGTTACCAGATAAGGGAATTTGGGAATTTAGAAACAACGATATGCATTTCACCTTTTCAAAGTTGTTCTGCTGGGTAGCCATGGATAGGGCTGTCTCAATAGCCAAAATATTTAAGAAAAAACGAGTAATTGAACAATGGTCTCCTATCCGAGATGAAATAAAGGCTGATCTGCTAAAAAATGCTTGGAATGACCAGTTGCAGAGCTTTACCCAATCCTACGAATCAAAGTATCTTGATTGTTCCGTCTTGTTGATGGAAAATTATGGCTTGATTGAGGCAAATGATCCTAGATTTATCAAGACTGTTGAGGCCATCGAAAGAACACTTTTAAAAGACGGTCTTCTCTATCGTTATAAAAATGAGGATGATTTTGGAACACCCAGATCATCATTTACCATTTGTACTTTTTGGTTTATCAATAGTTTGATTAAGCTGGGGGAAATTGAAAAAGCCAAAAAATTGTTCGAAAGCGTCCTTTCCTATGGTAATAAACTCGGATTGTTTAGTGAAGATATCGATTTTGAAACAAAGCGGCTCTTGGGAAACTTTCCCCAAGCTTATTCCCATTTAGCTCTAATTGAAGTCGCCTTGAATTTTAATGAAAAACTAGACTCTGAGACATTGCAGCCGATTGTACCAAAATCTAACCAAAAGGGACAATCTCTAGCCGTTTGAATTAGAATATTCTACGCTGAACATAAGACCTGACTTCAATTTGATCTAAATGACTTAGGAAGTAGAGGCTTTCTGTGTACATCAAGTGAGCATGAAATAAAGTTTGAGGCATGAGTTGACGGTTTGCAGAAAATTAATTCTGTAAAGGGGTATTTTGATATACTAGAGCCCATGATTATAGAGTAGCTTTGAATTGACTCAAAAAACGAATGTCATTTTCATAAAATAGCCGAATATCCTCAATTTGAAATAAAAGCATAGCAATACGCTCAATACCTAGTCCAAAAGCATAACCACTATATTCATTGGAATCAATTCCGCAATTTTCCAAAACATTGGGATCGACCATTCCACAACCCATGATTTCTAACCATCCTGTACCCTTTGTAATTCGGTAGTCTGCTTGAGTTTCTAGCCCCCAATAGATATCAACTTCAGCGCTTGGTTCTGTAAATGGAAAATAAGAAGGTCGAAGCCTCATTTTGCTGTTTTTGAATAGCGCCTCACAGAAATAATGAATAGTTTGTTTTAAATCTGCAAAGGATACCTTCTTGTCAATATAGAGACCTTCTATTTGGTGAAACAAACAGTGGGATCTTGCTGTGATGGTTTCGCTTCTAAATACCCTACCAGGGGATATGATTCTGATGGGTGGCTTATGGGTTTCCATATGTCTTACCTGAACCGTAGAAGTATGGGTTCTCAATAAATGACCACAGGGCTGCTGAAGATAAAATGTATCCTGCATATCTCTTGCAGGATGGTGCTTGGGAAAGTTTAAGGCTGAAAAATTATGCCAATCATCCTCGATCTCCGGACCTTCCGACAAGCCAAATCCAATGGTCGAAAAAATCTCAATCATCCTGTTTTTTACAATGGCTATAGGATGACGATTTCCAGAAGAAATAGGAAACCCTGGGCGAGAAACATCATCCACTTTCGGCTCAGAAGAATCGAACTTTGATTGCGTTTCTAATCGCTTTACTTTTTGAAATACCTCCTTTTTGAGTTTGTTGATAAGCTGACCAATCGGTTTGCGAGCCTGGGGAGAAATTTGACTGATTGATTTGAAAAAGCCTGCAACAAGCCCTTTTTTTCCGAGGTACTTTAGACGGAAATCTTCGATTTCTCTTGGGTTGGTACTTTCAAAAGATTCAACAATTTCCAAGTGCGATTTTATTTTTTCTATCATGGGAAAATTCAAACACTTTATTCGTTAGACATACAAAATATAAACACCCTTACATTCAACTCAAAAATATATTCTCAGGCTCAAGTTTATCCCTTTGCTTGATTTAATTAAAGACAAGGAGATTCACGCCACAGAATAAATAACTGATGGTTAATTTGTAGTTGGTTGTTGCGATAAGATTCAAAATCATTAAAACCTATATATTTTATGAACGAGATGAAGAGAGCAAAGATACCAATTGGAATCACTCTAAATGCAGATAATGATGGTAATACGGTGTTCATTGTGCTAAACTAAATACACTACAAATAAAATTACTTGCTGTATTCTCTTTCACGCTTTATTGCCCCTATCCTCTCCACAACAAAGCGAATATATTTTATACCACCAAAACCTTTTTGAGTAATTATAATGTCTGAGCGGCATTATACGGTACAATCTCATCAGACATTTTGGCAGGTAGTAGTATTTGGTTTTTATAGCACGTATTCTCAACAAAAAAAACAAAATTACCCCACAATGTGCAACAGAACCTTGATATTCAAGGCTACATCTATGAAATGTATTCCAGCTTGGAAAAATACTCTATTATGGCAGTCTTGATGAGGACGGTCTGCTCTCCTGATTTCAGCTTCGGAAGCATCTCATTTAATTTAAAATGTGGCCAGCCTTGTTCATCATACCTTTCAAATTCATAATATCCATAGGGCTCCAGAACAGTACAGATACCAATATGGATTAAATTGATATTGTCATCTTTTCGAAACCGTTGATGGGGATTACCATATTGCTGTAGTCCTATCAGATATAGAATTCCTTCGATTTCTATATTCTCACCTGAAGAAAATTTATTGGATAATTTTTTGACCAATAAATCCCAACGCTTTTTGTTATCCATTGAACATTAGATATTCTCAAGCAAATTTAATCCCCACTGAAAAATCTTTGATACATAAAATTTTCGGAACTACTTCCAGGCTTTTACTCTAAAACCCGACGAGTAAAAAGGTTTTTTTGTTTCTAATAGCGGCATTTTCTATGCTTTCCTTAGATAAGCACTTCCTAATCTTTTTGCTTTTCGGACCATTTCTACTATTTCGCTAAAAAACGTGATTTACTCAAACAGCTGAGACCGAAATGATCATTCCATCTGAATATTTTATCTCGGATAAAGATAACCAAAGGAGAAATCGATCGAAAAAAAATCTTCATTTTATTTAGTCATAAAAGACATTAACGTCCCACTTTACAAGGTTTGGTAATCATTATTTTTGCTTATGTAGTCTATGGAAAATTATTTGTTGGACCTCATCGGTGCGGGCATCATTTTGATTGGAATGGTCCGTGGGCTTTCTAAAGGTTTTATAATTGAACTCACGCAACTAGCCGCGATACTTATCGGTATCGTATTAGCGATAAAATATGCCGACCCCCTAGCTCAATTCCTCCATGAAAAGGTTGCGTTTGGTGTTGCGATCCTTAGAATTGCTGCATTTTTGTTTCTATTTGCTCTCATTGTTATGATTATGTTCATGATTGGACGCCTCTTAACTAAACTTTTAAAACTTATGTTAATCAATTGGCTCAATCAACTACTCGGGGGGCTTTTTGGTGCAATCAAAGCCTTATTACTACTCTGTATTCTTGCTGTACTAACCCATCAGGTAAATAATACAGTACACCTAATTCCAGATAAATATCTCGAAGAATCCCTGCTCTACCAAAATTGCTTAACTGTCGGGCAAGCTGCTCTTGAATGGCTAAGCAATAAACCCCTAAAGGAATTGAATATCAATCAGTATTCTTCAATCATCGGATGATTCTCAAATCAGCATTTTTGATCCAACCATTTGCCCCATTTGCAAGTCGAATATTTTGCCATTGCTGTAGTTCTTCCAATAATTCTACCTTGGTTCCCTCGTGTAGATAGAATTGAATTTCAGATCTTTGGTTGGGCTCTGAATAAATTTCTACTTGTTCTGAGAATATAATGGCAAATGTTTTGTTTTTCAGCTGGTTGGAAAGATGATAAGCCGTTGATCCTGTCATTATCAACAGAACAAAAACGAGAGACAAACCTGCAAACAGAACTTTTCTTACACTGGGTGCTTTAGACCATAAAAAGCAGATAAACAAAATCAGAATAGTCCAGCCAAATACTATTGCTAGAATAGCCCAGCCATCTAAAGAGTAAAACCCAAGATACCTGGAAAACAAACGCTGTAGTGGAGATGTCTCTAAGGGAATAATGGTGTCTAAGGTCATGTTTTGAGCAAACTGACTATTAACTATAATATCCTCGTTCAAAGGATTTAATATCCGGGCTTTTTCATAATAAAAATTAGCCTCTGCTACCATATTTAAGCGATAATAACTATTGGCCATATTGAAATACAAAACCCAGCTGTGTTTACCTTGTTCTACTATTTCACCATAGTGCAATAAAGCCTGCTGGTACTCACCATTATTATAGGCTTGGTTGCCTTGGTCAAAAATCGACTCTAGGGAAGTTTGACCCAAGGAAGGCACTATAGTCAATAAAAATAAAATAGAAGCCACAACCCCCTTGATGAATCTAAATGTAGTTTTCTTTTCAAGCCTTGGGCACATCTCTATAGCTGTTTATCTAATTTGGCCATTATTCGACTAGCGTTGTTATAGTCATTTTCAGTATCAATTTTCTGCCCTAATCCATAACGCGCTTGTTCACAATTGGTCAAAAGAGCATTAAACCCGGTGATGATCTCTTGGTGCACACCTGATTGAATAAGCAATTCTTGGATTTTGGATTTGTTGAACTCAATGGTTTCGATCTTCAATTTTGCTTTTAAATAGGTATGTAGACCTCTTTCGAGAGCCATATAAAATTCCCCAGGTCGATTTATCTCCTTTTTGGCAGCACTTAAATACCGCCTTGCAAGCTTATTGGCTGTCTTTTGCTGTTGTAAGGAAATATCACTCCCCCGGTTGAAAATCAACTTTTTGACCAATATCACTCCAAACATTAAAAAGAAAGGCAACAGAAATAATACCCAGAAAGTACGGCTCAACCAAAATCTAGCATCTGAAATATCTACCAGTGAGGTGTCTAGATTGATGAATCTAAAGGTATTGGTCTGACCCGAGACTAGATTAGATGGTTGTCCAGTGATATTGGTACTTGTGGCTTGATTTGCTCCGGGTGCCGGACCACCATAGACCTGAACCACTTCTTCCTGGGAGTTGATCATCTTATAGACCTCTTCTTCGGGATCAAAATAAGAGAAAGTCAACGAAGGAATGGGATAACTCCCTTGATATCTTGGAACGACAGTATAAATGTCTTCAACCAATCCACTTGATGTACTTCCCATCGTTTGAAAGGACTCATTCCTTTCTGGCTGAAATACTTCTAGATTGCTTGGAGCATTTAACTGGGGAAGAGGAAATAAACCCAAATTTCCACTACCTTTAACATTAACCCGTATTTGGAGGGATTCTGTAGCATTTAAACTGGTTTTATTCAACAACAGATCAAAATCAAATTTTCCTACGGCACCACCAAACCCGGCGGGTTTCCCTTGAGTGGGTAAATCTTTTACGTCTAGTGTCCTTGGGATAGTACTGATATTCTCTTGGATTTGATTGTATATACGGCTCCCAAATAAATCCCTCCGGTTGGTAGGCACACTAATTTTCATGCTCAATACCAGGGGTTCTAATTCTATTTTTCCGGATCTCTGAGGAAACAGCAACACTTTCTTCCACAATACTTCGTTATAGGGTTGCCCCCTATATGAACCTCTGGGATTTACTTTAATCTGACCGAAATCAATGTTATTGCTCCAAAAATCCGCATAGGAAGGCGAGTCAATTTCCGAAACATCTGATAATCTCAGTGGATCTTGGAAGTACAACTTATACTCAACTAGTACGCCTTGATTGAGATATGGTGATGGATTGGAAACATGGGCAACGAAATGTATATTGTCCTGTAAACGAAATTCATAATTGTTTGGATCATTGGGTCTTGATACAGCATCAGTGACTTGGACCGATACTGGGCTTGTCTTATAAACTTCTCCTTGAATTGTTATACTAGCCTGTCCAATAGTTAACTGTCCTTTTGTTGAGGGTTGTAAGAAATAGGAATATGATTTCGAAAACGAGCCCACACCATTGACGAATTGTCGAGAGACGGTTTGAGAAGGGCCGCTGATTACTTTAAATCCTGCGAATGAAGGAGGAATGAAATCGTCTCCATTTTCATTCATGGTAAATTCTATCTTAAGATTTTCATTCAGCCCGAGTCGATCTCGGCTTAGTTTGGCTTCAAAAGTAATTTGCGCCCCGACGCTCAGGGGGAAAATCATCAATAGAATCCACACTATTAAAGATGACTTGGTTTCCATCTTTACCAGTCTTTTCCCCTTGTAGGGATTCCTTGCACCTTTTGAGCATTAATTTTCTCCTGAACTTTTTTTTCTTGATTGTCCATGGCTTGCAGTAAATTTTTTATCTGCTGTGGAGAAAGTCGGTTTTGTTCAGAAGGTTGTTGTTGACTTTCTTGCTGATCAGAATTTTCTTGTTTCTGATCAGATTGATTATCCTGCTGGGATGAATCATCACTATTTTGTTCTTCATTTTCTTGATTCTGATCCTGAGAATCATCATCCTGTTGATCCTGATCCTCAGAATTATCCTGTTGATCCTGATCCTCAGAATTATCCTGTTGATCCTGATCCTCAGAATTATCCTGTTGATCCTGATCCTCAGAATTATCTTGCTGTTGATCCTGTTGCTGGGAATCATCCTGGCGTTCTTGCTCTAATAGAGATTTAGCCAAGGCATAGTTGTATCGGGTTTGTTCATCGTTGGGATTGTTTCTTAGTGCATTTTTATACGCTTCAACGGCTTGAGGGTAATCCTTTTTTTTCATGTAGGAATTACCCATATTGTGAAATGCCTTGTGACGTTTTTCTTTCGAGTCAGCAAGCTTTTGAGCCTGAAAATAACGTTGAGTTGCTTCCTGATAATTTTCTGCTTGATAATGTGTATTACCCAGATTATAGATTCCCTCAATTTTATTGGGATTATCTGAAATGGCTTTTCGATATTTAGATTCTGCCTCAGAAAAAGCCTTTTCGTTCAATTTCTGATTGCCCTGATAAATTAAATTTTGGGTTTCTTGTGCACTGACGTAGAACGAACAAATCACTAATAATCCGACCAAAATGGGCTTTTTCATCCTACTAATTTTCATTAAATAAATTGATTTGTTGTAGCCATTTTGTCTTGGTTTCAAAGATAAAGATATCCAAAAAGAGCAACCCAATAGCCAATAGTATAAATGGTTGAAAACGATCTTTGAAACTGACAAATTCTTGACTTTCAAATTCTTTTTTATCGATTTGTTCTAGATTTTCAGTCACAAAATCCAATACCTCCTGTGTATCATTGCCACTATTGTACGCCCCTTTGGAAATCTCTGCAATGTCCAAAAGCATTGGTTCATTACGTTTGGTTATTACCACATTACCCTGGTTGTCCTTTTTATAGGACTCAACAATACCCTTTTGTTTGATAGGGATAGGAGCTCCGACCTCGGTTCCGATACCGATGGTAAATATCTTGATGCCTTTTTCTAAAGCAATATCAACGGCACTATTAATCTGTTGTTGGTGATCTTCTCCATCTGTCATCAAAAAGATAATTTTATTGACCTTGTCTTGCTCGTTAAACAACGAACTAGATAATTCAATCGCACTTGATAGGGCAGTTCCTTGAGAAGATATCATCTCTGTGTTGAGGGCTTGCAAAAACATATTGGCAGCTCCAAAATCAGTGGTTATGGGTAGCTGCGGAACAGCATGAGCGGCATATGCTACAATACCTACCCTATCTCCAACTAGCTGAGAAATGATGGAAGATACCAAATGTTTTGCCTTTTCTAAACGATTTGGAGCTACATCCTCTGCAAGCATACTCTTGGACACATCAACAGCAAAAACAATATCTACCCCCTGACGTCTCACGGTTTCTAACTGAGCACCCATTTTGGGGTTTACCAAAGAAAAAGTCAGCAAAACAATTGCCAGACTAAATAGAAAACGTTTTAAATACGGTTTAAACTTAGAACGATTAGGCGACAAATAAGCAAGCATCCGAGAGGTGGCAAATTCTCTCTGAGCTTTTCGTTTCCACCGATCAACCAATAAATATCCCAACCAGATTAGTGGTAAAAGAAGTAGAATATAAAAATATTTAGGGTCTTCTAATTGATACATCTCTATATAAAACTCTTGAAAAGGGTTTGTCTCAATACCCATTCTAGAAGCAACAAACCAAGTCCTATAATCACAAAAACACGGTATCTCTCATGATAGTTGAAATAGTCAAATTCTTCAACTTCCGTTTTTTCAAGTTTGTTGATTTCACTATATATTTCTTCTAGGCTTCTATTGTCTGTAGCACGAAAATATTCCCCCCCTGTACTTTGGGCAATTTCTCTCATTAATTCTTGGTCTATTTCCACTTCTGTCAATCCATATTGAAACTGTCCATTTGGAAGTATCGCCACCGGAGCCATTGCTTGACCGTTGCTTCCCAAGCCAATAGTATAGGTTTTGATATCGAATTCTTTAGCCAATTCAACCGCTGCGATGGGATCAATAAAACCAGAATTGTTTACTCCATCGGTTAATAGAATAATCACTTTGCTCTTTGATTTACTGTCTTTGAGTCTATTCACTGCTGTTGCAAGACCCATGCCAATTGCTGTACCATCTTGAATAAATCCTTGAAAAGAAATTTCATTAAGGGCGCTACTAACAATCGTTTTGTCGCTGGTTATGGGGGTTTTGGTATAGCTCTCTCCTGCATAAACCACCAATCCTATTCTGTCGGAATAACGGTCAGCAATAAAATTGGAGGCCACTTCTTTTAAAGCCTCTAGTCTATTAGGTTTTAAATCTCGGGCAAGCATACTTGAAGAAATATCAATTGCCATGACTATATCAATTCCTGAAGAAGTAAATGATCGAGTGGACACATCTACAATCTGGGGGCGAGCCAGTGCGAGGATAAACAATGCCAAACTAATCAAGCGAAGCCCGGGTAGCAAAGGTAACAATCTCCCAATGATGGACCGGGAGCTCTTAAACGCATCTAGGGTAGGTAATTTGATTTTAGGTCGAGAGCTGGTCCAAAAAAAATAATACCCCGCAGCGCCAATTGGAATGAGCAATAACAGCCAAAAATATTCGGTTCCATCAAAGACAATATCCTCCCACATGGCAACTATAATTCGGTGATGATTTCAATACCTTCCACAATACGATCTTTGATTTTTGAAGCATATCGATCATCAGTTGGATAAATCAACTTCAATTCTATTTCTCTTCCTTCGAGCAAAACCAAGATGACGGTAAAATCATAGCGACTTTCTCGAATTTCATTTATTGGGGTATAATCGAAGCGACCTTCAATAGAGATGGCCTGGTCTCCCTTAGGCAGGGTAACTTGTTGACCATCTATAAAAATATTTGTTCCACCCATTCGCTGAATCTCATCGGCTACTTTTTTAACAAACACTTCTCCACTGAGTTGTCCGATTGAATCTTGGGCCTGATTTGTTGGGTCGGTTTGATCAAATGGACTGAACTGTAGCCCGATATAAAATCGGTAGCCAACTGTTCCAAACTCAAATATGGATTGATCCTTTTTTGAAGATTTTTGACGAATCAAAACCTGAGGTGTCATCAATGAAACCGGAGGCGATCCATACTGAGATTGAATCCAGTCTGAATGCATCATTTTTTTTGTGGGGTATCCCAATATGGTATCCCGGACGGGATAATAACCATATATAAGCATCAACACAGTCAATGCAACAAGTACTATGCCAACCAGTGAACTCAGTCCAAAGATGATTCGTTGTCTTTTTTTCTTTCGGTTCAAAAGAAATTGAAAAGCTTGGTTTTGTTTTAATTCCTCTTCGGAGGGCTCAGGGATAGCTTCCTTGATTTTGATTACCACTGACTGGATAAATTGCTTGTCTTTGATAGCAATTTCTTTGTCTAGTCGCATCTGAGCAAATTTGACCATATCGGCATTGTCAAGTGTACCTTCTAAATTGGCAATTAATTCTTGATGAATGCTCAAAGTATTGTCTTTCTGAAGTTGGTTGAGCTTGGCTAATAATTCCCTCGAAGTACTCTCAAGAGCATCAATCTGAATTTCTTTATCCAGGTATTTCCTTAAAATATAAATAAGCTCGGTATAAAAAACTTTATAGTCCTTTTGTAAAACTAGTTTTTGGTTTTCTATGGCTTTCAAATCTTTCAGTGCCATTTCAAAGGGGGACAATCCGAGCTCTTTTAGTTTTTTTTGTTTTTCCCTGAAGAAATACATATTTATAATTCCCCCGAGAACAAAAAGACCAAGCAGTACATAGAGTAAAATTCGAATCAACTGATCGTAGTTCCTTCCCAAATCAATTATGGGCTTGATATCATACATCTTTTGTTCTAAGGTGTCTACTACCACAGTATTCACCCTGATTGGTATGGAATCACTAACTTGAACAAAGCCATTGACAAAAACAGCTTGTTGCGGTATAATAAAATTACCTGAGTCAAATTGGATTAAAGCATATTTTTTAGTAAATGTATAGTGGTCTTGGGCTCGTATGGTATCCAATGGGCTTTGTTCCAAAATTTCAAATGAAGAAAAATTTGGGTTTGCTGGAAATTCCACCAGAGAAAGCGAATCTGTTTTGAGTTGTAGGGTAAAATTTAGTTGCTCTCCAATTCTAATTTCAGTGGTATCAACCTTAGCTTCTACTTTGGCAGTGGTTTGCCCTATCAGAAAATGATCCACCACCATCAGAAAGGTTAAAACCAATAAAATCTTTCTCACTTATCCTCTTGTTTTAAAATAGTTGAGCAATTTTTTAACAAATGATTCATCTGTTCGACAGTTGACCACTCCAGCATTGTTTCTTTGAAATTCCAATTCAAATTGTCTTTCGAGTTTTTTGAAATAGTCCTGATATTGATTACGGACACTTTTGCTGGAGGTATTTATCCAGTCCAATTTACCTGTTTCGGCATCTCTTGTCAATGTGAGTCCAATATTGGGGATTTCTTCTTCTTTTGAATCATACACCCTTATTCCTGTCAAATCATGCTTTTTGGCGGCTATGCTCAATTGTCGCTGATAGTCATTATCAATAAAATCGGACAATAAAAAAGCGATGGCTTTTTTTTTGAGAACCGAAGAGATAAATTCCAATGCCGTGCCTATACTGGTCTTGGAAGTTTGTGGTTCGAACTCCAATAGTTCTCTTATGATACGCAACAAGTGGGAGCGACCTCTTTTTGGTGGAATATATTTTTCGATGGTCTGGGCGAACAATACCAGTCCAACCTTATCGTTATTTTGAAGCGCTGAAAAAGCAAGGGTTGCTGCAATCTCGGTGACCACTTCTCTTTTGAGTTGATTGGCTGTTCCAAAAAACTCTGATCCGCTAACATCTACCACTAACAAGACGGTTAATTCCCTTTCTTCTTCGAATATTTTAACAAACGGAGTATTATAGCGTGCAGTGACATTCCAGTCAATAACCCTCACGTCGTCTCCATATTGATAAGATCTAACTTCGCTAAAGGTCATTCCTCTTCCTTTGAAAGTACTATGGTATTCCCCTCCGAAAATATCTGAAGACAACCGACGGGTCTTGATTTCAATCTTTCGAACTTTTTTCAATAATTCTTTGGTATCCATCTCTATTTTCGAAATCCGAATATTAATATGGCTTTAGAACTATTTTCTGGCAACAATCATTTGATTGGTTTCAAAATCAGAATACTTTAAAATCTACAAATTCTACAGTCATATGATGTCAAATGATTAAGGTACTTCTATTTGGTTGACAATCTGACTGATGATATCCTGAGATGTAATATTTTCTGCCTCGGCTTCATAGGTCAGTCCAATGCGGTGTCGGAGCACCTCATAAATCACGGCCCGAACATCCTCAGGTATGACAAAACCTCGATGTTTCAAGAAAGCATAACATTTTGTGGCAAGTGCCAGATTGATGCTTCCTCTGGGCGATGCACCAAACTGAATCATATGGGTGAGATTCGGTAAATTATAATCTTGAGGATTTCTGGTAGCAAAAACCAAATCCAGAATGTACTGTTCAATTTTTGTGTCCATATATACATCCAAAGCCGTTTTTTGGGCAGCAAGGATTTGTTTGATATCCACAACAGGATTGATTGGTGTGGTTTCTTTTTTCAAATTCAGCTTCATGATTTGCTGTTCTTCTTGAATTGTTGGATAATCAATCACTGTTTTGAGCATAAAACGATCCACTTGAGCTTCTGGAAGAGGATAAGTGCCTTCTTGTTCTACAGGGTTTTGGGTTGCCATGACCAAAAATGGTGCCGTCAAGACAAAAGTCGTATCGCCAATAGTGACTTGTCTTTCCTGCATAGCTTCCAATAAGGCCGATTGTACTTTTGCAGGGGCCCTATTGATTTCATCGGCTAGAACAAAATTGGCGAAAATGGGACCTTTTTTTATTGAAAAGTCATTTTCCTTTATGTTGTAAATCATTGTGCCCACTACATCTGCAGGCAATAGATCAGGTGTAAATTGGATTCTAGAATACGATCCATTGATGGCTTTGGAAAGGGTATTTATCGTTAGGGTTTTTGCCAGTCCGGGTACTCCTTCGAGTAAAATATGGCCTTTACCAATTAATCCTATCAACAGACTGTCCAACATATGTTGTTGTCCGATGATGGCTTTACTGAGTTCCAAATTGAGCAGATCGACAAAAGCACTTTCTGATTTTATCCGATCGTTAAGCTCAGCGATATCTACTGGAGATGTGCTGTTTTTCATTGTCAATAATTTAACTAAAATTTGGGCAAAAAGTTACAATTTATTGTATTTTTTGCGTCCATCAACTTTTTCTTCATATATAAAAAATTGAATTTGCCTATTATTCAAATAAATGTAGTAAGATGAAAATCAAACCTTCTCTTTGAAAATGAGCAAAATTAGTTATAATACCCAGCAAAATATCTTTCAATTGATTCTTCAAATAAATAGTTTCACTGTACTTCACTTTATATGAGTGGTGAATTTGAGAATTATTAGAATATCTTTCCACTAATTTTGGTATATACTTGTCAATGAACAAAAAATTAAATCCTTAACTCTTTCGTTGAGTTCAACCCAGAAAGTATGCTGAAACTCTTTTAGAGAATATCATGAAACCATCAACTAGTTTAATTACTGGAGCTACAAGCGGAATAGGATTGGCCACAGCTAAGCTATTTGCTAAGAAAGGAATGCGGTTGATTTTGTGTGGTCGAAGAATAGAGCGTCTATTTAAACTCAAGAAGACACTTGAATGTCAATGCCATATTCTGAATTTCGATGTTTCTAAGTCTCATGATGTATTCAGTGCCATTGACAGCCTACCAGGAGAGTTTTCCAAAATCGACATTCTAATCAATAATGCCGGAAATGCTCACGGTCTAGATTCAGTAGACCTCGCTGATGTTGAAGATTGGGACAATATGATAAACAGTAATCTAAAAGGGCTTTTATATGTAACCAAGTCAGTAATCGGTCAAATGGTTCAAAGAAAAACAGGGCATATCATAAATGTTGGTTCTATAGCGGGAAAGGAAGTATACCCCAAAGGAAGCGTTTATTGTGCTACAAAATTTGCCGTAGATGCTTTTACCAAGGGGTTGAGGATGGACTTAAATCCTCTGGGAATAAAAGTCGGGGCAATTCACCCAGGATTAGTAGAAACCGAATTTTCAATGGTCAGGTTCAAAGGAGATGCTAAAAGGGCTAAGATGGTTTATCATGGAATAGATGCGCTTCATGGCCGCGATATTGCACAAGCCATTTGGTTTATGGTTAAAGCTCCTAAGCACGTTAATATTGCGGACATGGTCATCCTACCTACTGCTCAAGCAAATTCAACAGTAATCCAAAGGAGAGATATTTAGAACGACCAAATTGACAAATAGTCATTTCATATCAGAATAATTTTGAAGCTTTTGATTGATTTTATGATATAAAGAAAAACTCTAGATAATGTCCTTCCATTGCTATGGATTAAATTCAACTATAATAGCCCAAAATCATATCATACCACCATAAATACAGGTTATTCGATCCTTATCCTTAAACAAAAGGAGGTATTTCAATACCAAATCAAGATTGTCGACTTTTTCAAAAATTTGTTATCTTCGTGTTTACCTTAAACAATTGTACCAATGGCCAGATTATTTGTTTCAGAATCCATCATTATTCATAAGCCGGCAAAAAAGATTTATGACCTAATCAGTGATTTTTATTCTTGGAAATCATGGTCACCTTGGATTAATGCTGAGCCGAATGCCGAAGTTACTATCAGTCAAGGCGGCAAAAATTACCAGTGGAATGGTCAAATTGTCGGAACCGGTAGTATGCAGCATTCGGAAGAAATCCCCAACCAGAAGCTGGAAATTAATCTTCAATTTTTAAAACCTTACAAATCAAAAGCTCTCGTTATTTTCGAATTGACTGAATCTGATAAAGAAACCCGACTAACCTGGAAGATGAAAAGTTCATTACCATGGTATTTGTTTTGGATGAAGAAAAGGCTAGAATTGTTTGTTTCTTGGGACTATAGAAGAGGATTAAAACTATTAAAAGATTTGGCAGAACTGGGGAAAATTGATTCCAATCTGGACTTTATTGGAATCGAAGACTTACCAGAAATCCACATTATCGGAAAGCGATATCAGAGTACTGTCGACGATTTTAAAAACAATATAGAGAAACATTTTGGAGAATTATTCCAGTATTGTCAAATAAATTGCAAGGATTCTATCCAAGAAATTGGATATACC
Source organism: Flavobacteriaceae bacterium bin25 (assembly GCA_002238525.1). Lineage (GTDB taxonomy): Bacteria > Bacteroidota > Bacteroidia > Flavobacteriales > Flavobacteriaceae > Bin25. The sequence continues at coordinate 25,807 of MPMN01000030.1, forward strand.
TTATACCACAAGTTTGATTTAGTGAAAGATCATGTGGATTATACAGTTGGACTAGCCATAAATAACTTATCCCAGGAATTAACCCAAGGATATGCAATAGTAAAAATTCCAAAATCGAAAGTATATTCCATAACCCATGTGGGCAAATACGAGCATTTAGATAACGCATGGAGTGCAGTGATGATGCACCAAAATGCTAAAAAATTTAAACGCCAAAAAAAATCTCCTGATATTGAAACTTACATTGATAACCCTAGCAACACTCCCCAAAAAGATATTCGAACCAAAATTTCTATCCCTGCATTATAATCATTTCCTTAACAGTTCTTTAGAAGTATTCATTTCTCAACCCAAACAAGTTATTTAATCTGTATTGATTTCAGTACCGGCAGATTCTTTTGAATGAAATGAATCTGTTTACATTCAATTGATTTTCCCGACAGCTAATCAACATTTATTGCAAAAATTTTAACTAATTAATAGACAATATATAAATTTTAACTTGTATTAATGCAAATGATTTAACTTTGCCTTGACCAGCAATTGAAGTTTTATAATTTAATTACTAATGAACTTCAAGAAATATTTTCAATTTATCAGAAGAACAATTTTTGGAATTTGTCAATACGTTTTTGAAGTGATATTATCAAGTAAAAACAATTTAAACCATATCAATTCAGATGAAGCATTGAAAACCTATACATCACTATTCTTGGGAATTTCATCATTTTTCCTAGTAACGTTGGTTTGATTCCAGTAGAAATGAGGCTTTGCACAAAAATCTTTTGCAATTGATTGGTTTGAGGCATTCCGAAATCTGTGGAGTACATTTGTCATATCAATTGCAGAATTAAGTTGTTGTGGTTCTAAGTATAATTAAAATGGAAAATGAATTAGTGAAAATATCATCGGTGGAGCTAACGCTATTTATAAACATTTTTGATTGCCATTACAAATCTTTCCGTGAACCTGACTTAGTTTCGTGTCCTACATCTGCCAAAAATTATTTAATGTTCTTTAACAACAACTATTTTTCTCTTTTCAATCCTAAATAATAACTTTAAAATATACCCTAATGAACAGATTTTTAACCTTAACAACTGCAGTTTTAGTTTGTATTTTTCTTTCTTGTGGAGAAGATACTCCACCGGCATCAAGTGAAGCAAATATTACGAGTTTTAGTCTCGCAGGAGTTTCGGGCTCCATTTCTGGAAGTTCGATAACCCTAAGTGTACCCTATGGGACTGATATATCAAGCCTATCGCCTCAGATAACAAACTCACCAAAGTCTACCATTACTCCGGCAGCGGGAACCTCTCGGGATTTTAGTTCTCCAGTTACCTATGTAGTTACTGCCGAAGATGGAACAACCACAACCAGTTACACCATTACCGTAACCATCCTTGATCCCGACCAAGTTGTCATTTCGAGATTCGAGGTTGAAGGGTCCGAATCGGTTGATATAGATGAGAGTGCCAAAACCATTACAATCAATGTCAATGAAGGAAGTAATGTTACCCAACTAACACCAAAAGTCACCACAATTCCGGCTGATGCTTCGGTTACTCCTGCTACTGGAGCGGCCAATGATTTTAGCAGTGCTGTCAAGTATAATGTTAAGGCAGGTTCTAAATCCCAAGATTATACCGTATCTATCAATTTTCTACCAATAGGCTTTGACCCTGAAACTGTAGTTGATTGGTTTCAAGCTGATGTTGCTTCAGGTACCTTAGAGCCTGAGTTAGGGGCTGAAGGAGATAATGAACGCGGGTTTTCGCTGAATAGCACCCATGTTTATGTAGCTGATAAGGGAGATGGAGTTATTTATTTCTGGGAAAATGATGGAAGTTCTGCTTCTGCTTCATCACTAAAAGATGACAATAGTGTTATATCTGGAGGTACATTTGTTTTAGCCGATGTCATTGCTACGGAAAATGGTATTTTGGGTAGTAACATGAGTCTCGACGGATCAGCATTCAAGGTTTATCGTTGGAATGATAATGATTCCAATGCTGAACTAATATTGTCTTACCCAGCAACTCGTGATGGAGAAAATATTCGTCTTGGGGACAACTTTAATTTCCATGGAGATCCGCAAGGAGAGGGTACTCTTTATGCAACGCCCTCCTTTACAACTAAGGATAATTATGTTCTGGTATGGAACCTTGAAAATGGTCAGGTAGTAAATGCCGAAAATCCCGATATAATCACTTTTGAAGATATAAATGACACCAATAAAATTGGTAATTATGGTTTTGTAGAACCCGTTAATGATGGGGACAAGCATTATTTATTGGTTAATGCGGCTCAAATCACACCGACCTTATACAGTACGGATGGAACAACAAGACATACCCAAATTTCATCCGAAGCAATCATTGTACGTGCAATGGGAGGTAAGATTTTTGAATTTAACCAGAAGAGATACTTGGCCCTAGCAACGGTAGGGACTGAAGGAGCAAATACAAGAGATGCTGGGGTTTGGATTTATGACATCTCCGGTGATAGCTTGATAGAAGAGTTTGATTCGTTTACAGATGAAAATGTAGCAGAAAAATTAGTATATAGCAATTCATTTGGCCAAAACATCAATATCAACCAAGCTGGCGATCTTGATATTTATATCAATGAAGAAGAGGGTGCATTTTATGCTCTAGTTGGAGCTGCAAATAATGGATTTAGAATCATTAAAGCTGTCAAAGCTAAATAACTGCCTATACCCAAATATGAGGCAACTTTAATTTGTTTGGTTCTTTAAGTGATGCATAAAATACGAAACATAGATGTAGGAATTTCCTCAAGGTTTCTTTTTACTAGGTTTGCATTATCATCCCTTATTCTTGCTTTTTTTTCTTGTGCCAATGGAAATTTAAGCAATGAAGCTCAGATTCTTTCTTTCGAAATTTCCTCTTCAGATAGTTCATTTCAAGTCAAAGCAGAAATCAACGAGTCTAGCAATGAGATAACCGCTACAGTTCCGTCAGAAATAGGTGTCAGTTCACTGAAAACATCAATATCCATATCTCCTGGAGCCAAAATATCTCCCGAATCTGGTCAAGCAGTAAATTTTCAAGGGGGAACTGTTTTTACCGTCACGGCACAAGACGGAACAAAAGCCACTTATTTTGTCCGTTTGGAACAAAAGAGCAACAAAAATGAACTGTTGGGGTTTCTAATCCCTGAACTTTCATTAAACGGAATCATTACGGGTAATACTGTTGAGGTTCCTTTTCCCTATGGTGTTTCTCCCAAAGAATATAAAGTAGAGATGTCTTTTTCCGAAAAAGCATCCTCTTCAATTGATTCGGGCAGCACGATTAATTTCAGCGAAACAAATCTGACCGTTACCATCACCTCCGAAATTGGAGAGAAAAAAGACTATCAGATTATTCCCAAAAGGCTTCCTCCAAGTGAAGAAAATCTATTGCTGTCTTTCAATCTTCCGGATTTATTTGTTGAAGCTGATATTGAAAACAATACCGTTTCAATGGAATTTCCATTCGGAACTGATCTGAGTGACGTAATGGTCGAATACGAGGTTTCTGATTACGCAATCGCACTTTTTGAAAACAAATCATCTATTAATTTATCAGAACTTGAAGGTATAGTTATCACGGCTCAAAGTGGAAGAGCAAAACTATATGAACTTGACATTAAGTATCTACCGCAAGAAACCGGTATCCGGGGTGTATGGCTTACGAATGTTGCTAGTGATGTACTGACCAGTCGTGAGAAAATTGCTGAGGCTATGGAATTGCTTTCTGATTTAAATTTTAACACCGTTTTTGTCGTCACTTGGAATAAAACCCAAACCCCTCATCCCAGCAGGGTTTTGAGAGAGGTTGTAGAACCGCTTGATATCCCTGAATCATCCCTTAGGTTTGATCCCAGCCGAGATATCCTCCAAGAAGTCATTGAAGAAGCCCATAAACGAGATTTAAAAGTCATTGCCTGGTTTGAATATGGTTTTGCTTCTCAATATGGAAATGCCAATGGCGGAAAAAACTGGGTTCTTCAAGCAAATCCGCATTGGGCTAGTCAGGACCTAGAGGGGAACATTGCCAACAAAAACAATTTCTATTGGATGAATGCTTTCCACCCTGAAGTGCAACAGTTCATGACTGATCTAATCTTAGAGGTAGTGGAAAATTATCAAGTTGATGGCATTCAGGGTGATGATCGTCTTCCTGCGGTGTCCTCCACTTCGGGCTACGATGCTTATACAATAGACTTATTTCGATCTCAGAACAACGGAAATGAACCTCCCAATTCTATTGGCAACAACCAGTGGATTGATTGGAGGGCAGATATTTTGAATGAATATGCCCAAGATCTATATAACCAGGTAAAAGAGACAAACCCTAAATGCTTGGTAAGTTTTTCCCCAAGTCCTTTTGCTTTTTCTCTCAATGAGTATTGCCAGGACTGGCCAGACTGGCTTGAACGGGGTATTGTTGATATTCTTTCCGTTCAATTATATAGACGTGATAGACGTGGAATCAATACTTACAAGCAATTATTCAACACTAATTTGGCCTATGCTAAAAACAATCTGAAAGTTTTCTACCCCGGTGTATTGCTGAGGATTGATAGTTATGTCCCTTCAGATCAATATCTTGTTGATCTTATTCGTTTCCACAGAGAAAAACAAGTAATGGGAGAGGTCTTTTTCTTTTATGAAGGCATCCGGCCTAAACAGAAGGTCTTTCAAGCTATTTATCCCGGCAAGGCCTTATTTCCATCCCATCTATTACCTTAAAATGGCTCTGAGAATGTTTTTCTCCAAAATCAATTGTGTTTTAATTTGATTCTCTTCAATTTAGGGTTTGACAGAGTAGTGTTATTTTAAAAATGAAAATGGCAATATAATTTGTCAATTTAAGTTCCAATTTGACGAAAAATTAAATACTATCTAAAAAATAACGATGGAAAATGTGATTTTAACAAAAACTTTCACTTGATAGTATTAATCATTCCTATTACCCAAAGCGTAATCCTAAATTTAGTTCCCCTTTTTTGGGGATTTACAAATTGATAATAACCTACCTTTGCTATTAACATATTATTAACATTTATGAAATATCGACAATCTTTGAAGAATAGCAATCTATTTGCATTGTTTTTCTTCCTTACTATGAGTGTGGGTGTCACCGCCCAAACTACATACAACCTATTTGGAGTGGTTACCGATCAGGCCGGACGTCCTGTAGTTGGAGCTTCTGTCTTCATAGAGGGCACTTCCACAGGTACCGTATCTGATTTTGATGGCAACTACCTGATCAATGCTTCGCTTCCTCAAGGGAATTATAACCTTGTGATAAGCAGTATCGGTTTTGCTACAAATAAGGTTGGTCTTGAGCTTGGAATAGATGACCAAGTTCAAACCAATGTGACTTTACAACAAGACATCTTAGGATTAGACGAAGTTGTAGTTATTGGATCAACAGAGGGTGTCAATAAGAGGACACTTGGTAATGCAGTATCTACGGTTAGGTCGGATGAATTGGTCAACAATGCAGCCGTAGCTGTTGATCAAGCTTTGTCAGGAAAAATACCTGGAGCTCTTGTTCAACAGAACACGGGGGACCCAGCTGGTGGTATCAGCATTCGCCTACGGGGGCCAAGTACTATCCAAGGTGGCTCCGATCCCCTTTACATCGTTGATGGTGTCATCTATTCAAATGCCTCTTATGAGTTAATTGATGTTGGAGGTTACTCACAAAACCGGCTAGTGGACCTCAATCCTAACGACATTGAACGAATTGAGGTAGTAAAAGGTGCCGCTGCTGCTGCTATATATGGAGCTAGAGCATCTAATGGCGTAGTCCAAATCTTTACCAAAAGAGGGCAAACTGGCGATGCTAGAATCAGTTTTACTTCAAATTTTCGGTTGAATGAACTGCGTAAGGAAATACCTTACAACGAATCCAATCTAAAATGGGCAACCTTTGGCCACACCGATCCTGCAACAGAATCTGTAACTAGATACAATTATCAAGATTTTATTTTTGATCAAGCATATGGGATAGAAAACTACCTTTCAATAAGCGGAGGGACTGAGAAGACTAAATACTATGTTTCGGGAACCTATCTTGACAATGGAGGTATCGTGAAAAACACCAAATTTCAGCGATATGGTCTTAAAGTCAATCTCCAGCAAGAGCTATCCAGTTGGCTAAATGCCAATATCGGATTGAATTATACCAGTAGCAATTCCCAAGATGTTCCAAATGGAGGTATTTCAGCACCATATGGAGCTTTGACTGGATTTCTTTTTACTGAAAACTCTGTAGACCCGAGACCTAATGAATCGGGGGTTTATCCTAGAACTTCACTATTAGTGGCTCGTACAAATCCATTAGAAGCTGTTGATCGATTTGAATTTAAACAGCGCACTAATAGAGTTGTAGGTAGTTTAGGGCTTAATGCCACTCTTGCTAAAGGACTCACGGCTAATTACCTTTTTGGGTTAGATTACTTCGGTCAAATAGCGACTGCTTTTATTCCAAAGGGCAATACCTCAACCCAACCTGATGGATTTGGACGGCGTTCAGATAACACCAATTTTCAGTACAATAGTGATTTGAGTTTTGTTTATCGAGCTGCTCTTACATCCGGCATTTCATCTACCACTACGATAGGAGGTTCGTGGCAATATTGGGAGCGTTTCCGCATAGGTATAAATTCTGAAAACCCCCCTATTTTGGTTAAAACAGTTGGTGAATTTCGAAATCCATCTTTGGGAGAAACTCGAAGCCAGCTGAGTTATTGGGGTTCATTTTTGCAACAGTCTTTTAACATAAATGACAATCTTTATATAAATGGTGCTGTTCGATTGGACGGTGCTTCTTCCTTTGGTTTAGAGAGCCGTAACCAGGTATATAGTAAAGCAAGTATTTCTTATGTCGTTTCTGAAGAGAATTTTTTCAAAAACACTTTCGGAAATGCAGACCTAAAATTAAGGGTTTCTTGGGGTGAGGCAGGAAACCTTACAGCGATTGGACCATATTCAAGATTTACAACTTATTCCCCTAGTTCACATAACGGTAAAACGACTTTACTAGCTGCTACAAGTCAAGGAAATGAAGATGTTTTTCCTGAAAGACAGACTGAATTAGAATTTGGTTTTGACTTGGGCATTTTCAATAATCGAGTCGGAATTGAATTTACCTCGTATGATCAAAGAGTTAATGATTTGTTGTTGGGTACGGTTTTGGCTCCTTCAACCGGGTTTTCTTCTCAGCGAGGTAATATTGGGGCACTCACTAATAGTGGTTTAGAACTATTGTTTAGGGCCACTCCCATTTTGAATAAAAACCTTACATGGAATATCTCCGCTACCTATTCAGCAAATGATAATTTAATAACTGATATTGTTGGTTCTGAAAGGCTTACATTATCTGGAAGTTTTGCTACAAGCCATGTTATAGAGGGGGAAGCTCTGGGGGTTTTTTACAGACCAGCTTATAAAAGAGATGCTGCTGGAAATATTGAACTCCGAGATGATGGTTACCCAGTTAGGACAGGTCTAGAAAGTGGAGTCATTGGAGATCCAAATCCAGAATGGTTTGGTTCATTAATCAATGAGGTTTCTTTTGGAAATTTAAATTTCCGTGTTCAATTGGACGCAGTACAAGGTTTTGATGTCTTTAATTGGAATCGCAGACTTCTAGACAATCTACTTTTTGGAGGTGGAAAAGGTGTCCAAGAAGAACTTGAGGGCACGAGGTTGAAGCGATTCGGAGGTTTCACCGCTGGTATCTTTGAGGAGTTTGTGGAGGACGGTTCGTTTATCAAACTACGAGAAATCTCCCTAACATATGATATGAAAAATCCTTTCGAGGGGGTTAGAAACATTCAATTCAGTCTTGTCGGCAGAAATCTCTTCTCTTGGGATAATTACCAGGCTTGGGATCCTGAAATTAATACTGCCGGACAGAGCAATGGTGTTCGTGGGTTTGATTTTGCTGGAGTTCCGATTCCCAGGACTTATCAATTCGGGATTAATGTCACACTTTAATTTGTAGTAAAATGAGAAAAATAAATCAAATCAAATATTTATTGTTGGCAGCAGTTTTTGCCATACTTTTTGCATCATGTGAGACCGAATTTTCCAATCCCAATTCTGTTTCTGCAGATAGAGTATTCGAGACTAGGGATGGTATGCTCGCAGCAGCAGGTGGGTTACAACAAATCTTTTCCACCACTGGTGTTCGTTGGATAGTTGAAACTCCTGCAGTCACCACACGAGAAGTCGCATCAACAACGACCTTTCAAAACATGATTGAACTAGAAGAGGGTGGCACTAGTTTACCAAATGCGAATGCTAATGTTGGCGGGCTTTGGTTTACGATGATTCGGGTAATTAAATTAGCGGAGCAAATTGAAGCCAACGTTGAGAATGTTCAACTTGAAGCAGGTACTACAAGTGGGCTTTTGGCTTACGCCAAGTTTTTTAAAGCATTGGCAATTGGAACGCTGTCTCAAAATTTTGAACAAGTAGTCATTGAAACTTCTAGTGAAGCTACTTTTGTCCCACGACTTGAGGGTTATGCTAAGGCAATTGAATTGCTATCAGAAGCTAACACTGCACTCTCCACCCCTATTTCTAAGGAGTTTATTGATGAAATCACTTTAGGGCACTATGATCTAAAGAATTCTATCGGTGCTTTTTCGGCTCGTTACCATCTCTTTGCTGGTAATTTTTCTGAAGCTATAGCTGCAGCTAATACGGTTGATTTATCAGTAAAATCAGAATTTGCATATGATGCAAATGCAACAAATCCAATTTGGGCAAGGGCTAATAGTTCAGCACCAAATTTCAAGCCTCGCTCCCATTTTGGACTTCCTGAGAGCTTGGCTTTATCTGCTGATGATGGTCGGTTGAGCTTTTATTTAGGACCAGCAGTAGATGGTGTCAGTCCAACTCATTCAGGTTATACGATTACCGGATTGACAGGTTTTTTTGTTGCTAGCAGTGGTCCAATACCCGTTTATCTCCCTGATGAGATGCATTTGATAAAGGCTGAAGCATATGCAAGAAGTGGAGATTTGGCTAGTGCCAAGAGTTCGCTTAATGAAGTATTGACTGATACAGATGACATCTTTGGTGTTAATGCAGGGTTACCGGAGTACAGTGGTCCTGATAATCCAGCTGCCATTCTTGATGAAATCTTCAAAAACAGGAGAGCTGAGCTATACTTAACTGGTGTGAGTCTTGAAGACAGTAGGCGCTTTAACAGACCGGAGCCTAGTGGTAGTGGAAGTGTCTTTACTGAAGAAAGAAATCGAAATTTCTATCCTTATCCTGATGCCGAGAGGGAAAATAATCCAAATACTCCTGCTGATCCAGCAAAGTAGGCAGAACCAGTTTTTGTATCTTCATTTTTAGCATTCCAAGAGGCTCGGTTTTACCGAGCCTTTTTTATTTCCCCGCTGGTAGAATTTTATACCCGACTTTCTCTCCTATATATGGCTTTATAACCCTGATGAAAAATCTGAGAACTTTGACCTTATATGAGATAAGTCCGTCTGGAAATCAATAGATAAGTATGATTGAAATATGCATTAACATAGGGCATTAGACCTTATTGGTATTGATCAAAAAAGATGTCCCCAGTAAAGTAACAGTTGGAAATGACACTTTTTTGATTTTTAGTTAAGGTTTTGGTACACTGTCCCGCCACTCCATGCATCTTCAAATCAATGAGTATCTCTTGCCAACAAGAAGATGATTCATTGTTAATTGTGCATATAACCAAAATACTCTGTTTCCTTTCGTAATCAAGGTCTGAAACCCAATTAATACCTATTCTCAACAAAAAATAGGATAATCCCTAATCATACTTAAACCATACATCAATCTTAATGAAATTGAAATCAACTACAACAAAAACCAAAAAAAATCATCGGACTCGTATTAATTAAAAAAATTGTTTACCTTTGTCCGCCAAATGATTTGATTTTAAATTAAACAATAGATAAAATGAGAGTAATAAGAGGTATTCAACTTGCAAATTCTGAAATTGATATGAAGCACATACCGTTAGAAGAAACTAATACAAGAAATCAGGTAAATCCTACTGAGAAATTAACATATGAACTATTGAAAATTAAAGATATGACATAAAAAAAGAAGGTGACCAAGACTTAGCCCGGCCACCTGAATTAATGGATAAATTAAGGAGGCACAG
>MPMN01000031.1 GCA_002238525.1 Flavobacteriaceae bacterium bin25
ATTCCTGGGTGAGCGACTTCCATCTGGATAGATACTTCAATGAGTTCTGTTTCAGAATAAATCGTTCACAGAGTAAAGAGACGATATTCAATAATCTGATTACAAAAATGGTGAACAAGGACAAAGTATATCAAAAATATCTGATATAGCTTAAATGATGACCTCAAAAGGTTTATAATGTTGTATTTGCTGTTCGCTCTCATTGAAATTTAAACTTTTTGAGGTCATCATTTAAGCTATACCAGATTTTTTTGGTCATACATTTTATTGATATGGAAGTTCTTTGACGTAGATACATTAAAAAATAATCTCTAATTACTTTGTTGTAGAAACATTGAAAAGAAAATAAAAAGTTCTATTATAGTTGATTACAAAATAAACAAAAGGTCATTCTTGTTGATTATTTTCCTAATAAGATTTATTGATATTTGCCTATAATTTCGTATCTTTTATGCTTATAAATACACTCTATTATGAATATTTTTAAAGGTCAAAACCTCTTAGAGTTTACTGCACGCTTCCAAACGGACCTAGATTGCAAGAAATACCTCTCTGAGATCAAATGGAAAAAAGGCTTCAAATGTGTCAAATGTGGACACAAAGCTTGTCAAGTACGCAAGGATTTTTCCCGGACGTGCAACATCTGTAGTCATACCGAGTCAGCTACAGCCAATACCTTGTTCCACAAGGTAAAGTTCGGTGTACGCAAGGCTTTTTTCATCTGCTTTGAGATGTCTACCACCACCAAGAGTCTTTCTGCACGATACACAGCTGTTCGCTATAAAGTGACTCAAAATACTGCCCGTCTTTTCATGCACAAAGTCAGAGAGGCTATGGAATCTAGTGGCAAGTACCCTATCGATGGTATAGTACACGTGGACGAGTTCGTTCTGGGTGGAGTGGAACAAGGAAAAATAGGGCGTAGCTATCATGCCAAGAGAAAGAAAGCAGTAACAGCGGTACAGCTAACCAAGAAGGGAAAGGTTAGGCGTATGTATGCCATGGGCATAGAAGATTTTTCAGCAGGCTCCCTTGAGTCCATCTTTGTCAACCATATCAGTAAGTCTGCCCAGGTAACCACTGATAAGTGGAAAGGATATAAACCAATAGCCAAGACTTATAACATTACGCAGATTGAGAGCAACAATGGACTCAACTTCAAGGCTCTTCATACGATGATACACCAGATAAAGTCTTGGATACGTACCACTTATTCCTGGGTAAGCGACTTCCATCTGAATAGATACTTCAATGAGTTCTGTTTCAGAATAAATCGTTCACAGAGTAAAGAGACAATATTCAATAATCTGATTACAAAAATGGTGAACAAGGACAAAGTCTATCAAAAATATCTGATATAGCGAAAATGATGACCTCAAAAGATTAAATAATAAGGCTCTAATTACTTTGTTGTGGAAACAGTGAAAAAGAAACAAAAAGGTTTTGTATATACTATTACAAAATAAACGGAAAAGTCATTCCTTTTAACTATTTCTGTATTCGGGGATTTTGGGATACTCCCAAAAATTTAGTGCAAAAGTCTTTTCATGTTATAACATTTTTTTGAACCCTGTGAGTTAAATGGGTTGAGTATTCAATATTTTAATGTATTCAAAACTAAATCCGTAGTTTCATCCATGAATAGTTTTGATTTCATCTTTAATTGAATGTTGTTACCGCCATGTCGGATGTCTGTCTTCAGATATTTCACTCTATTCCCATTACCTCCTTTTTTTTGAATTGTAAAGCAGGAATGTAAAGAAATAACTCCTTTCTTAGTTATAGATACGTCAATGTTGTTTTTTATGAATGCCAGCACATCTTCCATTTTATAGATACGAATCTCTTTATTATAATATTCAATTAAAACAAACAATTTCGGATGATCTGTTCCAATTAGACCATTGCTGATAATCTCATATGCTTTAGGCTTAATTACCTTGATAATATATTCCGACTAATTTTCAGGTATCCACTTAATTAGACGAGTAGAAGCTTTATCAAGTGTCAATTTGACGAGTATGCTTTCAAATTCTGCAGGAAATGAAAAATGCATAACGAACATATCAATACTCATCCTGATAACTTGATTAAACCCACGACCTTTAAAGGACTTTATATTTACACCAAAATTGTTACCTCCGGTTGCTCTGATAAATACGTCAGATTTTTCTTTGTGTTCACCTTCTAAAAATATATGTTTAACTCTTGTGCTTTTTGAAATTCGTTTGCCAAAAGAAGCAATTATTTCTTTAATTATTTCAGGGTTTTCTAATATAACATCTCGAAAAGTTTCTTCTGATTTACGCCCTATTAATGTATTCGTATTCGTCATTTAAAGGGTAATTAAAAGCGATTATTTCTTGACTTTGTTTCTGAGTGAAATACTGTAAAGACCTTTTTAGAAGAACTTGACATACACGATAATTAGATTTAGACAAAGAAAATATTTCTGGCTTATTCTGTTCTGAAAGCAATACCATATTGCCTTTTTCTATACTCCTAAGAAAGGAATTGAAGTCATTTAAATCAATTGTACCATTGTAGTGTCCATTGCGATTATTTAAATACGGAGGGTCAAGATATAAGAAAGAGTTCTGGGTATGTTTAAAATCTCTAAAATCCTTGTTCGCTATGGTTAAGTTTTTTATTGTTTTGCTTAAATAAACTAATGAATCTAAAGCCAGTCTAGGACACTGACTTCCTTTCCTCATCGGTGAATTAAATTTATTTTTTGAGTTAAATCTGATTTTGCCCGAGAAAGCATTTTTTGCGAGATACAGAAAATTAGATGCCCCCTGAACTCCATCTCCTAAATCCATCTTTCTTATTTCATAGTAATAATCAATTGAAGATTCCCTGAAATGTTTTTGGTATAAACGATATAAATCAATTGGGTCATCACGTAGGCTTTTGATTAAATTAACAACTATGGGATTGTTGTCGTTATAAGTGACTTTCTCTGAACCGAATCTATTGCTGGCATAAAAAGAAAATGCACCGCCCCCACCGAAAATATCAACTATCTTGATATTTTGATCTAATCTTGGAATAAGGGTATCAAATATTTCTTTAAATCCTGCTTTACACCCTACATAAGGGATAATTTTTAAGGGGAATTTATTTCGACTCCTATTATTAATAACAAAAGGTTCATCAATTATGTCAAGAACCATTTGATTCATGGTTTTTTGAATTCTACCATTCAGGAAATAAAGTTACTCAAAATGTTTTAGTGTATTCATCATAAGTCAAGTCTTCAGTTTTAACATCTGAAAGACCATACCTTACTGAAATCAACTGCACTTTAAATAGGATCATCGGATGATAGACCTTTTGACCTATTCCTAATTCTCTATGTAATTTCATCGAACTAATTCCTTTAATCCCGACTTTCGCGCTTTTTTGAATGATTTTTATCACTTAAACGCCTGTAAGTCAGTTATATAGATGATATATTTTGGATTTATTTTGTGAAAAAGTTTCCATGTGAAATACCTTTTTATAGCTGTTTATTTAATTGAATGTAATATATTTGCATCATATTTTATATTTCCATGTCCTATTACATTGAAGTCGTACCCAATAGAAATTACAGACCAACCACTCTGCTCCGTAAAGCCTTGAGAGAGGAAAAAAAGTCAAAAGAAAAACTATAGCCAATTTGAGCAACTTTCACCCCTCTGTTATTGAGGGCTTTGAAGCTGCTATCAAAGGAGTTGTAGTCTATAAGGATATTTCCAAAGCATTTCCCATCAAAAGATCTTTACCTCATGGGCATATAGATTGCATTTTGGGATTGATCAAAAATTAGAACTTATTGGTATCTATCAGAACAAAATGTTTCCATTAAAGTAACAGTTGGAAATGGCACTTTTTTCAGGCCTGGTAAGGGTTTTGGGCGTATTTCGACCCGAAAGTCAGGTTTAATGTTTGTAGTATATAGCAATATCCCTATTGCCCAGATGCGACAAGGTATATTGCTATGTTCCATCACCGTATTGGTCTTGACATTGAACTGCTCTTTCTTCTTTTTATTCGGACAATCCTTACAGCGATTTGTCTGGGTACGATGTTTTAATTTAAGTATATTCCTTCCTTAACAAATGGGGAATCTTTATAGTAAACTGCTTCTTATGGAAACTCTAAATCTTCGTTGCCATTGTCTTTAATTCAATAATCTAAATGGTGTGTGACCGAAAGAAAAACATTGAACAAAGTTCAAATTTAGGTGCAAGATTTGGATTTAATATCCTAACCTATTTTCGATAAACTTTAATCCAAAACAAATCTATTAGAGTCCTTTTCGTAAGAGAGAATTATACAACTATATTCACAATTCTATTTGAGACCACTATGATTTTCTTAATGGCTTTACCTTTTGTATATTGACTAGTACGCAAATCTGAAAGGACCAATTGTTCGATTTCATCTTTCGTCAAACTAAGAGCAATTTCAAGCGTGAATCTTTTTTTTCCATTAAAAGAAATTGGATATTGTTTGGTAGTTTCTACCAAATGCTCTTCAGAATATTTAGGATAGGGCTGGGTAGATATACTCTCTTGATGACCTAGTTTTTGCCAAAGTTCCTCTGAAAGATGCGGAGCAAAAGGGGAAAGCAAAATTGTTAAGGGTTCCAAAATTTCTCTGTGATTACAGTTCATATCTGTTAATTCATTGCAGGCAATCATGAAACTTGATACACATGTATTGAATGAATATCGCTCCAAGTCAGTAGTGACTTTTTTAATGGTTTGGTGAAGGACTTTTAATTCAGATCTACTTGCTAGTACATCAGATACCGTCCACCGGTCTTTATGATAAAATAATCGTAAGAATTTTTTTAAAAAATTATGAACTCCTGTAATTCCCGCGGTATTCCATGGCTTTGCTTGATCTATTGGACCTAAGAACATTTCGTACATCCTTAAGGTATCGGCTCCATATTGATCACATATTTGATCAGGATTGACAACATTGAATTTTGATTTGGACATCTTTTCCACCTCTCTTCCAACGATATATCTGCCATCTTCTAAAATAAATTCAGCATCTTTAAATTGAGGTTGCCATTTCTTTAGTTGATTAATATCCAATTGATCTGATGAAGAAACAAAATCGATTTCTACCCGAATCGAGTGGTACTTATGTTTTGGATTGAGTAAATTTTTTGATATATATCTCTGTGTGTGTTTTTTTCTATAGACAATTGCAGAAGTCCCAAGAATCATACCTTGATTAATTAATTTTTTGGCATATTCATCAAAGGGGACCAGACTCAAATCAAATAGAAATTTTTGCCAAAAGCGTGAATATAGTAGATGACCAGTAGCATGTTCAATTCCTCCGATATATAAATCTACTTCCCTCCAATAATTGAGTGCTTTCTGACTAGCAAATTCTTGATTGTTGCCAGCATCTGTATATCTATTGAAATACCAGGAACTACCTGCCCAGCCGGGCATTGTATTCAGCTCCAGTGGAAAAATTGATTTTCCATCTATCAAATTATTATCTACGACTCTGTGTCTTTTGGTATCCCATGCCCAATTTTTGGCATTCCCAAGGGGAGGTTTACCCTCTTTTGTTGGTAGATATTGCTCCACTTCTGGAAGAACCAAAGGGAGATACTTTGAATCGATAGGTACCGGTATGTCTTGTTTATAGAAAATGGGAATAGGCTCGCCCCAATATCGCTGTCGGGCAAATACAGTGTCTTTCAACCTAAAGTTAACATACCGACTGCCCTTATTCTTAGATTCCAAAATACTGATTATCTCCTTATAACCTGTTTCAAAATCTAGTCCATTCAATGGTCCGGAATTTTTGTAAACAAAACCCTTTTTTTCCACATATGCTTCCACACAAGTATCAATTCCATTGAATATATCCACAATGGGCAAATTAAAATGAGATGCAAATAGGTGGTCTCTTTGGTCTCCAGCTGGAACACCCATAACGGCTCCAGTGCCATATTGGGCCAGTACATAATCGGAAATCCATATGGGCAATCTTTTGTTTGTCATAGGATGAATCACAAAACTTCCTGTAAATCGTCCGCTGATTCTTTTGGCATTGACCAATCTATCCACCATTTTTTGGCCTGCTACATTTTCAATATATCGTGATACATCTTCGTATCGGTCTTTTGTGGTGATTTGTTTGACAATATCTAATTCGGGAGCTAAAGTCATAAAGGTTGCACCATAAAGGGTATCTGGACGTGTAGTGAATACTTCGATCTTCTGTTTATGACCATGAATTTCAAATTGAATTTTAGCTCCTTGAGAACGGCCAATCCAATTTTTCTGCATTTCCTTAACGGGTTTTGGCCAATCAATATTGTTTAATCCATCCAATAATCTTTGAGCATAAGCTGTAATACGCATACTCCATTGGCTCATTTTTTTTTGAAATACTGGATAGCCCCCTCTTTCAGAAACTCCATCAATCACCTCATCATTTGCTAGCACTGTTCCTAATTCCGGACACCAATTAACTTCGGTATTAGATAGATATGTTAATCTATATTTTAATAGAATTTCTTGTTGTTCTTTCCAAGAAAATAAATTCCATTTTTGGCCAGAAAAGGATGGGGTATCTTCATCACAATGGGCATTGATATTTTTATTTCCATCTCTATTAAAACAATCTATCAAATGTTTGATGGGGCGAGCCTTATCCTGATCAAGGTCATAATAGTGATTGAACAACAGAAGAAAAATACATTGAGTCCATTGGTAGAATTTAGGTGAAGAAGTCTGCACTTCACGGGACCAGTCAAAGGAAAATCCGAGTCGATTTAATTGGTCCTTGTATCGGGCGATATTTTGCTTGGTAGTTTGTGCTGGATGTTGACCTGTCTGGATGGCGTATTGCTCTGCAGGAAGACCAAATGAATCGAACCCCTGTGGATGAAGTACATTAAATCCTTTATGGCGTTTGTATCGGGCTATGATATCACTGGCAATGTAGCCCAGAGGATGACCAACATGGAGTCCGGCACCAGATGGATATGGAAACATATCCAAAACATAGTATTTAGGTTTCTTAGAATCATTGGATACTTGGAAAGATCGGTTTTCTTCCCAGTATTTCTTCCATTTTGACTCAATGTGAATAAAATCGTACTGCACCATTTCAGAATATTTAGCAAACTTAAAATTATTTGACTCAAACTATTTTGTTCTAAATTGGATAGAAAATCAATTAATTTTGGCGAGATAAATGTATGTGGATTGAGCCGTTTAAACAGAGAATCAGGTTATACTAGCAGAATAATAACAAGACAGATTACAGTAGTAATTGGAATTTCACTGGTTTTGTTTTTCTTAGGTATACTGGGTCTTTTGCTCCTAAATACAAAAAAGTTAATCGACCAAGTCAAAGAAGAAATTCCATTTTCTGTCTATCTGATAGACCAGACGACGCCTTTTGAAATAAATGAAATACGAAATAATCTAGAGTTAGATCCGGCTATTAAAAATCTTCGATTTGTTTCTAAGGAACAGGCTGCAAAAGAATTTGCAGAAGTCATTGGTGAAGATTTTATTGATTTTTTAGGACATAATCCTCTTCAGAGTTCCTTTGAAATTCAATTCTATTCCTCATTTGTTTCGATTGATAGTCTCGAAATGAAAAAGTCTGAATTACTTGGATTGTTTCCTCCCGTAGGAGAAATTGTGTATAATAAAACTGTGCTGAGCATTTTGGATAATAACTTTATAAAAGTAATTTTCGTTTTGGCTTTGTTGGCAGGAGTATTTTTGTTTTTCACAACTGTTATGATTAGTACAACAGTAAAGTTGTCTATATATTCAAAACGCATTGTCATCAAGACTATGCAACTTGTGGGTGCTACCAAATCATTTATTCGAAAACCATTTATTACTCGAAATCTGTGGCTTGGTCTGATCGCCTCTTTATTGGCTATTATAGCATTAGTAGTTTTGATTGTTTTTTTAACAAGATCTTTTCCCGGACTCAACTTGATACCTAATTATTTTGAAGCCGCAATTTTATTGATTACTTTGCCCACCATAAGTATCTTAATTACCGGCATCAGTAGTCTTTGGACCACCAATCATTATTTGGGTATCAAAACAGAAGAAGCTTACAAATTTTGAATACGTAATAAATGGGTAAGCGAAAACCAAAACAAGAGTTACTGTTTGGGAAGCGGAATTATCAGTTTTTCGGACTGGCATTAATACTGATTGCAGTAGGCTTTGCCCTCATGTCTGGTGGGGGAAGTAGCGACCCTGAGATTTTCAACCCCATGATTTATAATTTTCAACGAATACGATTGGCTCCTACAATTGTACTATTAGGTTTCGGTATAGCCATTTACTCAGTTCTGATTAAGCCGTCCAAATGATAACGTAAACTATCACCTTAGTCACTCCATAATAGAGCATATTATACTTTCATAGTGAATATTTTAGGCTTTACAAATAACAACCCACTATTACAAGAGAACAACTTTTAGTTTCACTGTTTTGTTATAAAAAGCTAAATATTTGATATAATTTGGCTAAATCAAAGGGTTGAGACTTTTAACCAAGTCTATGATTAATAGTGTGCCAATGGTCTTATCCAATTACTCTGTGAGCCACAATATGACGAAAAATATTAATTCTACAGAAAAACATAATATGAAGATGTATGAATTTTTTTGAGGCTTTAGTGCTAGGGATTATTCAAGGGTTAACTGAATTTTTGCCGGTTTCTTCTTCTGGACATCTAGAGCTGGGCAAAGCTATTTTCGGTACTGACATCGGAGCTAAAGAAAGTCTCCTATTTACCTTGACACTTCATATGGCCACATCTCTAAGTACAATGATTGTTTTTAGAAGAAAATTAATAGACCTATTCAAAAAAATAATGATCGGGGAAAAAGAAAGTATGGCCTTTTTATTGAAAATTATAGCATCCATGATCCCAGCAGTCCTAGTTGGATATTTTTTAGAGGATTTTATAGCTTCTGTGTATGATAAAAACTTGTTTTTGGTTGGTTTGATGCTTCTTTTTACTGCCGTGATTTTGTTGATTAGCGATAGGATTAAAACACCTGGTTCAAAATTGTCATATCTGCATAGTATTGTTCTTGGCATCAGCCAAGCAATAGCAATTATTCCTGGCATTTCGAGAAGCGGAGCAACAATAACTACTGGGATATTTTTAAATGTCAATAGGAAAATAACTACAGAATTTTCTTTTTTGATGGTGATTCCTATCATATTTGGCAGTATGCTGTATTCTGTTTTAGAAGCCGATAATACCATTGTACTAACTGTTCAATGGATGCCCCTTGTGGTGGGCTTTCTTTCAAGCTTTGTAGTTGGTATATTGGCCTGCCTATGGATGGTTCGCTTGGTTATCAATAGCCAATTAATATATTTTTCGATTTATTGTGCCCTTGTGGGACTCACTGCCTTAGTATATGAAGTTTTCTGATGTCCAATACTCTAAAGATGAATTGATTGAGGGTAAAATTTTTCTCATTGATAAACCTACTGAATGGACTTCTTTTGATGTAGTAAAAAAATTGAAATTCTATTTTCAACATCACTATAATATCCGAAAACTAAAAGTTGGACACGCAGGAACATTAGACCCATTATCCACTGGATTGCTGATAGTGACCACAGGAAAAATGACAAAAAAAATTCATGAGTTTCAAGATCTCAATAAAACCTATTTAGGATGCATGAAATTAGGAGAGACTACAGCATCATATGATACAGAAACTCCTGTTGAAGCAACATTTACATTAAAACATTTGAGCAATGAACTAATCTTTCATACTGCTAGAGAATTCTTGGGATCTTATAAGCAGATACCTCCGATTTATTCTGCCCTAAAACAAGGAGGTAAGAGACTGTACCAATATGCAAGATCAGGAAGAGAAATAACTGTTGATGCCAGAGAAATAATAATTGAGAAATTTGAAATAGAAAAAATAAATCTTCCTTTAGTAAATTTCAAGGTTAGGTGCAGTAAAGGAACCTATATTCGGTCATTGGTTTTTGATTTTGGGGGGAAAATAAAATCAGGAGCACATTTAATCAACTTGAGAAGAACTCATATTGGAGACTTTTGGGTCGGTGATGCACTAACTGTACAATAGGCAATCAAAACCCGATTGGAATCAACAATCTTAGTAATTTTGTGGAAATAATATATTTGAGTGACTAGCGATGGCTATTGATTCACTACAGCTTGCAAAGAAATCATTAGATCAATTGGGTTATCTAGACATATCCCATACAAAAGACATTGATTTTGAGCAAGAGTTCATCAAGCTAAAAAAATCAAAAGATGCCGTCTTGTTGGCCCACTACTATCAAGAGCCAAGGATTCAAGAACTAGCTGATTTTTTAGGAGATAGTCTATACCTTGCTCAAGCTGCGGCAAGAGTAAAATCAAAAGTTATTGTTTTCGCTGGGGTTCACTTTATGGCCGAAACAGCCAAAATCATTAATCCTGGTAAAAAGGTGCTATTGCCTGATTTAAAGGCAGGATGTTCATTGGCTGAGTCTTGCCCTCCGGAAGAATTTGCAAAATTCAAAGCTCAATACCCAGATGCAATAGTGGTGACTTATATCAATTGTACAGCGGAAATCAAAGCTCTTTCTGATATTGTTTGTACATCATCAAATGCCCAGAGAGTCATAGAATCGATTGATAAAAATCAACGCATCATTTTTGCGCCGGACAAAAATTTGGGGAAATACCTAATTAAGCACCTAAATCGTCCCATGATTTTATGGGAGGGCGCATGTGTGGTACACGAGGCCTTTTCTTTTGAAAAAATTGTCAAGTTATTCAATAAATACCCTAATGCTAAGTTTATAGCCCATCCAGAAAGTGAATCTCCAGTGTTGGATATCGCCCATTATATAGGTAGCACCTCTGGACTGCTTAAGTTCGTCCAAACGGATCAATCCAAACAGTTTATTGTGGCAACCGAATCAGGCATCCTTCATCAAATGCAAAAAGTTTGTCCGGACAAAGAATTTATTCCAGCACCCGTGGAAGATGATAGTTGTGCGTGTAGCCAATGTGCCTATATGAAACTCAATACGGTCCAAAAACTCTATAACTGTCTCAAATTCGAACTTCCTGAAATATACCTAGAACCCGAATTGATTGATAGAGCCAAAGCACCCATCGAACGGATGCTGGCTCTTGGATGATTTATGATTGTTGACATCTTAGTTATAGGAACTGGCATTTCAGGATTAACTTTTGCTACAAAAGTCGCTGAGACCAACCCCCATATTCATTTGGTTCTCATATCAAAAGAACAACTTATTGGTGGTAATACGCGTTATGCACAAGGAGGGGTTGCCGTGGTTAAAAATTTTGCAGAGGATTCACACCAAAAGCACATTGAAGACACAATGAATGCTGGTGCTTATAAAAATGATGTTCAAGTCATCGAATTCGTTGTAAAAGAAGGTAGTGACCGTATTGATGAACTATTGAAATGGGGAATACAGTTTGATACCGAAGATGGGAAATTACATTTAAGTCATGAGGCTGGGCATTCAGCAAAACGAATAATTCATCACAAAGACTTAACAGGACTTGAAATTCAGAAAGCTCTAGTCCGAAAAATCAAGTCTTTCCCTAATATTCAGTATTTCGAAAACTATGCATTGGTGGATTTGATAACTGACCATCATACAAAATATGGCTTGAACAGATGCTATGGCGCCTATGTTATTTCAAAAGAGCAGGAACAAATACTTGCCATTTCTTCTAAGCTGACAGTCCTTTCTACGGGAGGTGCAGGTCAGTTGTATTTACGTACCACCAATCCCCCTGGAGCCACCGGTGATGGATTAGGTGCCGCGTACCGGGCTCGAGTAAAGATGGAGAATTTACCCTACGTACAGTTTCACCCGACGGCATTGCTTCCAAAAGTAGATGACAAGACTTTTTTAATATCAGAGGTCATCCGGGGCCAAGGGGCTCAATTGAAGAATCATAAACAAGAGCGATTCATGCTAGATTATCACCCCAAAGCAGAATTGGCTCCTAGAGATATCGTCTCAAGAGCTATTGAGATGGAAATACGTAAATCAAAAAAGGACTACCTATTGCTGGATGCTCGAAATATATCCGAAAAAAAATGGAAAAAGAGATTGCCAAACATCTTTGGTGCATTGGCCAAAGTCAATATAGACCCAACTAACGAAATGATTCCGATTGTACCGGTGGCGCATTATTTTTGTGGTGGAGTGGTTGTCAATCATTTTGCTGAAAGTCATATGCAAGGATTATATGCCATTGGAGAATGTAGTTACACCGGTCTTCATGGTGCCAATCGCCTGGCCTCTAATTCTCTGCTAGAAGCACTCGTATTCTCCCACAGAGCTGCTATTAGTTGTATAGAAAAACTAAATAGGGAAGAAAATTCGCTCAACAATCAAACAACCCAAAACGTTCCACCTTGGAGTGGGGAATCATACCAGAGAATTTATAATCTGTCCCACATAAGGCAACTACGAAAGGATTTGCAAAATACCATGAATCAATATGTTGGAATTTTCAAGACCGATCAGGGATTGAAGACAGCAGAGCAAAAAATGTTGACTATATATCAAAATGTTCTCAATATCTATAAGGAAAATAGACTGAACTTAGAATTGGTAGAATTAAGAAATATGGTCAGCATAGCACACTTGATTATCCAACAAGCAAAATTGATCAAAGAAAACAAAGGTGTTTTTTATAATAGAGATAATGCTTGAAGATTTTATAAACTTTTATCACAAAGACCTTGAAAATCTCATTGATACCTACATAGACGAGGATATTGGACCTGGGGACTTGACTTCAGTATTTTCCCTATACCCTACTTCCGAAGGCACTGCTCAATTACTTGTGAGACAAGAATGTACTGTTGCTGGGATTGAAATGACAAAGTTGCTTTTATCAAGATATGATTCAAAATTAGAATTACAGACCTATTATAAAGATGGAGATTATATTGAGCAAAATAAAATTCTCCTTGAGATAAAAGGTTCTGCTCAATCAATTCTTTCAATTGAAAGGCTTCTATTGAATTGTATAGGTCGAATGACCGGTATTGCAACCGCCACTAATGATTTAGTAAATAAAATCAGTGCAACCGATTGCAAAATACTGGATACTAGAAAGACTACTCCTGGTTTTCGACTATTCGAAAAATGGGCCGTTTTGATTGGTGGAGGAGAAAACCATCGAATGGGTTTATACGATGTTATATTATTAAAAGACAACCACATAGATTTTGCAGGGGGAATTAGTAAAGCACTAAAAAAACTATCCGCATCGTTAGAGAGTTTTCCCTCAAAAAAAGTTGTTATCATTGAGGCTCGAGATTTAGCTGAGGTACGTGAAATTCTGAAATTTAACATCGCTGATAGGATCCTATTAGACAATTTCCCCATTAATTTGATTCCAAAGGCTATAGACCTTATTAATGGTAGAGTTCAAGTTGAGGTTTCTGGAAATATCAATAAAGACAATATTCTTGAATATGCTATTCCGGGGGTAAAATATATATCCGTGGGAGCGATTACTCATTCAGTTTCAGTAATAGATTTGAGTCTTTTGAAAACCCCTTTAGAATCCTGACTCTAAGATCGGAATAGGCTAAAACCATTTCCAAGCCTGAGAAAAGTGCCATTTCAAAGTGTTATTCAACTGATAATATTGTTTTACTCTCAATGTAATCAGACAGTTTCCTGAATAAGTTTGAACTATTAATCCGAATATCTTTAATTTAACTATGGCACGATTTTTGATTTCGATACATTCGTAGATTAAATAAACTGTTAATTTCGGAAAATATTAATTAATCAGGCTCTAATCACTTTGTTGTGGAATGAAACAAAAAGGTTTAACTATATATTTTAGAAAATAAATAAAAAAGTCATTTCTTTTAACTATTTTTGTACAAGATTTTTAAGGGACAAAAAGAATCGAACATCACAATCGGAATTTACATGTTTAAGCTGTAGATTTTCTATGAATGCGGATATCAATGCTGCCAATAACATCAGGGACATCGGAGCGTGTTCCTTCTTCCAAAATATGGGGAGTAAAGAGTGTTCCTTGCCGGATACGGCGATGGTACACCGAACCTTAAAAATACCTTGGATCATGCATGGTCGTAAAGGGAAAAAGGGGGTAAGTCAACATGAGTAGATTTTTATCTACATATAGCTTTCGTTTAAAACGAATTCTAATCCACAATAAAGTGATTAGAGCCATTAATCATAAAATAATTTAAAAATGAGTTTTTTCAAAAATGCACTTCTATTTGTTGCCATCTCAATGCCCTTTGTGTGGTGTATTGGACAAACCAAATTATATGTCCATCCACAAGCTGAAGATTATGTAAATACCACAAATACCATCGCCATATTGCCTTTTCAGGTGACCATGGAACTTAGACCCAAAGAAAGAGAAAGAATATCAGAAGAAGAATTAAAAGAAATGGAATTGGAAACTGCTGTTTCTATACAAAAAAGTATGTATTCGTGGTTTTTGACCCGAAAAAAAAGGGGGAAGTTTTCTAAGGAGATCCAAGATCCAAATAGAACAAATAATTTACTTAAAGACGCAGGAATTGACCGTCAAAAATTATCAGAAATTGATTTTGTCAAATTGGGTGAAATTCTCGAAGTAGAATGTGTCATATCTGGTGTCTTTAGTGCAGTGAAACCAACTTCTGTTGGAGTTGGAATCGCAAGCTGGGTATTTTTAGGTGGAAGCACAACAACAAGTAAAACAACAGCTAACATTAATTTCAACGACACTAGACAAGGTGATCTGACGGTTAACTATTATAAAGCACTAAGAAGTGGAGTTGTAAAAGATAAAGACGATCTGATAAATGTCTTAATGAGAAAAATAACTCGCAGGATTCCCTATACAAAATAGCATATTTATGCAATTGTCTGGGCTGAAAAAATAATTTGATTATTCCCTTGTAATAGAATCAAATGTGTCCCCATTGTTGAAGTGAATACTAAAGCAACTATTATTCCATTCAAATGAGGAAAAATTTCACAAACAGCTTATCAATTCACTACCTCTTGATTGTAAGACACCTTCCCTATAAATACATTTCTAAATCATTCGGAATCGTTTGTTATTTTATTGTTAGATACAATCAAAACGTTATAGATAAACACTATTGCCTTCGCTTATCTATCAGATGATGAGGTTACCTATACCATAGAATGACATGAACATAGTGTACCAAAAGTACTTTCCGTTGTACAGCAAAAACTAAGACCCTGATTGACAATGATATTTTATTGAACTAAGGTGGTTGCTAAATGATCCCCTGGAATTAAACAAGAATGGAGTCTGCATTGGTATGGAAATAATATCATTCTCCACATATGATTAAAAAACGATTTGCATATCTACTTTCTTATCTTTGTAGATAATCATAGAATGAAGTATAAGCGTATTCTTCTCAAACTTAGTGGAGAAGCCTTGATGGGATCGCAATCCTATGGGATTGATCATCAAAAACTGAAACAATACGCAATAGAAATCAAAAAGGTCGTTGATTTCGGAGCCGAATTAGCGGTTGTAATCGGAGGAGGAAATATCTTTCGAGGTCTAGAAAACATCAAACAAGGTATCGATAGAGTACAAGCTGATTATATGGGAATGCTCGCAACCGTGATTAATGGACTAGCACTTCAAACTGCTGTGGAGAAACAAGGAATTCCTACTAGATTACAAACTGCAATAGATATTGAAGCTATAGCCGAACCTTTTATCAAAAGAAGAGCCGTTAGACACCTAGAAAAAAAACGAGTTGTCATATTTGGTGCCGGTACTGGAAATCCCTTTTTCACAACCGATACAGCAGCAGTTCTTAGAGCAATAGAAATCAATGCTGATGTAATTCTGAAAGGCACAAGAGTCGATGGAGTTTATGATTCCGATCCCCAAAAAAATAAACTAGCTATAAAATTTGATTCACTTTCGTTTGAAGATGCCCTTAAAAAAGGAATAAAAGTTATGGACACCACAGCTTTTACACTAAGTCAAGAAAATAAATTACCCATCATTGTTTTTGAAATCAATAAGAATGATAATTTGATGCGAATTGCAAAAGGTGAAAAAATCGGAACAATTGTACACCTCTAAATTAAATCCATGAATGAAGAAATAGAATTCATAATAGAACAAGCCAAAGAATCAATGGAATTAACTATTTCACATTTGGTGAAGGAACTACAAAATATTCGAACCGGAAGAGCAAGCCCCGCGATGCTTTCAAGTGTTTATGTGGACTATTATGGTCAGCCAACACCACTGAATAAAATAGCCAGTATCAATACCCCTGATAGTAGTACTATATTTGTCCAACCTTGGGATAAAAAACAAATAATAGAAATCCAAAAAGGGATAATGCAGGCAAACCTTGGTTTTAATCCAAATAACAACGGAGATATGGTCATTATAAATGTCCCTCCTTTGACCGAGGAACGGAGAAAGCAACTGGCCAAATTAGCCCGCAATGAAGCTGAAAAAGCACGGATCTCTATTCGCCAAGCGCGACAAGAAGCCAATCATAGCATTAAAAATACAGAAACTTCAGATGATTTACAACAAAACAGCCAAATAGATATACAGGAACTAACCAATCACCATATAAAAAAAATCACTGAAATTTTAGAAGTCAAACAGCAAGAGATTCTGAAGGTCTAATAAAGATTTCCTTGTATACCTCCGTAATCATCTATCTAAAATCTCAATAGTATTTTGACTTTTTGAGGCAAAGTTCTCCCTGATTGATCATCAAACCAAAAACTTCAGCGTAAAGAATAAAATTCGAAAAATTTATTTTTGCCATATAGGATAAGCAGTTGAACACATTGAGAATAGATAAAATTCTAAAAACTTCTAAAATAGGAGATCAAATCATTGCAAGGGGCTGGGTAAGAACCTTTCGGGCCAACAGATTTGTAGCCCTAAACGATGGGTCAACAATAAAAAATTTACAATGCGTTCTTGATTTCGAATCTCTAGACAAAAAAATGCTTAAATCCATTACAACTGGTGCTGCCCTGAAAATTGAAGGGATCCTAACTGAAAGCATAGGCTCAGGTCAGAATATAGAGTTGCAAGTAAAAAAACTGAATGTAATTGGAATATGTGACCCCGAAATATACCCCATACAACCTAAAAAACATAGTCTAGAATTTTTAAGAGAAAAAGCCCATCTGAGAATACGGACAAACACCATCGCTGCAGTCATGAGGGTAAGGTCTAATTTAGCTATATCCATTCATCAGTTTTTTAGTCAAAAAAATTTTTTTTATATCCATTCACCAATCATCACCTCTAACGATGCCGAAGGAGCTGGGGATTTATTCAGAGTGACCACACTCGAATTAGAAAATTTACCCCAAAATAACATTGGAAAAGTCGATTTTGAAAAAGACTTTTTTGGCAATCCAACACATCTTACGGTCTCGGGTCAACTACAAGCAGAAATCTATGCACAAGGCCTTGGTAATGTGTACACTTTTGGACCAACCTTTAGGGCTGAAAATTCCAATACCGCAAGACATCTGGCTGAATTTTGGATGATTGAACCCGAAATGGCATTCCATGATCTAAATGATAATATCCAGCTGGCAGAAGAATTTATACGTTGGGTTTTGAGAGATACTCTAGAAAATTCTGAAGCAGATTTGGCCTTTCTCAATGATCGATTCGAAGCTGAAGAACGTCAAAAGCCTAAGAATCAGAGAAGTGAGTTCAATCTGATTGATCGGATCAAATTTATTATTAATCATGATTTTGAGCGTATTTCATATGATCAAGCAATTAGAATACTCCAAAATTCCAAACCCAATAAAAAGAACAAATTTAAATACCCAATCACTGGTTGGGGTATAGACCTACAAAGTGAACACGAAAGGTTTTTGGTAGAAAAACATTTCAAAAAACCAGTGGTGATTTATGATTACCCAAAGTCAATAAAAGCATTCTATATGAGAATGAACCCCGATGATAAAACAGTAGCGGCTATGGATGTTCTTTTTCCCGGTATTGGAGAAATCGTAGGGGGATCTCAACGAGAAGAACGTATTGATTATCTACGCAAACGAATTAATGAATTGAATATCAGTGCCAAAGAACTTTGGTGGTATTTAGAGCTACGTCAGTTCGGAAGCGTACCCCATAGTGGTTTTGGTCTAGGATTTGAACGCCTTGTGCAGTTTGTCACAGGAATGAATAATATTCGGGATGTGATTCCATTCCCAAGAACACCCCAAAATGCTTCATTTTAACCTTTGCATAAACTCCAATTATCCTCTATAAATATTTATATCACTTGATTATAAATTATTATGCTCAAAAAATATTTGAGTAACTAAGAGATATGTACATTCTATATCTAACCTAAACATCATCCAGTCCGAAAGGATTTTATCAAGATGGTAAATCAAGACAATTTCTATAGTGCGAAGACCAAATCAGAGATTTTCAGAAATACCCCCAACCTGAATGGGAATACGGTTTAGGATTCGTTACAATAAAGAGGTAAATTAGTCCTCATAGTAGTGATTCTAATTTTATTGCATAGCCTTCTAAAGATTTTTTGATACGTATCTTTAGTTAGATTCTAATAATAAAATGACTCTACAAATTTACAATCATGATTAAAATCAGAAAAATATCTCACACAAAATATATTCCAAACAACCAATACTTGCCTACTGAAATAATTATATTGGATGTGAAATACCAACATATAAAAAGATTGATTTATTAGTTTTTGTTAATTGTAAATCCCACCATATGTCTTCGATGGAAAATCAGATGATTAAACTTATAGGATGATGTCATCATTCCAACATCTCTCATTCGTTCAAAGCAAAAAATTCCATTTCAGTAATTTTGCCCTATGTTAAAAAACTACCTGGATTTAAAACAAACCGGGAGATTATCACCCCAGCAGATTCGATTAATGAACCAAATTCACATGAATTTGCAAGAACTAGAGCAAGCAGTCGAAATAGAGATCAACGAAAATCCAGCATTGGAAAGAAACAATTATGAAGATATAGACCCCCAAGAGAGAGTGGATTCTGAAGGGGAACAAAATCATGATAATAAATCAGATGATTTTAGTTGGGATACAAGCAATTTGGATGATGACATTCCTAATTACCGCCTTTATGATAAATATGGAGCTAGAGAAGAAAAAGAATCTTTTCCAGTGGCTTTTGAGAAAAGTTTCCATGAGCGAATTATGGATCAGATTGGAAGCCTCAATTTTACACCTCAACAAGTACCGATCGCTGAATTTCTCATTGGAAGTATAGACGGCAACGGCTATATCCGTTTATCCAATCAAGATATCATAGATTACCTCGCATTTAACCTCAATATTGAAATAACGGCTGACGATCTATACCCTATTACCAAAGCTATACAAAGTTTAGACCCTGCTGGAATAGGAGCACGAGATCTTCAAGAATGTCTATTGTTACAATTAAAGAGAAAATCAAATAAAACCAAAGAAGTTCAACACGCAATTAAAATTGTTGACAAGCACTTCAGTTTATACGCAAATAAACGGTTTAATAGGCTAAAGGCAAGCATGAAGATAAGTGAAAATGATTTGCATGATGCTATAAAAATAATTAAAAGCTTAAATCCCAAACCCGGGGGCTCATCAGGTTCTTTTCAAAGAAATTCATATGTAATTCCTGATTTTACAGCCAAAATTGAAGGTGAAGAGATTCAATTAATTCTTAACCAAAATAATCTCCCCCATCTGAGGATATCAAAATCTTATCGGCAAACACTCCTTGCATTCAAAGAAAGTAAAAACATTTCTTTAAAGGAAAAAGAAACCATTGAATTCATTAAGTCTAAGGTAGAAAATGCCAAGTCATTTATTAACCTTATTTACCAACGTTATATCACACTAGAAACTACGGTGAGAGCAATTATCAATCATCAGATTGAATATTTTTTGACTGGGGATGAAAAAAAACTCAAACCCTTGACTCTCAAAAAAATTGCCGATGAGACCCAAATGGATATATCAACTATATCAAGAGTCACTAGTAGCAAATACATAGATACACCCTATGGGGTAAAATTGTTGAAGTATTTCTTTTCTGAAGGTCTAATGACCAAAGATTCTCAAGAAATTTCTTCGTATAATGTAAAAAGTGCCATAAAAGAGATTATTGATTCAGAAAATAAAAACCAGCCCTTTTCTGATATTGCTATTTCCAATATCCTAAAAAATAAAGGTTATAACATAGCTCGAAGAACTATTACCAAGTATAGAGAACAACTCAAAATACCAGTTTCAAGATTGAGAAAGCAATTAGAGAAGAAAGAAAATCAAACCTAGCTTTAAAGCATTTATTCGAAGATTTTTTTCCTGACCTACAATACTTAAATCAGTTAAAACTGCATTTGTTTCGTATGCAAGGTAAAAGTTCCAAGTATTGTAACCAAAACTGAGAAATACTTCGTTACTTAACCGGTTTATTTCACTCAAAATACTGGTGTTTTGACCTTCAAATTTTGTTCTTGCCGAAAAATTCCAAAGAAATTTGGTTCCACCATAAATTCTCCAAAACTGATAAGCAGTTGGTGAGCTAGTCCTCCATCGGAATTCGATTGGCAATTCAATTGATTGAAAACCAAATGACATGGAATTGCCGGTCACTGTATTAGTGCTTAATTGATATTCGATTTTATCTTGATCTTGATCTTTCGGATCAATCCTTAGAAGATTTGAATTATACTGAGTTGTTGAATATCCCAACCCTAAACCAAAAGCCCATTGGCCATCTTTTGAGATAGGCATATCCCTAATGAATCCTATTTGAAAATGACTAGAAATTCCGCGCTGAAAAAATTCGCTTTGATTTCGAATGATAGACAAAAAAGTGACCCCGAGGTAAATCTGATCCTCTCTGTATTTTTCTATCGCAATTTCTTGTGCGTGAGCTGTACATAGAAAACCTATTAGAAAGAAAAGGGACCAATGTTTTTTTGCCATTTCTTAACCTAATGAAACATGAGTGTCAACTAACTTCTGATTCTCCGAACATAACC
This sequence comes from Flavobacteriaceae bacterium bin25, assembly GCA_002238525.1. GTDB lineage: Bacteria > Bacteroidota > Bacteroidia > Flavobacteriales > Flavobacteriaceae > Bin25. Next base: position 21,124 of record MPMN01000031.1, read on the forward strand.
ACATCTTATATGTTAAGCAATAATAAAGAAAGAGACTATTAAGTCTCTTTCTTATGAAAATGAAACCAAATTCTGTAGTTTCCCAGGCTACACCAACAATTAGAACAACATATGTAAAACCCCATGTTTAATTGTTCCGTTGGTTTAAACTTGGTTTCAATTTAGATTCTGAGCAGAAGATCCCACTCTGGTAGTATAATTAATTTTTAGTGCGCTAACTTTCCTAAGTTCTTGTTTGATATCAGTGATAAGTCCCATCTTTGTATCCCCATCTACTTTTAAAGCTGTGGTGAGAACATTTTGCAATTCTTGTCTTTTAGAAGCACGTTCTGCTAAGACAAAAGGTCCTACATCTTCAACATCAGCAAATTTATCATTGAGCTGAATTCTAGCTTGATCCCCATAGGTCTCTTGGTATCGAATCGACGGTTTTCCAGCATAGATATACAATACCCTATCTTTTTTATCTAATTTCTGAACTTGATCCGCAGTGGGAAGGACATTAGATACCATCAACGTACTGTCTCGCATCACGGTTGCCACCATGAAGAAAAAAAGTAACATAAAAACGATATCGGGTAAGGAGGCAGTTGAAATTGCCGGTAAATCTCCTGATTTTTTTTTGACAAATTTTGACATAAGTTACCTAATGTTTAATTACGACTTGCTTTTGATGGCTCAGCTTCAGAAAGCTTTTGAGGGTACATCTGTTTCACTGAATCAAGTCTTGGCTTAAGATTATCTTTTATTTCTACATCAAACCTCGGATCATCATATTGATTTTGAGCTTCCACGTAAGTCATATTTAGATTTGGGTATATCCTGAGAAATTCTCTATTTCGCAAATCATTATATGCTGCAACTAATTCATTCTGTACCGCTATATATACCTTGTATGAAGACTCTCTATCATTTTTGAGTGAAATGACGGCTCGTTCGGGATTAACAGAGGAGCTAGGATCTTTAGCACCTTGACAATAAACACAAGATTCTTCTCCTTCACCGGCACCGTTATCCAGAAATTCGATTGCTAACTCGCGCAGATCGACCAACTGAGTCGGATTCTCTTCAACAAGCAGCTGATTGTATTTATTGACAAGCACCTCAAAAATGTTACGTTCTTTTATTTCTGGCGGATCGTCCAATTGATCCATCGGAGGCAGTTTTCGGTTAATACCGCTATCAGTTTCTATAGTAGTGGTGACCAAAAAGAAGATAAGCAATAGAAAGGCGATATCTGCCATAGAACCGGCATTAACATCAGCTACTTTTCTAGGCATTTTTAGAAGACTTAAAAATTTGTGAAACTCCACCCCAAAGCATCGAACCAAGGGCTACAATGACCAAGATATAAAATAATCTCAGTCCCGTTTCGACCAATCTTGACCCTGCAGCTGAGAGCACTTGATTATCTTTCATAGGAGTTTCTTCTCCTGAAGACAAAAGAAATGCAATCAAAAAAGCACCTAAAAAGAAACCAATGGAAATAAGAGATTTTTTGAGAGTTTGGTTATCTCTGAATATATCCCTAAGGGCAAATAAGAGTGTAGAACCCACGATTAGAATCAAGACACCAATCGATAAACTAACGAAAGAAGATACTGGACCAAAACCCCCATTTTGAGCACCTATCTCAATTTGTTCATCCCCTAGATAGAGTATCCGCAAAAGCAAGTACAACCCCAGCAGAGTTATTACCAAGGTGACTATCCGAACAATGATGAGGACCTTAGGAGTATCTTCTGAACTTGCTGTAGTCAGAAATTTCATTATACGGTGTTTTTGTGTTCTACAAGAATATCTACTAAAGAAATGGAAGCATCCTCCATACTATTGACTATAGAGTCAATTTTACCTATGATATAGTTGTAGAATACTTGTAAAATGATGGCTACGATCAATCCAAAGACAGTTGTTAAAAGAGCAACTTTTATGCCACCGGCAACCAAAGAAGGTTGCATATCTCCTGCAGCTTCAATTTTATCAAACGCTTGTATCATACCAATTACTGTACCCATGAAGCCAAGCATTGGAGCCAAAGCAATGAAAAGAGAAATCCACGAAACGTTTTTTTCAAGCTGTCCCATCTGTACTCCTCCATAAGCAACAACCGCTTTTTCAGCACTTTCAACACCTTCATCTAATCGTTCTAAGCCCTGAGTGAAAATTGACGCAACTGGTCCTTTGGTATTAAGACATACATCTTTTGCAGCTTCTACACCCCCGATTTTAATGGCGGCTTCAATGTTTTCAACCAATTTTTTATTATCGGTAGTAGAAAGATTTAAATAAATAATTCGTTCTATCGAAATTGCCAATCCCAGAATGAGACAAACTAAGACGATACCCATAAAGCCTGGACCTCCTTCTATGAACCGTTTTTTAAGTTCTTGTGTGAATCCAGTTGCTTCTTGTTCGTCTGTGACATCTTGCACCACCGCAGTGATTATGTCATCCGAAATCGCTTCAGTGCTTGTAAATCCAAAAGCCATGGGCATCATTGCGAAAATGGCTGATAGTAATAAAATTTTCTTCATTGTAAGATTTATATTATAAAATTTATAGGTGGCTAAATATAGTAGTTTTCTAAATAATAACAGTTGCAGAGAGGAAGGGATTCGAACCCTCGATTCCGATGCAATCGGAATACACGCTTTCCAAGCGTGCGCCTTCGACCACTCGGCCACCTCTCTTTTCGACAATTGGTTAAAATTAGAAATAAAATCGAAACTTAAATTTAGAGGCAAAATAAAAAAATATCATTTAATAATAGCACACATTCAAAAATTTTATTTAGTATGTCTCAAAAACCTTAATAGCATTTTGGGTTGTTTTTTCCGCAACCAATTCTGGACTTTCATTGTAGCACTCAGAGATTTTTCTGACAATAAATTCAAGGTAAGCTGGTTCATTTCGTTTACCTCTATAAGGAGAAGGACTTAGATAGGGTGCATCTGTTTCTAATACTATTCGATCGATCGGTATCCTGTTTAAAATTTTATCTAACCCTCCATTTTTAAAAGTTACCACACCTCCAATACCCAGATAAAACCCAATGTCTATAGCTTGAAAAGCCTGTTTTAAACTACCTGAAAAACAATGAAAAATTCCTCGCAATTTTTTTTGTTTTTTACTTTTTAAAATTGAATAGGCATGTTCAAAGCTCTCTCTTGTATGGATCACAATTGGGAGGTTTAGATTTAGTGCCCACTCGATTTGAATTTCAAAAGCTTCTTGTTGATGCTTTTGATATTTTTTTGACCAATAGTAATCCAATCCGATTTCTCCGATGGCATAAAAAGGTCTTTTGGTGATTTCTGATTTGATTTGGTCTAATTCTTCTTTAAAATTCTCATCAACCGAGCATGGATGTAATCCCATCATCAATTTGATTTTTTTTGGAAAACGGGTTTCTAGTTCATACATAGAACTGATGTGATTGGAAGAGATCGCGGGTAAGAAAAAATCCGTAACATTGCACTGGTTTGCACGGTTAATGACCTTGTCAATATCTTTTTCGAAGTCTTCTAGATATAGGTGGCAATGGGTATCGATAAGTTTCATTTTTGGAATAACTTGGATTTAAGAAAGTATTGTATCTATTGAAATATTGAAATACGGAAATGCAAAGCTAAGATACACTCGAACATACCATCTGTTGTGTAAAGGGAGCATCAATAACATAAAGGGAATATTTCTTCTTGATACGGGGGCTTCTATTAGTTGTTTAGATTTAGAAAAAAAAGCCCATTATGGGATAGATTCTGTAGGAGAAACAATTGAAGCTATGGATGCTTCGGGAAATAATATTTCTGCTAGTCCAACCGGCTTGTGTAGGTTGAAACTAGGGCGATACTATATCGGAGAGCATCCTTTTATGTTGTTTGATATGAGTTCAATTAACAGTGGATTAGCCGAAAACAAATGCAGTCCGGTAGATGGTTTTATAGGGGGTTCGTTGTTAAAGGAATTAGGAGCCCAAATTGACTATAGGACCATGACGCTCAGGTTTGGATTACAATCCTAAAGCTTCTTTTTGATTCCCTACCATCAAGAGTTCTTCAGGTTTTTCTAATCCCTCTTTGATTGCGACCAAAAATCCAACTGATTCGCGGCCGTCGATAATTCGGTGATCATAGGAAACAGCCAGATACATCATTGGCTTGATGACGACTTGATTTTCAACAGCAATAGGTCTTGGAATGATATTATGCATACCAAGTATAGCAGACTGAGGTGGATTGATGATTGGAGTAGATAGCATTGACCCAAATACACCTCCATTGGTGATAGTAAAGGTTCCACCTGTCATTTCATCTATGGTAAGTTTTCCGTCTCTTGCTTTGGTTGCAAGTCGAACAATTTCTTGTTCAATTTGAGGGAAAGAGAGAGTTTCAGCGTTTCGAACTACAGGAACCATTAGTCCTCTCGGGCCCGAAACTGCTATGGATATATCATGATAGTCATAAATGATTTGTTGGTCTCCATCAATCATTGAATTTACCTCTGGGAATTCTTTTAATGCTCGAACCACGGCCTTTGTAAAAAAACTCATAAAACCCAATTTTACACCGTGCTTTTCCAAAAATATTTCCTTGTAGGTACTTCGAAGATCAAAAATTGGTTGCATATTCACCTCGTTAAACGTCGTCAACATGGCTGTCTGATTTTTTACTGCAACCAATCTTTGGGCAACTTTACGTCTGAGTGAACTTAGTTTTTTTCGATTAGATGTTCTTTTGATTCCTTGGGGGGGAGTTCCCATAGAGTGGACTGCTCTCAAGGCATCTTCCTTGGTGATTCTGCCATTTCTACCTGTTCCATTGACTTCTGAGGCGTGAATTCCCTTTTCTGCTAGAATTTTTTTTGCAGCAGGAGAAGGTATGTTTACTTTTTGAACAACAGCTGATGTGTAATTTGTAGATAGTGGATTTTTCCAATCCTCTGATCGAACATCTGGACGATTTGAAGACAGAGGCTTATTAAAATCGAGTTGCGATGATGGATTCGATTGATTGCTGAGGCTTGAGGATGCTTGGGTATTTTCTGTAATTAATTCTGTCTTATCAGTATCCTTATTTTGTTGGTCATTATCTGAAACAACTGAGGTATTGATTGTGGCGACAACATCTCCAACATTTATAATATCTCCCTCTGAAACCAGAAAGGTGATAGCACCACTATTTTCTGAATACAATTCAAGAGTTGCTTTATCAGAATCAAGTTCAGCAATCAGTTGGTTCTTTTTAACGAGGTCGCCATTGTTGACTAAAAGTTGCGCAATTTCGACTTCTGAGACCGATTCTCCGGGTGATGGTGCTTTAATTTGAATTTCCATGGTTAAAGGTATTGGTAGGGATTCAACTGGGAGTCCATAGACATTTGCTTAGTTGTTTTATATCGAATATAAATGTAATTGCTTTTATGAGTGAACAGTTAAGGCAAATATATCTATTGATGAGTCAAAAACTGCATTGAGTATTTGTTTTTGACGTTTTGAATATCTTGTTTTATTTCCGGAAGCAGTAGAACTATAGAACCTTCTGGATACGGGTCTAAACCTGCGTGCTTCTTCTAATCTCATCAGTAGAAATGCCCAGACACCCATATTTCGTGGTTCTTCTTGAGCCCAGACAATATCCTGTGTATTCTTATATTGTTTTAATATTTCGCGTATTTGGGTTTTGGGAAGAGGGTAAATCTGTTCTAGTCTCACCAGGGCAACATCGTAGCGATTCCTTTTTTCTCTTTCATCATAGAGGTCGTAATAGAATTTGCCCATACAAAAGACCAATGTCTTACAGTTTTCTGGTTTTACCAGGTTATCGGGTATAATTCTTTTGAAACTTCCGCTTAAAAACTCCTTTCTTTCTGATAAAACCAAAGGGTGTCTGAGCAAACTTTTGGGTGTAAAAACAATTAATGGCTTACGGTATTCAACTTTCATTTGTCTCCTTAGTACGTGAAAAAAGTTGGCGGGAGTGGTACAATTAACTACACAGATGTTTCCTCTTGCACACAACTGTAAAAAGCGTTCAATACGCCCTGATGAATGTTCTGCACCTTGTCCCTCATACCCGTGGGGTAGAAATAGTACCAACCCATTTTGCACCTTCCATTTGGCTTCTGCTGAGGTGAGGTATTGATCTATAATGATTTGTGCTCCGTTTGCAAAATCTCCAAATTGAGCTTCCCAGATAGTCAAGCAATTGGGATCAGCTAGGGCATATCCATACTCAAAGCCCAGTACTCCATATTCGGACAGCAAAGAATTGTATACACGAAAATTTCCTTGATTTTGGGTACTGATTTCATTGAGTTGTATGATTTGAATTTCAGCATCTTCGCTTTTGATTATACCGTGTCTATGAGAGAAAGTTCCTCTTTCGACATCTTGACCTGATATACGCACATTATGGTTTTCCAAAAGCAAGGAACCATAAGCTAGGTGTTCTGCTGTTGCCCAATCAATTTTATGGGTTTGGTAGAGCATTTTCTTTCGTTCTTTGATCAATCGAAGAATTTGCCTCAAAAATTGATGATCATCAGGAAGACGTGTCAATGCTTTAGCCACCTTTAGAAAGTCTTGTTCTCTTATTCCGGTTTGGATGTCCAGGAATGTATCTTCTTCTTCTACATGGCGGTATGCTTTCCAAACATTTTCCATAAAAGCAGTAATAACTGGTCCAAGCGTATCTTTTCGAGAATCTTCGTGGCGTTCAGACAAGTAAGCCTCATATTCTTGTTCAATTAATTCGATATCTCTATCTTTAATAGAGTTTTCCTTTTTCAGTTGGTTGGCATAAATTTCTTTTGGATTTGGATGTTTGGCTATTATTTTGTATAGTTTTGGCTGTGTAAATCGTGGTTCATCTCCTTCATTATGTCCATACTTTCGGTACCCTAATAGATCTATAAAAACATCTGATTTGAATCGGGATCTGTATTTCAGGGCAAAAACCGAAGCATGTACAACGGCTTCAACATTATCGGCATTAACATGTAGTACTAGTGATCTTGTTATTTTGGCTACATCTGTACAATAGGTACTAGATCTTCCGTCCTGGTAATCGGTAGTAAAACCTATTTGGTTATTCACGACAATATGGATGGTTCCGCCAACTTGGTACCCTTTGAGTTCGGCCATTTGAACTAATTCGTATGCCAATCCTTGTCCGGCAATTGCGGCATCACCGTGAATTACAATAGATAGTACTTTTCCATTATCTCTATGATGATCTCTATCGATTTTTGCTCTAGCTATTCCTTGAACAATTGATCCAACTGCCTCTAGGTGTGATGGATTCGGGGCTAGAGTTAGTTTTACTCTTTTCCCTTTTTTGGTCAGTCGATTTGAAGTCCAACCCAAATGGTATTTAACATCACCATCGAAAGAACTGTCTTGGTAATCTTTTCTTTCAAATTCATTAAAAATATCTACTGGAGATTTTCCAAATACATTTGCTAAAACATTGAGGCGTCCTCTGTGGGCCATTCCAACTACAAAGTCAATAATTCCCTCATCAGCACCTGATTCAATAATAGAATCTAATGCGGGGATAAGCGATTCACCACCTTCTAGGGAAAACCTTTTTTCCCCGACATATTTTCTATGGATAAAACTTTCAAAAGCAACCGCTTGATTTAGTTTTTGGAGTATTTCAATTTTTTGATTTTGGGTAAATATCGTCCGATTTTCATTGGCATGGATATACTTTTGAATGAAATCTATTTTCCGTCCACTTCTTATATACAAATATTCTATACCAATTGCTTCACAATAGATAGATTCTAGATGCTCAATTATTTTTTCAAGTGTTGTGGTACCTATTCCGAGTAATTCACCTGCTTTAAACTTTTTCCTGAGGTCCATTTTATTAAGACCAAAGTTTTCAATATCAAGGGATGGGAAATAGTATCTTCTTTTTCGGACTGGATTGGTTTTGGTGAAAAGATGCCCTCGAGTCCTATAGTCAATCGTCAAATTGATTACTTGAAATTCTTTCCTCAGGTGCTGAGAGACTTCATCTTTTTCTACTGCTGCTGATTTGGTTGAATGATCAATATTTTCAACACTTACATCTGTGGATTGTCCATTTTCTATTGGTTCATTATTTTGTTCTTTAACTATCTCAGTAAGTCGTTCCTCTCTGGAGGGAACCCTATCGAAAACTCTGTCAGTTACTGGTTTTTGAATTTGTTGTCCATCAGTGGGGGAATAATACTGGGATTCTTCAGATGCAAAATCGTATCCTTGGAAAAAGGCTCTCCATGATGGTTCTAAATTATCGGGATCTTCAAGATATTGATGATAAAGCTCTTCAACAAACGAATTGTGTACGGCGTTTAAAAATGAAAATCTATCCATTATTTCTATCTTCAAAGTAATATACGAAATTAGTGAAAATTCAACCGTTATATTCTGCTATTCTTACTCCCAAATTCACCAAAGTGATAGGTCTCGTTATGAATGAAGTAATGGTGATGATTTTTTTAACTTCTTTGAAAAACAAAGTAAGGTCAAAGCGTTTCGACTTAATTAATTTTAGTGGCTCTAATTGCTTTGTTGTGGAATGAAACAAAAAGGTTTAACTATATATTTTAGAAAATAAAGTCATTCCTTTTAACTATTTTTGTATTAAGATTTTTTGAGGTCATCATTTTCGCTATACCAGATTTTTTTGGTCGTACGTTTTATTGATATGGAAGTTCTTTGACGTAGATACATTAAAAATAAGCTCTAATTACTTTGTTGTAGAAACATTGAAAAGAAAATAAAAAGTTCTATTATAGTTGATTACAAAATAAACAAAAAGTCATTCCTGTTGATTATTTTCCTAATAAGATTTATTGAGATTTGCCTATAATTTCATATCTTTGATGCTTATAAATACACACTATTATGAATATTTTTAAAGGTCAAAACCTCTTAGAGTTTACTGCACGCTTCCAAACGGACTTAGATTGCAAGAAATACCTCTCCGAAATCAAATGGAAAAAAGGCTTCAAATGTGTCAAATGTGGACACAAAGCTTGTCAGGTACGCAAGGATTTTTCCCGGACGTGCAACATCTGTAGTCATACCGAGTCAGCTACAGCCAATACCTTGTTCCACAAGGTGAAGTTCGGTGTACGCAAGGCTTTTTTCATCTGCTTTGAGATGTCTACCACCACCAAGAGTCTTTCTGCACGATACACAGCTGTTCGCTATGAAGTGACTCAAAACACTGCCCGTCTTTTCATGCACAAAGTCAGAGAGGCTATGGAATCTAGTGGCAAGTACCCTATGGATGGTATAGTACACGTGGACGAGTTCGTTCTGGGTGGAGTGGAACAAGGAAAGATAGGGCGTAGCTATCATGCCAAGAGAAAGAAAGCAGTAACAGCGGTACAGCTAACCAAGAAGGGAAAGGTTAGGCGTATGTATGCCATGGGCATAGAAGATTTTTCAGCAGGATCCCTTGAGTCCATCTTTGTCAACCATATCAGTAAGTCTGCCCAGATAACCACTGATAAGTGGAAAGGATATAAACCAATAGCCAAGGCTTATAACATTACCCAGATTGAGAGCAACAATGGACTCAATTTTAAGGCTCTTCATACGATGAACCACCAGATAAAGTCTTGGATACGTACCACTTATTCCTGGGTAAGCGACTTCCATCTGGATAGATACTTCAATGAGTTCTGTTTCAGAATAAATCGTTCACAGAGTAAAGAGACGATATTCAATAATCTGGTTACAAAAATGGTGTACAAGGACAAAGTCTATCAAAAATATCTGATATAGCGAAAATGATGACCTCAAAAAAATAAATTGGAAAATAAGACCTTAGATAGTCTCTACATAAGTAAAGACATAGAATATACAACAAGAATTGACGATAATTTGTCAAGTTTAGTCAACTTCTCAAAATCAAAAGAACAACCTTTTCAGAGGTGGTTTTATTACCAGGAAGGGTACTCTTCAGAGCTAATTGAATATTTATTTGATTATTTAAATGTAAGAAAGAATAAAAACCCTTTGATATTTGATCCATTCAGTGGATCAGGCAGTACTCTTGTTGCTAGTCAAAACAACAACTTTAGATCAATAGGAATTGAGATAAACCCATTAAGCTCATTTATCACAAAAACTAAAATTGGCACATATGATCAAAATGATTTTGATTTTATTAAGAGTATAAATTTACCATTCCCTGAGGTTAGTGAAAATGTTTACGACAAATACGAGTTGTCCATAATTAGAAAGTTATATTCTGTTGAGACATTATCAAAAATTGAATTGATAAAAGTTTCGATAGCCAAACTGCCCAATGAAAAATCAAAATTAATTGGCAAAACAGCATTATTATCTATTCTTGGAAAAGTATCAAACTATAAAAAAGGCGGTAATGGGTTAAAGAAGAAAAATTTCCGGAAAAAGAAAAATCAAAAATTTGATGTTTATCAAGAATTTAGAGAAAAAGTGTCTCAAATCATAGATGATTTAAGGAATAAGAAAGGGAAATCAGAGGCTATAGTATATAACAATGATGTTAGAGAAATAAATAGTTTGATAGATGATAATAGTTTAGATTTAACTATTTTCTCTCCGCCATATGTAAATTGTTTTGATTATTTTGAAGTATACAAAATAGAACTTTGGGTAGGGGAATTTGTTTCTAGTTACAAAGAGTTGAGAAGTTTAAGAAAATCAGCTTTAACCTCCAACTTGAATGCAGATCTTAAAAGAAATGGAAGTCAAGAATTAATTAATTCTAATCTTTTAAAGGAGTACCTGAAAGAGTTAAATTTAAGTGTTTTATGGGATAAAAGAATCCCTAAAATGATTATTTTATATTTTTTAGAAATGCAATCATTTTTAGAAGTTCTTTACAAGAAACAAAAAGAAAGTAGTTCTATAGCTATTGTTGTTGGCAATTCAGCCTATGGCGGGATGCCTGTTTCTACAGATTTAATTCTTTCAGAAATTTCCGAAAATATTGGATTTAAAGTAAAGGAAATTATTGTTGCAAGAAAGAATGAGACATCTTCTCAACAGTATAAAAAAATTGGAGACATGGTTAAGTATATAAGAGAGTCAATAATTATTTTAGAAAAACAGAAAAATGATACAAGTTGATATACTTCCTCATAATGATAAAATTAATGATGGTGATGTATTTGAGATAAACACTAAGAATGTATCTTACTTTTCTCATTCATTTTTTAAATATCCAGCAAAATTTATTCCTCAAATTCCGAATTGGGCAATTAAAAATTTCACTGAAGAAGAAGATTATGTTCTTGATTGTTTCATGGGATCTGGGACTACTTTGTTAGAAAGCACTTTACTAAATAGAATCCCATTAGGAGTAGATTTCGACAAATTGAGTGTTTTACTTACAAAAGTAAAATGCACTCCTTTAAGTGAGTTACAAATAGCGGTAGTATTAAATTTCTGTGCATCTTTAGATTATGATGAAAGACATGATTTTGATTTACCAAATTTCAAAAACATAGGATCTTGGTTTTCTAAAGAAACTATTAAAAAATTAAACTATTTGTATGATAAGATATCCAATTCTAATTTGGATTCTGCTTCTAAAGATTTTCTTTTCATTTGTTTTGTTAGTATTGTGCGGAAAACATCTTTTTCAGATGAACAATCTCCTAAGCCATATGTTTCCAAAAAACACCCGAAAACACCTTTAGATCCTGCGGACATTTTTTCTAAATTTTCCAAAATTGCAAAAAATTATTTGTTTAAATTTGAAGATGATTATTCAATTCACGAACCACCGCAGTTTATAGGCAATGATGCAAAGAGTTTTACTTGTAAGAAATACTTGTCAAAGATTGATTTAGTTTGTTGTTCACCTCCATATATAAATGCTTTTGATTATGTTCGGGTTTTAAGTTTGGAAAACATATGGTTAAGAAACTTAGATGACAATAGTATTATTTCTCATAAAATGAAACAAATAGGAACTGAACAGATTTATTCTAAAGATTATAATAAGTTTCCTTTGGAAATTGGTATAAAGGAATTAGATAATGTAATTCAGAGAATCTTTGAATTAGATAAAAAGAGAGCACATGTAGTGCTTTTGTATTTTCTTCAAATGAAAGAAACTATTATCAATATTTACAAACACCTAAAAAAAGGGGGGTATTTTGTTTTGGTGGTTGGTAACTCTGTCATAAGAGGCGTTGAAGTAAATGCATCCAAATATTTAGGGGATCTTTCTAAAAAAGAAGGATTTCATCATTTAAAAACGTTTTCTTATTTGATTAAAACACCGTATTTGCGGATTCCGAGAAAATCAAATGGTGGGCTTATAAAATATGACCGTGTAATCGTGTTAAAAAAGGATGACACAAAAAAGTAGAGATAAAGAGTATTGGTTAATACCAAAAAGAGCAAATCTGCACCAGTCAGTTTACTTGCTAAAGGGGATTGTTGAATTGGGATACAATAATCGGGCTTGGAACACATCAAAACAAGACCGATTAGGATCGTATCTTGGAAAAAACGGTTCTACAAACTCTGGCAAAAACATAAGACCTCAATCACTAAGGACATTATTTGCTAGTATTCCTCAGTTTTTTGGATTAGCTTACATAGATACAAATACAACACCAGACACAATTGTTGTAACAAAATGTGGATTAAATCTTATTGAAGAATTTAGTGATTATTTTGAAAGTTATAATTGTTCAAATTTGAGAGAATCTGAAAAAGAAAATCTTCACATAAGTTCATCTAAGGTTTTTACTCAACAATTCATTAAACTTCAAATTACAAATCCCATAATATTGAAAGAACTGTGAAAACATTTTCATTTTTCCTTTAGTTTACATCCTTAAGATACTTAAACACACCAAATATTTAACCAACGAAGAAATAGCACTTTATGTTTTTAGATCTAATCGCCAGGATTTAGTGGATTTTACAGTCCAGGAAATTTTAAATTTTCGAGGACTCTCTTATTCCTCACAAGAGTTACTTGTAAATAAGTTTAAAGGAACTCATCTCGGTAATATATCATTAGTTCAAGCACCATCATCTAGATACTTTCAAAAGTTATGTGTTTTAACAGGAGTTATCTGTAAAGGGTCAATGACATTAAATAATCCCATAACCGAAGAAAAAAGAAGGGTAACTAAAATTGAAATTGATAAATCGAAAGAGGAGGAGGTAAATAAAATTATAGATGGGTTTTCAAATGAAACATATGACTTTAGAGATAATATCTCTCTTTGGATAGACTATATAGGTGATCCTGAAGTAAAACAGACACCTAAGACTAAGTTTATTTATAATAAAACCAATCAAGATCTATTAGTTACAATCCACACTAACAAAAATTCAATTATAGGAGAATTGATCATGGCTGGTAAGTCAATTAATTTTCCTGTTGTTGAAAATAAAACTTATGAGGTTTTAATTTATGACACTAGAGGGAATATTATTCAATCTAAAGAAATCAATTTTGTTGATGTTGATATTTCTATTACTACGTCATTAAATATTAAACCAATAACAAAAGACACTTTATACTACGTAAATGAAATTAATGATCACATTGATTCTAAAAACTTCTCCCATAAATATTCTAAATATCTAAGTGTTATAAAAAACGTTTTTAATAAGGATTATTTGACAAGTAAAAACTTAAGGGGAGCAAGATTAGAATATTTGTTTTATAAACTTTTATGCGTTTTTGAAGAAAGACTAACAATTGATGACATTGTCTGGAATGGTCAGCTTAATGAATTTGGAATACCCACTCCCTCACCAGGTGGTCCTAAAGGGAACCCTGATATATTATTATTCAAAGAAAATAAAGTTGTAGTTTTTGAGTTGACAACAATAAAACCTAAATCTGAACAGTGGAAAGCTGAAGGAGCATCAGTTCCGGATCATTTGATTGAAATGAAATCTAGATATCCTAACAATCAAATTATTGGTGTTTATTTAGCACCTATAATTCATGAAGAAAGAGTTACAAAACCTATGATTTCAAGACTTTCAAACACAGGAATTAACTTAAAGTGTATAGATATTAAAACTTTTTTATTTGAACTTGAAAACAACATTAGTGACGATGAAGAGTTCAATAGGTTTTTGGGAGCCTGAGTTTATAACTATTCTTTTAGTTTAAAGATTAAAACACCTTGGTGTCTATATCATTTTCATAGGAAAAAAAACAACTTTGATATTACAACCTTGAGAAATATTTAGGTAAAAAGAAATTTTGAGGTCATCATTTTCGCTATACCAGATTTTTTTGGTCGTACATTTTATTGATATGGAAGTTCTTTGACGTAGATACATTAAAAATAAGCTCTAATTACTTTGTTGTAGAAACATTGAAAAGAAAATAAAAAGTTCTATTATA